>NZ_JASHAX010000002.1:0-347137 GCF_047464945.1 Streptococcus mitis | reverse complement strand
AGCATCTAAACTACTTCCTGCACCTAAAAATAATGATAATTCTCCATCATTAAAAGAGTCACTTATTTTTGTAATAAAACTTTTTCTATCCAAAATATATCTCTCCTACCGATAACTATTTATTATCGCTATACAAAGCACCCAAATAGGTTTATAATAGCATGATTATTGATAAAGGAGATTTTTATGGATTATAAACTTATTTCTACTTACTTAGATTATTGCAAAACTCATAAGCGTTTGAGTTCACACACAATTCGCGCTTATAAGAATGATCTTATGCAATTTTATAACTCAGACTATGATAATGTCGAATCCTATATAGAACACTTGACACAATCTAACATAAAAACGAATACATTAAGAAGAAAAATTGCTTGTATGAAGGTGTTTTATAACTATCTAAAATACCAGAACATAATTGAAGAGAACCCCTTCAATCAATTGCGTTTTCAATTTAGAACTGAAAAAATATTGCCTAAAACGATTCCGTATGACATTCTGAAAAGTATTTTTTTATATTTAGAGCAGAGAGTAGCTCTATCTAAAACTGATTATCAAAAACAACACGCTGAAAGAAATCTACTAATTATTTCACTTTTACTTTCAACAGGCATCAGAATTTCTGAACTTTGCCATATTCATCTCAAAGATATTAATCTTTCCAATAAGACACTCCATATTATAGGAAAGGGTAAGAAAGAACGTATCCTATTTTTAGGAGATCAAAAAACATTCAATTTATTAGAAACATATATAAATAAAACAAGAAATGAATCAAATGATTTCTTGTTTCCAGGGAAACATTCTCTTAAACCATTGTCAGAGCAAAGTGTACGTTTAGTTATAAAGAGAATCGTTGAACAAAATAGCTTATCTAAAACTATTACACCACATATGTTTAGACATAGCTTTGCGACAATGCTTCTAGATAATGATGTAGATATTCGATACATTCAACAAATTCTTGGACACAGTTCTATATCAATCACACAAATCTATACTCACGTATCTCATTCAAAACAAAAAGAAATACTTAGTTCTTTTAATCCTGTATCAGCGATTCATTCTGAAATCGAATAAGAGAACTTTCCAAAGCCTACAGTTTAGTTCATCTAAAATTAATTTTTGTAGTTCGAATTTAGTTAATAGATTTTATGCTCAACAAAATCAAAAAACATATAAAACTTCACTTTGAATCAGCATTTATAATATATTCTGTATTTAAGAACTCCATAATTGTTTTTCTAAAATATATCTTTCAAATATCCTTAAATATAATAAAAAGAGATGGGCAAAATCTCAATTCCTGAAGAAAATGGAGTAAATCTTCCCACAAGAAAACGCATAATTTCAAGTTTTTCAACACCTGAGATTATGCGTTTTTTGGTTCTAAAAAATTTTCGCCCACCTTAATTAAACAACTAACAAAAGTTATAAGTAGACTATATTTTAAAATTTGTGTTCTAACAACTATTTCAATTAGTTAAATCTTTAAATCTTTCTTCTCCAGATTTAAGCATCTCTTTCTCTACCTGACTCCACTCCCCAAACAGTAACTCTTGAAGAATATCTGCTGCTGAAATTTTATCTTCTCTTGAATCATGTACACAACTTCTATCTCGTTGATAAATTTGAATTCTTTCAAAGATAGCTAGTTCTTCCAACTGTCGGGTATTATCAACTAGATGATTTACAATGAAATCATGATGTTCTTTTGGAGTTGCGCGTGCTTGATTTGGATTGATAGCGTACAGTTCTTCGTATCGAATAAGAGTGCTTAGATAGGATAGCTTAGGCTTTGTTGCAATTAAGGCTAATTGTACTTCATATCCCTTATTTTTCAAGAGTTGTGCTGTTTTCTTTGGAACATCAATTGTTCGTAAGGTTCCCTCTATCAAAAGATTGTATCCCCAATGACTCAATTCGGTTACTAAAGACTCTACCATTTTCCCTGCAAAATCTTTGGTGTATTCAACACTATCTTTGCCATATTCTTGCTGCAGTTCTAAATAGTGTGGATGCTGAGAATGAAAACTATCACCATCTATGATAACAATATTTCCTTGAAATTCTTTCTGTTTAATACGATGAATTGTAGTCTTACCGGCACCACTTTGCCCTCCAAGCAGAATCGCTATAGGTTGTTTACTGGACTTTTTTCCTCTTATCAGCGAGCGAAGGTTCCGTGCTAGAGCATGTTTGAATTCACTACCAGTATAATCTTGGATTTCCACTAGGCTACCATCCGTTTTTCAGATATCTCTAACATACGTTCAATTCCATCCAAATAGCCGATATATCTCTCTATTTCATCAAAAGTTTCTACTAGATAGATATTCGTATGAATCAAGTCAGATAGATCATCACTCATTAAAATCCAAGGATTAGATTCATCACCAATGCTAATTCTCTGACTATCTTGATAACGATAGAGTCGTGATAATAGATTAGCTCCTCTTTCTTTCACAATTTCAATTTTTAAAGTCAATTCATAATCTTCAACAGGATTGAGCATTTTATCTTCTCCTACAATATCGACATAAGATACATTAAACTTCTGACAAATGATGTCTATTAGTTCCGTAGAGACTGAACTCGTTCCATTTTCATACCGGCTCAAGCTATTTCGAGAAATTCCTACAATTCGGGCAAAGTCGTCTTGTGTTAAGTCATGTGTTTTACGTAAGGATTTTATGTTCTTTCCAATCATGGCAAACTCCTTTATGTTTATAATTCCATTATAGCATAAAAAAGCAGAACGCACCAAAATTGGTGCGTTGTTTGTTGTTTTTCTAGCCTAAACTTTACTTCTAAAAAAGCCACCTTAAAGAGTAATTCCTTTTTCGGTGGCTTTTCAAAATACTATACAATAAAATACTCTTGTTTAATTTTTGTAAGCAGGTTGTTAGCAACCGAAGTTACACCAACATGCATCAGTTCAGGATCAGAATAATCTAGATTACGAGCATAGCCTTCTGCAACAGTCTGAGCAATACGCTCATCCAATTTATAATTAGAGGCTTTTAATAGTGCTTGAAATAATTCTGAACTATATAGTTTAATATTATTTTCCAACGATACTACTGCCATTTTTGTAACTCCTCTCCTGTCTTTGATTGATAAACTTTCTCTATTTTCATTATATCACAAAAAGATTGGTTGTGAATGGATAATTGTTTAAAAGAATAGGGTTTTCTAAACTCAGCAAGCATTTCTTCTTTTGTAATTTCATTCTTACGCTTACGAAAACGAGCTAAAGCTTGGGTTGGATTGTCATCAGTCTGAACACCATAGATAAAATCAAAATGGTGTTGTAATTCATCTGGATTTTCCCGATTTTGAACGACAAATTCCGCAAAATCTAAATCTGACTCTGACTTTTTATGTTTTGCAAAATAGTGACAATGATAGTCAGGGTTCTTAAAAATTTCTATAAAATTTGAAATACGAAATTCTACTATAATTCCTACTTCTTCTTCTGAGTCAAAAATATTATTATTAGAAGTGCTTCGATTTAATACTTCAACTTGCTTGTTAATAAATTTTTAGCTTGTTCAAAGTCAGGTGTGATATAGAAACCAGGTCCAAAATCTAGCTCACTTCCTAAATTAAATTTAACATCGATTCCTTTTTTTAAGGATTCTAAATGTCTCAATAATGTAGCATGAAACCACTGCGTCTGACCTAGTTGCTTTTCCTGCTTGGTAGTCAACTCCAAAATATTTACTTCCTTCTCTAGTCTATACTAAAAGTATAACACAAGACTTTATGCAAGTAAAAGAAAATTTTATAAAACCATTTATTTCATTCCATTTTTCCTAAACCTCTCTAAATTCTTCTCCAATTGTTCCTTATGAAGTTGATTTTTAGCTTCTTTTAATGTGTCGTCCAAAGTTTCTTCCCTATAAGTTGCTTCTGTTTTTAGTTGTTCTGATTCTTGATTTGGAGTGAAAATGATATCTAACAATCGGTCTATTTTTTCAAGATCTTGGACAGACATATCAGATAGTCGATGAATTAGCTTCTTAAATACATCACTATTGTCTTGGTTTTTCTTAAAAAATGTTGTAAACATCTATGGCCTCTCAAAAAAAGCAGCCTATCAGGACTGCTTAGTGTAATTCGGAAATCGCATCATAAATGGACTGCAATTTCTTATTGTCTTTATTCTTTGTGTCAATCAAAGTATGTAGCTCTTCAATTTTCTTTCGACTACTTTCAATATCACTATTGTTATCCGCAATCAGTCTTTTAAGATGTTGCTGATAACTTGTAGTGATATCGGTCTCTTTTCCTGTTCTAACCTCTGTAACTTTGGGTTTAGAACTAGGATTTGATTCCGTCACAGGTGCTTGTTTTCGCTTTTGAAAAGCTGCTTCATAATTTACATCATTACCTCCTTGATGATTTCCAAATAAGGCCGCAATTTTATCTGGATCTTCTTGATTTTCTGATTTACTTTCTAATGGTTGATTAAAATTCCAATCTTTTGTCATTCACTCATTTCATCCTTTCTAAATTCAGAATCATCGAATTGTCTTTCTTTACCAAAGGCATGGTCAAGAGCTTCTTCAAAACTCATGTGACTAATGCTTTGACGCCTTTTGAACGTCGCAAACATCGCTGTCTCCAGTTGCTCTTTGTAAGCAGCTAGTTTTTCTGTCTCTCTTGCTACCTTACTTTCTTGCCTAGTGACCTTTTCTTCTAAGCGTTCAATAATGGTCATATACGATCCTCCTTCATTCTAATATTAGCTAAAACATCTTGATTTTGTTATCACAATTCTAAACATTGAGAGGTTTGTCTTACTGGTTGATTACTCAATGTCTCTTTTGCAGTCTCAATCATAAATTGTAAATCTGATTTCTTTTCTCTAAGAATATCGTTCCAGTCTCTTTTTTCTTTCCCATATTCATTATCAGGTAAATCCAGTAAAACAGGAAATCCTGATCTAGATAACTTATCAGAAAAATCTTTACCTGCATCATCACAATCTACTGCTAGTGTCAATAAAGCAGGATGATTATAAAAATAGCTGGTGGTATCACGAATTGTATTGATTAAGGGCAATAACTTTGAAGGTGTTACTGTATCTAAAAATTCCAACTTCTGATTTTCTTCAGCTATCAGTCGTAAAGTTTGATAAGCAACAACAGATCTTTTTAATCCTTCCATAGATACCAAACGAACATCAGATAGACTTTGTTGATGAAGTTCGTAATAGCTCATTAAGTCGATGAACGATTCACAAAAGACCAGTCTATTAGGTTTACCAATATCAAAGGATATTCCAACATGTCCATGGCTCCCTTTTAGAATCGTTTTTAACCTCTCTCTTGGAAGAGAATGATTCTTATAAATTCCTTGTAAGCTTGCTGCCTGCAGTTTGTGACGATGATCAAAGCTTTTAAAAACAATAACAGGTTCAACTGTTTCATTTGTTTTCCAACTGGCTTGTGCCATCAATCCTTGTTGAATCATCTTTTTTACGATTTCTTCTGAGATTCCTCTACATTCTGTTAAATAATATCTAGCCAGACTACAGTTAGAATCTTCTACTCTCTTTAAAGGATAATAAAATGGTCTCTCTCTTTTTTCTTGAACAGCTTCTTTTTGAAAAGGTTCTTCAGAAAGAAAGGCTAGAGCTTCTTTAAAGGAAATTCCCTTAACAAGTCGAACAAAATCAATGACATCACCTTGAATATCTCTTGAAAACCATTTAAAAGTATTGGTAGTTGAAAAAATCCGAAATGAATCATGTTCAGGATGTTCATAGACACTGCTCGAAACTTGTTTAAAGGAGATACCTAAACGATTGGCTACATCAAGAATTGAAATTTGCTTACATTCTTCTATTTCCATGCAATATCATCATTTTGTCGTAGTATTTGGCAGTGATGGTATTGATGATGATTCTTCTAAAGTTTTGGGAGTTGCCTTATCTAAATCATCTAACCCAGATTTCCAAACCTGTACTTGATTGACCAATAACTTACCAGGTAGTTTAGAATAGGATAACTTAACCGTTCTGGTTTCTGTCTGATTGGTCTTTGATTGGTTGGCATTCTTTAAATCAGATACATAGGTTACATTATAAGAGACCATGGCAATAGCTTGATTCGTAGTCTGATTTACAAATATATCAGCTTTTTCAAAATGATAATCCAAAATATAATCCTTATACACTTGGTTCATGGCATCATTTTGACTTGACAATTCTTGAGAATAAGCCGATTCAGTCATATAAGGTTGAATACGTGTATTATTTTCTCCGAGCTTTTCTTTCGTATAGTACTGTGTCAAAAATTCTTTTACAGTGTCCGATGACAAAATACTTGCTTTATCTTCTGCTTGTTTATCTTCCACAAGTTTAGCTGCAGCCAATTCAATCTCTTTGCGACTTTGTTTAGCAGTAGAATGTTGGCCAGCAGTATATCCCATCATGAGAATAAAGCTAGTTGCAGCCACTGCTCCAACACTAATTAAGGCTTTAGTTTTGACTTTATTTAACATCTTAGACCTTCTTTCTATAAAAACTAGGTCAAGCATACCAGATAAATCTTGAAAAAAGTATCACAATAGAAAAAGGACTCTACATTGAAAAAGAATCCTTAATTTTTTATAATACTATCAAATAATTGTCTCAAATTCACCGAGCTGATCACAGGAAAAACGAGGCCTGACTAAAACAAGCGCACGGCATTTAACCCCCCCAAAAAAACCGAAATGCGTTGAAAGCGTATGATCAGTTTATCATGACTAGATAATAGATGATGAAAATCAGGAATATCCAAAATCACATTCTTATGAAAACTCTTTTGAACTTTTGAAAAACTTATGTTAGTCATGTTTTAGAACTCTTCTCACAACAACCAACTCCCCATCCTTGATTTCCCAGACCTGGTCAAATCGTTCTAACGCCTCTTCTTGACGGTGGAGGGTGATGATAACAGCACTTGGCAAGCTGAGAACCTTGTCCAATTCCTTTTGAAACTGGCTAGCATCCAAGGCAGAAAAAGGCTCATCCATGATAATCAGCGGACTCTGACGATTTTTCTCACGATTAAGATACATGCGTTGTTGCTGTCCACCTGATAGAGATTGGGGTGGTGTCTTTTCAAACTCCTCATCCCTGAAATTCTCATCTAAAGTCTTGAAAATGGTGACATTATTGTCATAAGAAGAAATAAAAGTATGCTCCTGCTGCAAAATCATACCAAATTTGCCCCAGAGTTGATGAACAGGGAGATGATCAAGTAAGATTTCGCCTTGAAAATCTCGGTCAGTCCCGTTTAAAATGTTGAGCAGACTACTCTTTCCAGAACCATTTTCGCCGATGAGGGCAATCTTGTCCCCCTTGCGAATTTCAACGTGGGGAATAGTCAAGCTAGACTCCCCCAGTCGCTTGGTGATATGGTTTAGCATCAGGGTCTCGAAAGACATCTGAGGTGCCTGAACAGAGGACGGACGGCTGACAATTGCTTGAAAACTTTGCACCACAGGTTTGACCGACTCCAGCATTTGCAAGTCGTATAGGATTTCCTGAATTGGCTCCGAAAAAGCAGTGATATAGCCAAAGCTAGCCACAACCTCAGGAATGCCCAACTGCTGGGTGGCAAGGGAGTAAGCGAGATAAGCGAAAAGGACAATGCTGATAAACTCAAAGGAAAGCCCCGTCAGCAGGATACCCATGATTTTGGTCAAACCATAGCCCAGATACTTATCCTGCAAGGTATTGAGAGCATTTCGTTGCTGGTCCTGAAAGCCAGACAAGGTGACTTGATTGACCAGATGGTGTCCCTTGAGCAAATCCTCCAAAGTACGATAGTAATTTCCCTGCTTTTCTAGATAAACCTGCCGACGTTGGGCGGTTAACTTCCCCACAATCTTGGGAATTTGAATACTGACAGCTGTCGAAACAAGCAAAATCAAAGCGACCAAAGGATTGATGGTGCGACTAATCACCACAGTGTAAATGAGAATCCTCAGAATTTGCTTGATAAAACTCATAAGAGGTGGTAGGTAGTCCTTCTCCAAGGAATCTAGGTCGTTTGATTGATAGGAAATGTACTCTGCCACCGTTTTCTGCTTGAAATCGTGGTGTCCCAGCTCCAAAAGCGCCTGAAACCAGTCATTTTTAAGATGAGTGGAAAAGAGAATTGCCTGCTTCCAATCCAAACGCATCTGGATATAGTTGCAACCCAGATAGCACAACACCGCCAGGCAGTAGCCATACAAGGCAATTTGATAATGCCCCCTAACCAATTCCTGGGTGAAATAGGGTAGCAAGGCAGTGCAGACATTGGAAATCCCACCAAAAACCAGATTAAAGAAAAGATACCAACGCAGCGGTTTAAGATAAATCTGCATAGACGATACTCCTTGCTAAAGCTGTTTTTTTGCATATCGTAGAACAATTTCTACTGTCTCCCGATTATGATAATGCAATACCAGGACATTGCGTACAATAATTAGAAATCGCACATGTACTACAATTCTTACTGTTTTTTAAAGTGTATTTTGCTATCTTATTGAAAGCCGATCTATTCCATATTTCTCTGATAGGGGTCAGATATATATTTCCAATACTCCTACTGTAAAGAGAACATGGTTGTACTGCTCCTAAATATGTTATATATAGTGATAACTGCACAGAACTACACGTTAAAAAATTTTCATTCTTATGAACAAAAGTAACACCATTTATTTCATCTATTTTTTTCTGTATTGGAATTAGTTGTTTTAGAGTCAACGATTTCACTCTAACCTCATTTCCTATCGTACCTCTCCTTGGAACAATTTGGGTATCAACCTTATATTTGAAATTATTTTTCTTACAAAAATCATATACTTTATCAATGGAGTTAATGTTTTGTAAAAATAGAGGTGTTTTTACCTCTACTAGAATATCAAATTTCTTTAATAATTCTAGATTATGAAGACATCTTTCCAATGAACCTTTTTTATTGGTAATCTGATCGTGAATCTCTTTATCCATTGAGAATATTGTACAAGAAATATAATCAATATATAAATCTGACAAAATTGCAATGCGTTGCTCATTCAACATTGACACATTTGAATAGATAATTACATTGAAAAACATTTCCCTAGCAATCTTAATATATTTCATAGCAAAAGGATGTGCAAACACTTCTCCTCCTGTAAAAACAATTTCAAATGTACCTAACTCTCGTAATTGAACTAAGAGAGTTCTAAAAGTATCTAAATCAAATCCTTTCTGATTATATTCTGAAATGTAACAATGTTCACATCTCCAATTACAAAACGAAGTTATTTCAATCGTTACTGAGTATAAATTACGATTTTCTCGGTATAATTTTATAACATCTGTTATATCTTTAATAGTTTCAGTCATGCATATCACAACTCCTAAAAAGGTAAGCAAAGAACGATACAAGTTAAAATTATTTAATCATCCTTTGCATTACCTTTAGCAACATCTAATCAAAAGTTGATTAGTTACTACTTGTGTCAACAACAATATGAGAACTTCCACCACTACATAGTGCTGACTTTCTACTACTGATAACAACTGTTGGTGCTTTAACAACCAATTGTGGTTTTTTGAAAACTTTAGTCATGAACCCTCTCTCCTTTCCCATCATGTAGTACTTATATGCCTCTCTCCAGAGGAATTAAAAATAACACTTCATATCTCTCTAACTAAAAATTAACAATAAAAACTCGTTATACCAATGCCAGAATAATAGTCTTGATTAACATACCTTGCTCTAGCTACTTGACGCTCAGATTTTAAACATCCCCAAAGAGATTTATCCTCAAGTAATGCTATACCACTACATCTATTGCAATACTTATTAAGTGGGCAACTTGTGCACTTCTCCAATTCGCTAAATTTCTTATTTTGAATCTCGTGTAAAGTAGTAGAATTTAACCAAATATCCTTGATGGAAGTGTTTAATATATTTCCAATAGGCATGTTTAAATTATTACATGCTAAAAAATTTCCATTTGATTCAATAGTACAACTGTATCTTGTTGCATTACAGACATACATACTTGAATTATTTTCGAAACATCTAAAATTTCTAATTTTGTCTATTTTTACTATATTCTCATTTAAGAACTGATCACTCACACGAAATATAGACGGGGTGGCATTACCATCAGTTTTATAAAAGATATTCGTTGTAGCTAAATGCTTAAAATTCATATTTTTACAAAACTCTGACACTTCATCAATACAATTTTGGTTGGTAGTAAGAATAATCTGTTTAACTTCCACTGGTATATCGTATTCTTTTAATAAATTCAAATTGGCTACCGTTTTCTTTAGTGAACCTTTAACTGAAGTTATTTGATCATGGATATTTTCATTCATTGAAAACACCGTACATGATACTTGAGAAATATTCAATTCAGCTAACGCCTTAATTATCTCTTCATTCAACAACGAAACATTCGTAAACAATTTAACATCAAAGAACATCTCTCTAGCATCTCTAATAATTTCCAATGTATCTGGTCGTGTAAATATCTCACCACCTGTAAAGAGCAATTCAAACGTCCCCATCTCTCTCAAATCCTGAAACAATTCATAAAGACATTCTCTTGAAATCCCCTTAGTGACATACGAAGGAAGATAACAATGCTTACACCGCCAATTACACCTTGTTGTTAATTCGATAGTAACAGATAGTAATGTTTTGTTTTTTGAAGCTAAAGCGTATATATCATTATCATAGAATTCAGAGTTCATAAATTAATCCATTCTCTAAGAGTTCTTGTACAAAATCATCTACCAATGATTTAATTTCAGAAATCTCACAGCCATATATCTCAGAAAGACTTTGTAAAACTTGATTATAAGTCCTCTGCTTGGAAAAAGAAAGCCAAATATCTTTTGAGGAATCTTCCAGTAAAAACATTTTATTTATCTGTTTATCCAAAATATAAACTACTTCTGTCGTTGGCTCCATTTGCCAGGCCAAGTGTCTCGAATAATAATACCTCATCGACAATTCTGGAACTGCTGTACTATTTGTTGTTAGTTCAGTTTCCATCAACTCATGTTTATCTAAACTAGCCATGACTATCCCTCCCTTACATTAAATTGTATTTGTAAGTTTACGAGTATAGTATATCACTTTATAAATCTAATTCTATTTTGTCCCAAATCTGCACTTTCATTTATCATCTGATAAAGGTGCTAATATTTTAATTAAATGCTCCTCATATCTTTCTGCAAGTTTCTCACATTCTGCTGCACGCATAAATCCAATTACTTTTCTCATTTTTAGGATTGATTTTGTTGTCTGTTCTTTTTTAAATTCATAAAAAGAGCGTGCATATGTAAAAATCAACCGTTCATAAATTTCGGATTCATCAAAATAAAAATGCGAAATTTGTTTTTCAAAATATTTTGCATCCGTTAGATAATCTCTTTCAATACAAATGATAAAAGCATTTAGAGCCATACTAGCGATTACTCTTCTATAACTAGGTATGTCATGATAAAACTCAGTTCTATGTAACATCTCTTTAGATAATAATAGAAATGTTTCATGATTGAAAATATACATGATATTTCCAAATAATAAAATTTCAAACATTCCCCAATAATCAACACTAAATAAGTAATCGGTTATTCTGTTTATATCCGTATCGCTGAAATATTCTTCGTTAGAAAGTTCTTGTAATTTTATTTTTAAAAAAATAATTTCGATTGTTGAAAAAATAGATAAATCATCATTTTCCATGAGTTTAATCAACATTTTATGTAATTTAGCCACGTTTCTCTTAAGGAAACACTGCTTAACTTCATCTATAAGTTGATAAAAGTGATCTCTTTTAAAATCATTAGCTGCAAACATAAATTCCTCGATGGGAACATTTATCTGTTCAAGAGCCAACAAAAATTTTGTTATCGTTAAATCTGTCTCCCCCTTTTCAAACCTAGACAGCTGTGAACGTGATATTCCTTTGTGCTCAATCTCTCTAAGAGTAATTTTTCTTGATTCTCTAAATAATTTATATATTTCTCCAAATTTTTTTAACATCCTATACCTCCATGAGCAAATATGGGACAAATCTCAAATAAAATCTATCCATGTGATAAAATATGACTAGATTATACCATAATAATTAAAGTTTTTATTAATTTATTAAAGGAGGTTTCACATGAATATTCCCAAAAGAAGATTCTTAATGATTTTACTTGAAATCATCATTATCATCGCCTTATAATTACAATTCTGTAATTTAGCCCCTATATAAAAAACAGCTGAACAACCTTGTTCAACTGTTTTTTTACTCTCTTTTCCAACTGATAATTTTTAAAATACCAAAGACAAGAAAGGCTAGATTAAAAGTTACATAAAATACTGTAAAACTGATCAGACCATTCTGGGATAAATCTTCCATATAAAGGGTCGGTTCAGTAAAGAACAGATAAATTCCATAACCCTCCACGAAAATAAGAAAACTGACAAAACCAATCAGGAAAAGTCCACTGGCAATAAGAAAGAGTCTCCATAAAAGAATGAGAATTCCTCCTACTGCTAAAAAAATTACTGGGATAAGGAGTAAATCATTCATGACTTTCTCCTTTCTAATCAATCAACTGACGATAATGGGTGGCAAGAGAGGAATCAAACTCTTCTAATTTTTGAACTAAGTCCAAATACTCTTCTTTTTCATGTTCTTCAAAGTCCACACCTTGATGATTCTGAAGAGCGATTTCCAATTGACTAGTGAGCTCTCGTTTAGAAAAACTGTAATCCCCTGTCACTTCCTCATAATGTTCCTTTAACTCCTTGTAGGCTTGGTATTCTTCAGGTGTTTGAAATCCCTGTACCAAAGCCTCTTCTAATTGATAATAGGTATCTTCCATCATAATCGTTACCTCGTTTCTTTCTATCTTTATTCTACCGCGCTTTTCTTTTCTTGTCCGCTATTTATATCTATTTTTTAATCTAATTCAAAAGAAAGTTGTTCTTGCTTTTCTTTTCCTTTTTCGTGGAATTGTCGTAAGGCCTGATCAATAATATCTAAATCCGTTTCTGTTTCAATCAATGGCGCGAGTACATCGTATTCGGCCTTTTTAGTTTGATAATCCTCTTCCTTTGGAAAATTTTTCTCAATTTCTACCTTAGCAGTAGTCCATTTATCCTTTAATTCATCCAATAAGTTCTGAGTTTTCACTTGGTCATCTTTAATGTGATCTATCGTATGCTGAAGCCTTTGAATTGTCCCCAAAGGAGAATACAAATCCAAACTGACAGAATACTGATTTTCTCCTACAATCTTAACAGAGAAGGTTTCAGGAAGAGGCTGATTCGTTGGTAGACTAAGCATTTTAATGTCAAATCCTCGATAACTTGCTAGGGTTCGAAATTCTTTGCTGTCAGATTGATTATGACGGATAAGACGGTGTAGGGATTCACCTGCTTCAGCTCGTTGCTCAAAAACTTGTTTACCTATCGTCATAGAAAATGATTGGTCTTTCGACATTTCAGACTGTTGAATGTCGCCATCATACTTGCTTAATCGTTTCTCAAGAATGGGCATATTTTCTTCACAGTAAGAGATTGTATGACGATAGTGATCCTTGCTGCGTTGAAAGGCGCGTCTTTGATTTTCTAATAGAGTTAGATCATTCTCTAGTTCCATCTTATATTTGAGATAAGGATTACCTGTTGCTAGTGCCTTAAAATCAGAAGCTGTCATAGTCTGTTCATCAATATCTTCCGCAGCACGAATCGGCTCCTTAGAAGTCATAATCTGCTTAATATAACGGAGTTTGTTCTCCTGAGTTGCCCATAGATAATTATCAAACGAACCTTTGGTAATATAGTGGTAAATATCCACTTCCTTGTTTTCATTTCCCTGTCGGATAATACGTCCATTACGTTGCTGAATGTCACTTGGTCTCCACGGTACATCCAGATGGTGAACTGCTTTCATCTTGCTCTGAACATTTAAACCTGTTCCTCCTTTTTCAGTTGAGGCAAGAAGAACCCGAACCTCTCCTGCATTAACCTTTCGAGACAAGCTATTCTTCTTTTCATCACTATTGGCATCATGTACAAAGGCAATTTCCATACTAGGGATTCCTCTATCAACTAATAAAGCCTTAATCTCAGAATAAACATCAAAGCCATTATCTTTTTTCTTAGGTGTGCCAATATCTGAAAAAATCATCTGAGTAGCCTTATTTTCCATTCCTTCACGATAAATTCTCTCAACATTATCCACTACCTGAAGCAGTTTATGATTGTCTGCTAGACTATAACTAGAGTCCAATAAACGCATATCAATAGCTAGTTTCCGTGCCTCACCTGTTATCTTTAACATGTTATCCTGGCTCGGATCAACGGTTCCACATTTGACCATATCTGACCTCATAACCAATTCTTCTAAATAGAGTTTCTGGTTTTCAGTTAACTCACTCTCAATAGGGATAATATGGGCTTCTGGTACAGGTAAATCCAACATATCTTGTGTTTGAATGTCGGCTGTTTCTTTATAGATTTTCATCAGCTCAGGAAGATTGACAAACTTTTTAAATCGTTTCTTAGGTTGGTACTTATCCCCTGTAGGAGCTAATTCCATAGAGTTTTGAATTTCTCCAAAAGCACCTACCCAAGAGTCAAAATAATCAACTTGATAGCGTTTTAAGATATCTGGCTGAATATAGTTCATCATAGTATACAACTCACTAATAGAATTGGAAACAGGTGTTCCTGTCGCAAAGACAATGTTTTTAAAATCATGTTCTTCCTGAATCTGTCGCACCTTCATTTCCATATCCACATTCTTCTTAGAAGTTGTATTAGTAATCCCTGCTACATTCCCAAGTCCAGTAATTGGACGAATGTTTTTAAAGTGATGTGCTTCATCCACAAAGAGAAAATCAATTCCTAAGTTCTCAAAATCAATAAAACTATCACGATTAAAACGTTGGAGTTCTTCCAATTGTTTCTCTAGACCACTTATTGATTGCTCTGCTTCTTTAACGGTATACTTATTTTCAGAATGTGTTTTAATCTCTCGTAGTTCATTGAGTTTATCCTCTATATAATTCATCTGTCTTTCCTTACTGACTGGGATTTTTTCAAATTGAGAATCCCCAATGACAATGGCATCGTAATCTCCTGTAATAATACGTGACACAAATTGTTTTCTTCTCGCCTTCACAAAATCTTTCTTAGTAGTCACAAAGACTTTTTTAGTAGGGAAAAATTTCATGATTTCTTGACCAAATTGAGCAGACAAACTAGAGGGCACTACATACAAGGGCTTATGAACCATCCCCAACTCCTTTAATTTAAACCCAGCACCAAGCATGGTCAAGGTCTTTCCTGAACCTACCTCATGAGCTAATAAGGCTCTTTTTTCTTCTACGATTCTTTGAATGGCATTCTCTTGATGAGGACGAAGACTGATGTTTTGTGCCAAGCCATCAATGACTAGATGGCTACCGTCATACTCTCGACTAACCGTTCGATTATAAAGACGATTGTAACTTTCTTCAATGACTTGTTGGACTTCTGGATACCGTGAGACAAAGTCTTGAAAGAGTTCTTGTAAATGCTGCTCTTTTGCTCTTAGAACAGAGGTTTTTTCCAAATCTGTGATGGTCTTTTTCTTTTCTCCTTCCGTAACAGTCATAGTAATCGTCGGTTGGTTTGAATTTAGTAAATTCTCAAAAATCTTTCTTCCTGTATCATAACGTGACCCACTAACTCCAAGACTACTATCTTTGGCACTTGGATAGCGATAAGCAAATGATGTCCTTAAATGAACCTGCCCATCGACAGGATTCACTTCAATGACTTGTTCAACATCAGGAGAAGACAATTCAAATTCACGATTGGTAAAACATTCAAAGGCAAATTTACCATAAACGGATTGAGGAATCCAACGTGAACCTATTTTAAACTCAATATCTGCCAGATGAATCCGTGGAGGGCGAACAGATTCTAACAAATCTAAAGCATGGGACCAGTCACAATCTTGATTGTTTTCCTCCACTAATAGTTGAACTACTTCTATCTTGTTGAGAATATCTCCTGATAAAAACTGGTTCTTAGAAAGATATCTTCTTTCCCCTCTTAAATAGCTTTCTGGATCCATTAAAATCTGGTCTCCTAACTCATCTAAAATAGCAGCTTGGCTATGTTCAGGGTAAATTGATACCATATAGTCTAAATCAACCCCTCTACCATCCGATAAACTAGAGTTTAAGGCATCTAAAGCCGTTGAAACTCTTGTAATTACTCTCTCCGGCCTAACCAATGCTTTCTCAAAAGCTAAAGATTTTTTATATTTTACTTTCTGACTTTTAGAATCAATGTATTCATCTTCTAAACTAGCTAGTAAGGAATACTTATCGTCACTATCAAATAAGTTCCGATTAACTGAGGCATTCAAGTATCCAAATTGACTTACAAAGCGGTCATAGTCACGATTGAGTTTACTAAGTAATACCTGAAAATCTGTTCGACTATAATCTGGATGACGTTGAATTTCAATTAAGGATTGATAGGTTTCTCTCAAATCAACCATGCTCTTAATACGATTAATATCCTTATCCGATAAGGGGCTTTCATAAAAGACTGTTTTTTTGAACAAGCCCTTATATTTCCCTCTTTTACTCGCTTCTTCTGACTTGTAAACATCTAGTGCTTCCTCATCAGTCAAATGAAGTTGCACGAATCGGTCTATTTTATGTTCAGACAAAGAACTGTCCCAAGCTTTAAAATCTCCCTTCTCATCTACATAATAACTAATTTCGTCTACTTTTGAACTTTTCCGAATGCCATGCGTATCTCGGTAATAAATTTGATTTCCCTCATATCCAAAAGAATAGAGCGCTAAGTCCTCACGTATACGACTTGGGATCGAATGATCCACTTCTTCTTGGATAAAAACAGGTGCTTTCAAAGAATTATCAATTGGTTTAGGTTCTTCCACATTCTCTAATGCTTCCATTATGTCAGTAGCTAATGTTTCTGATACCCCCTTAACATTGAGAGTTCCTCCATTAAAATTACGTACCTCATATTCACCCAAAACTTGTGTGTTGTATTTCCCATCAAAATAAGGATTGATCCAGACACGCTTATCCTCCTCAAAGAGAATAGAACCACTAAAAACAAGTCCCTCTTCATTAAGATTCTTTGCTTGATCCTTTTGAAAGAAGAGGAGATCTGTGGTCACTCGAGTACCTGCAATCTTTTTAAAAGCCGTATCCGGCAAACGAACTCCCCCTAAAAAATGAGTATTGGATTTAATCTCTTGTAAGACATTATCTGTCCGCTTATCCATTGTCCCAATAGATGAGATAATCGACACTTGTCCTCCGTCTCTTACTAAATCAAGTGAGTGTTTGACAAAGTAATCATGAATCATATAAGGTTTATCATAGTTTTTATCGGCAATGCGAAAATTTCCAAAAGGAACATTCGTTAAGACTAAATCAAAACTATTATTTTGATAGGGCACTTCTTCAAATCCTCGCACTTCAATATGGGTATTGGGGTGGAGTTGTTTTGCGATTGCGCCTGTCACACTGTCTAATTCAACCCCATAGAGTTCTGATTTCTCTCGTATACTTCTAGGCATAGCCGCAAAGAAGTTCCCAGTCCCCATAGAAGGATCTAATATCCTTCCTCCCTCAAAACCATCATCCAGTAACTTTTGCCAAATCTGGCGAATAATCATTGGATCTGTATAATAGGCTGTGAGAGAACTTTGTTTCATAGTGGAGTATTCTGATTTACTTACTAAGCTCTTAAGAGTTAAACGTTCTGTTTCATACTTTGGATTGAGTTCATCGAAAAATTCATTGGCAAGACCACCCCAACCGACATACTTGGCTAGTAGTTCTTGTTCTTCTGGATTCGCTTGTCGTCCCTCTTTTTCTAATCTTTTAACAAGATCAATTGCGACGATATTCGTTTCAATTTTTTCTCGATTTGTCTTAGGATAAAAGTCCTCTAAATCATCTGGAAAAACAAAATCTTGAACAGGGACATCCGTCTCTTCTCTACCTGAAATTAAAGGTTTTGTTTCCTTATCCTTTCCCTTTTCATTTTCTTCTTCCAGGTAGGAAAACAAATCTATTTCCTGACTTTCACTTGATGAAGCAATCTCAATCTCTGAATCTTCTTTTTCATGTTCTACAAGAGACAATACTTGTTCAATCTCTTCAAAACTGTTCAAGTATAAGATAGGATTCTCTTCAAATAACTGGTTGGAATCATTGAATAGCTCTAGGCGAACTAAGTCATTTAACTGTGCATTTTCAATCGAAACCAACTGAAATACTTGTCCTTTATAACTTACTTGTGAGCCGATTGGATATTCCCTCAAAGCTTCTTCTACAATTTTATCTACTTTAGATAGGGAATGAACTTCCACATTTTCTTCTACCTGGTCAATATTATCTAAAGGTAAGACTGCTTCCTCTACTTGCTTAGACTTTTCTCTTATAGCCTTTACTTCATCAAAATGAGTAATAATCTTCAGCTTTTGTGTCAGTGGTAGTTGTTTGTAGTTTTCTTCATGATGGACAAAATCCGTAACAGTATCTAAAGTAGCCATCAATTCTGAACCCAAATAGGCTAGAACATCTCCTTCTTTTTCTTCAAAATGAATCTCAAGAACCTCTTTTTTTAGTTCTTTGGAATCAACCATTAGAAGAAACTCCTCTATATCTCTACTAATGCGGTCAGATAGATTATTCGCAACCCGATAGACATTGACTAAATTGACATCCTGTTTCTGATGACATACAAGCTCACTTAATGGTTCTAACTTCTCTTTTTCAGATTGGGTATAAAATCGAGTGGAAAGGTTATAGGTTGCGACTTCTAGCACCAAGTTTTTCTCAAAATTACTTAATTGAGATAATTTACTTAGACCTGCTTGTCCAAAATTTCTTGTGTAACTTTCTAAATCTTGGTCATGATTTTCGGAACTGGCCTCTAAGAAAGAAACAATATCTTGATGAAACGAATAGACATGAGGTATCTCTTCTATCTTACCCTCTTCAGCCAAAAAACTCTCTACCAAGTCCTGCCATTTCTCATCAAAATGTTGCGCTTGATAACGAAGAAATAAGTCCATTTTCTCTCTATCTTTTGGAATTGTTCCACGAAACATAGCCAATAATTGTATTACTTCCATACTCGCTCCTTTCATCTATACGAAAATAGGAGAATCACATGATTCCCCTACAACTCTATCTCCATTTCAACCTCTTGAGGACTGATTTCTAAATCACTAGATAAAAGAGAAACGGCATCCGTTCTCATGTAGTAAGTATATAAGTCTTCTAGGTCTTGTTGGTTTTCAATCCCTGTTTCAATACTAATCAGAGCCTGTATAAATTCCTTGTAGTGACTCTCCATCATATCTGAAATCTTTTGTTTCATTTCCATAAATACTGAGGACGGTTCAGTGATACTTGTTTGGTCTATGTCTTGTAAATCCTTTTCTAAGGGATTGGTTCCTTCTTCTATTTCCACTAAATCTGAACGACCATCACCATCAGAATCTGCGCTAAGAGGATTGGTTCCTAGCGCCAATTCTTGAGCATCAGTCAGTCCATCTTGATCCGAATCACGTTGATAAATGGCTTCCATATACTTCCTTCTTTCCTAGTTAATCTTTTTTCACTCCAATCCTACCAAATATTCCTTGAAAGAAGTATCACAACAAAAAAGAGAACGAGCCAAAACCTCGTTCTCCTTAAAATGATAAAAATATATTTTATGCCACAAAAGATATGTAAACTAATCTTTTAAATAATAAAAAAGTTCCGATGTTTGTAAATGTTTTGAGTAAATAGAAATTACTTTTTCACCTTTTGGAAATACTGTCTTTCTCTTCAAATCTAATAAAGATTGAGGAACAATTTTCCTAGAGGTCTCTTTCAATGTTAATGCTAGTATCTGTTTTCTTGTACGTAGAGCATAATCAAACTCCAAATGCAAATAACGTCCTGAACCAGTTAGATGAACATGCTTTCCCAATAACTCCTCAATGGATCCTAAAACTTGTAACTTTTGCATCGTGGTTCCATCTTTTTTTATTTTCAACTCATCAATTATGACATGTTTATTTAAACAATCGTCAAAGAAACTGCCTGCACCTTTTTGGTAATCAACACCACATAGGTGCATGAAATTAGTAGGTGAAAAATGAAGCTCAACACTTTCAATTTCCGTTTCATAATACATGATTTTGCCAACAAAGTGTTTTTTAAAAAAAGAAGCCGCAATTTGTAACTGTGTAAAAAAACGCTGAAGTTTTATTTTTTCGGTGTAATTAGGATTACGATAAACTTCAAAATTTTCCATAATTTCCATATTTTCCATATTTTCCTCACAAAAAAGGTGGTTTACAGAGTCTGTAAGCCACCTAGTCAGTCGGTTTATTCTGGTGTCTGCCACCGCTTGGCCCTTACGTCCAAGATTGCTATCGGATTTCGTTCTGGTGTCCGCCACCGCTTGGCCCTTATGTCCAAGATTACTATCAGATTGACCATGAGCCGACCACTCATCTACACTATTTATTTTACCTGAAAATAGCTAAAATTTCAAGTGTAAACTCTTCTATTTCGTAGTATAGGCAAAACTAATGGCACTATCTGCTTGCGAGATTTTTCTAAAGGTATAGTTAGGGTTGCCACCATAGTTGGTTTCAGACACAAGGAAAGAACCATCATCATAGACCTTCTCGACAAAAGCCACATGACCGTAGATAGCTGGTGTGCCATGTGTACCTCCTACAAAAGAAACAATAGCACCTGCTCTTGGTGTAGAGCCAGTTTCCCCACCAAGACTTGAAGCTGTCGCAACCCAGTCCTGACCATTTCCCATAGTATTAATGATTGAAATCTTCTCTCCATTACTTCCTTTTAATTTTAAGCCTAACTGGTTCATGCGAGCCGCAACACCCCATGTACATTGTCCATAGGCATAGGCCATACCATCTCCACCACCAGGAACAGAATGATCATACAAGTCCCCACGAACCCCTTCAAGGGATTGCGGGTCACTCTTTGCCTGTCCTCCATTTGTTTGGCTAAAACCTTTTTCAATTTGGTAATACCATTCCGTTGCTCTGGTTTGTCTTTCCAGTAGTTTGTCACCAGAATTTCCCTCCCAATAGGTGAGGAAGAGTTGGGCTAGATTGGCTGCACTGCCCGTATTTTTAAAGAAATCCTTTAACCAACTTTGATAGTAAGGACTATCCCCATGAAGCATAAAATCAAGTTGGAGGTCTAAATCATACCACTTCTTATTTTTGATATGTGCATAATTCAACAAGGCTGTATGACGTGTTGAACCATCTGCAGTATCCGTCCATTGCCCTAAACCTAGACCTCTATGAAGAATATTAGGATACGCACCTCCATAAATGGATGGACCTCCAATTGCTAACCAGCTTTCATCATCCCATGAGGAATCGGTAGCGCCAACTGGAGGAGATAAATAATCCCCTTCAGCACGTTTAGGATTAATAGAAGACTCTACCGACCAATTTCCTAAAATTGCTGCAATGGCTTGGGGACTTGCCCCTTGAGATTTTAAAAACTCATAAATATGTTTTGCTCGTTCAAACTCATCCCCACCAAACTGACCAATGGCAGGTAAGATAGTAGTCTGAAGTTGAATGACTTTTGGGAAATAAAATTGCGGATTGACATACACCAATTTTTCTTTCTTGTTCTTATACTTTTGATAGGAAACTTTCAAACCTGTATCATCTGGTGTTTCACCGATAACATCACCCGTTAGGACTCTTGTCCCCTCAATCGCACGGCCATTATGAATGGAATATAAGGTTAAGCGACTCTCATTCTCTCCTTTTCCGTTAGTGAGAATAACATTATCACCGTCTAGAGATACAACACCATCCATTGGTGCGACAATCCTTTGGTGAGCCTTCGCTTCTAGTAGAATGTACTCCTGAAGGGTAGGTTTGCCGTCTAAATCATAGTATCCATAACGATAAGTCATGGTTAGACTATCTTCGTTACTTTTCCCCTCAAATGGATTGTCCAATTCCTGCATGGAAGCATAAACACCTTCTTCTTTTAGTTCCTTCATTTCCTCTTGATCATCTTTTGATAGTTTATACTTAGGAGTTTCATAAAGGTCTTGCATGGATTTCAAATCTTCCCCATCGTTTAAATCATGCCACAAAGTAGACAGGTAATCCTTGTAAGTTTCTGAACTAAATAAGTGAACTGGTTTGTGTAACTCATAGTCATGGAATTTAAAATTCATATACCCCATCACATCATCAACTTTTGTGTAATAGGTAATTCCTTTGTCATTTGTACGAGTATGTTCTGCATCTTCCCAGGTTAGGTGGATATAAGCTTTTGTTAATTCAAATTCATCTTGTTGAATCAAACTAGCAGATGAAAATCCTAAAAAGAAGCTCATCATAAGTAAGAGAAGAAAGACTAATCCTCCAACTATCCAGGTTGCAGGATTTCCAACCGCAAATGTAAAGAAGGAAAAGGCTGCTTTTAGTTTCTGATAGATATTTCGGACACTTGTAAGACCTTGTTTCTTTAATTTTCGAAATCGATTTTTAAAGGAACTTGGATTATCTGTCGCTAGTTTCCATCCTTTTCCAGCCTTAAAATGATGGTATCGCTCTTTTGTGTTGGTTAGTCTCTTCTTGGTAAAACGACCTGTTGCTTGTCCTGTTTTGACACTAGCTTTCCCAATGTTATAAGAAAGCCGACTGTAGCGTTTTCCTTTTCTGATAGTCTCTTGAAGCGTGCGATAGCCTTCTAAATCTTCATTTTCTGAAGCTAACTCTCCTCCTTCACGTCCAAGGACATAAAGAAAAGTTTTGGCTTTCCTACTGACTTTTTTGGACTTATAGGCTTGTTTAGTCGATTTTAGATTCTCTTTTGCGGCCTTGACTTCTTTCTTAGCTTTTAATTCTTCTAAACTCTTCCCTTGAAAGAAAAAATTAGATTTTTGTTTCGATTCCTGACCATAAAGAAATTTTTGGTTGTTTTTTCTTTCTTTACGACTCTCTTTTCTTTCTGATTTTGCTTCTACCTTTGCTTCTCTAAATTGCTCCTTGGCTATTTTCAATCGTTTCCTAGCATGGGGCAATCGTCTGTCTCTTAATTCTTTCCGATTCAAAAGAGATGGAGGACTATTTTGAAGAATATGATTATAGTCTTCATTTGCTTGTTTTACTCTCTCCTTTGAAGCTTCTCTCATCTCCTCTAGCTTTTCTTTTATCTCTTTTTTCCATGCTTTTTCATCCAGTACAGCGGAATCTTTTTTCTGTTTCCTCACCTCCTTCTTTCCTTGTTTCAAGAATTTCTTCTCATCTTTTAGACTTCTTCTAAATGCCTTTCGTGCACGTATGATTTCTCTTTTATCCTTCATTTACCTTCCTCTTAATTAGAAGCCATTTTATCAGGATCCGTACTCATGATATCAAACAATTGAGTACCTTGAGGAATCTTATTTTTAAAGGGAACGACAACCGAACCAGCTTTTATTAGTCCAGCCCCTTTTTCTGGATTGACTAGATATTTTTCAAGTTCTTTTGACAAGCCTAAGAGTTGAACCAATTCTTCTCGGTCATTTTTTGCTTGCTTGAGGAGAATCATAAATTCACTATTTGCAATAATCCGTCTACCATTTGGATCTAACAATAAGGTTTCAACATTTTGAGTTATTCCAGTCGGACTGGCTCCATATTTTCTGACACGACTCCACAATTTAAAGAAGAAATCACTGGCATATTTATCTAATAAGAGAAGCTGCATTTCATCAAAATAAATCCAGGTCTTCTTCCCTAATTTTTGATTCCGTACGACGCGATTCCATATCTGATCAAAAACCACCATAAGGGCGATTTGTTTCAGCTCATCTCCTAACTTCTTAACGTTATAAATCAAGAAATTAGATCCAGTCTGAATATTGGTCTTATGAGAAAAAATATCAAGAGAACCTTCAACATACAGTTCCATATCAAGTGCCAAATTCTGCGCTTCTTCTTCTGGTTGTTGACTCAAGACAAAAACCCATTCTTCCAAAGAAGGCTCTTTAAATGACTGATAGGTGAGTCTGGTGACTCGGTCGATAATCGATTTTTCTCTTCCATCCATTTTTCTATCCAATAACTTGCCGATAAAGGATAAAAGAAATTCTGATTTTACCTTTACAGGATCTTCATCCATATTTTCTTCAGACAAGTCAAGGACATTGAGATAGGTTTGGGAATCTGGCGCAATATCAATCATTTCTCCACCAAAAGCCCGTTCAATGATACTGTACTCTGCTTCTGGATCCACAATGATAATTTCAGTATTTTCACCAGATTCTTTGATTTTGGTCGTGATAATTTCATGCTTGGTTGCCATCCCTTTCCCAGCTCCAGATGTCCCTAAAATCAGACCAGACGGTGTATTTAATAGGCTTCGATCAATGGTAATAATATTGCTTGAGATTTGATTGATACCGTAATATTTCCCACTTCGGTCTTGTAAGTCTACTGAAGTCCATGGAGAATTCACTGCTACATTGGACGTTAATAAACTCCGTGATACGCCCTCTAAAAAATCACAACCAAATGGCAGCAAACTATTAAAGGCTGCTTCTTGCATATATGGAAGTTTATCAATCATTAGGTCATTTGAGCCGGCCACTTGTTGAATCGTGTCTAGGGCTTGTTTGAGTTCTTCTTCATCCTGACCAAATACACCAATCAAGAAGACTGTTTGAAATAGTTTATCTCCTGTCTCGGTCATGGTTTTTAAGAGTTCCTCAGCTTCATCGATATTACTTTCTAAAACATGGCCTACTTTTTCTAAATAGATACCTGTACGGGCAAGTTTTTGTTGCTCCCCAATCTTTTGGGATTCCATTAAGGTCTTCTTTGTTCGTAGTTTCTTCATGGCATCTGCCTTGGTCGAACTTTGAGCATGAAGGCTCACTATCAATTCCAAATCTCCTTGCATGAGGTCTCGAATAAACTGATCTCCTAATTCCATGCCGTAGTCTCTGACATAGACGATCTGCAATAAGCGGTCATTGATTTGTAGGTAATTCTTGTTTTTAAAATCCAAGAGATTAGGTGCTATGAAGTGACGAGTTGTCTGACCAGATCTCGTTAAATCACGGTAAGAAAAAGGAAGATGGTGTTCTCCTCTAAGCATATCTGCCAACAAGTTCACCCGTTCTTCTCCAGCCAAGGATTCAAATCGTGCATCAATTTCTGAGAAACCACTCTTGAAATATTCGCCTATTTGAGACAAGGAACGATAGGCTTGTTTGGGATTAGAATCCTTTCTACCAAAGCTAATCAGTTTCACAGCTGAAAAGTTATTTTCCCCACTATCTAAATTTTGATTCATCATCCGATTCAATTCTTTACGATAGGTATCATACCCATCTTCTTTTTCCTCATACAAAACACTTTGTCTAAACTTTTCTAAATTCAATCTTTTATTAAAGATAGTCAATTGGAAGTTAGTTTGATCATCTAGGGAGTTAATCAAATCAGAATACTTCTCAATGATTGCGCCTTTATCTTCTAAACCAACGGTCTGGTAATTGACATCACCAAGTAAATAGCTTTGTGAGAAATAATCTTCTTTTACCTGCATTAGACCATTTTGATACAGGGCTTGATAAGAGAGAGTATTAGCCGTAGAGGGTAACACTTCCTCTTTTTCCCTTTAACTTCTTTCTTTTTATTAGTCATTGAAGTTTTTTGTTTCTTTAATGTATTTGATTTTCTTTTCATGTTCAAGTCCTTTCTTTCCTGTAATTGTGCGTAGTGGAACCGTTAATTCAAAATGAAGACGGTATTTCAAATAATGTTCAAAATATAAATCATTGGGTTTATAGACTCCAAAAAGCATGAGGGGAATGGTAAAGGCAAACACAAAACCGTAAACAAACCAATCTCCAAATTGCCAGAAAAAGAGATTCAAGCCCAAAACAATAATTGTGACAATAAAGGCTGGTAAAACAAAGATGATTTGTCTTGTGGTGAAGCCTAACCAAGCCCTGTGTTGGTATTTTGAGATGTCTTTAAAGACACGTGTATTCATGACTTTCCTTTCTAAAAAGGCTAAGAAGCAATCACTTCCTAGCCTTTATCTAATTACATACCTAAAATTGAGAGAGCCGTACGTTGAGAACCAACGAGGGCAATAATCAGTAAGATAGCTTGTATCAAACTACCAAACATAATCGCAAGTGATTGCAAGACTCCTGCACCATTTGAAACAGCTATTTTCCCAGCAGATTCAAATAAAGGAACAAGCGAAACAATCAGAAAAATAAGAACCCCTTGTACCGCATAGACCATAATATTTTTTAAATAGCCAATACCAATAGATTTCCATTCATCGCTTAAAAATGTTGGAATCGTAAGAGGGGCAAATGGAATCATAAGGTAGAGTTGAATAAATCGAATAGATACCAACAGATTAACCATGGCTGCACTTACTATTCGAACAAGCCAAATGAGAAGGGCGAAAAAGCCCACAATCATCCTGCCAATAAATCCTGACCCCTTTAATCCAGAGATTGTATCATACTTTGCCCCACCGTGAGCCACAATCGAAGCTACTTGTTCATGGCGTGACTCGCAATCCCGATGATAGCTTCTACAATAACGGTAGTATTGGTAATTACAACTGCGACCATAATATAACTAATCAACATCGGCGCTAAGGCTTCAAAGGTCATCGCTCCTCCTGAGTTAGCAATTTTCTTAGCCATCTTAGAAAATTCTAAGATGAGAACAACTGATAAAATCGCAACTCCAAGAGGCTGCATGACACTTTTAGTAATACTAGACATATAAGTCCAAACTGTTGGATTGTAGCTAGATAGAGATTTAATCAGATCTACCGTAGATTGTAAATCCACATTAAATCCTTCAAATAAATTTTCAGCTGATATTTTTTCAGATGCAAGGTAAACAAAGGGTGAGACTAAACTAAGATTCATGTCATTGTTTATCCTCCTAAATTGAAATCTGGGTTACAAAGGCTCCAGCAGCCCCGACCATAACTCCACCGACAATTTCAAGAATGGCATTCCGAACACCTGGTCCACCATCTTTAATGTTGGTTGCAAGATTGACAATCCCCACAACAACGAGAAAGGCACCAACCGCAATCAATCCCTTCTGTAACAAAGACATAGCTTGTGCAAACATAGCACTTGCGTCTACTCCATAAACAAAACCTTTAAAATGCGTAATCATCTATTTCCTCTTTTCTATTTTTATTTTAAACTAGATTCAAAAGTTAAATCACGAATTCTAAGGCCGTCAAGATGATTTTCTTGTCTTTGATTCAAAGGATTGATTTGATAGTTCCACCACCGTTCATCGGTTTCTTGATTGGCTAGGTACTTCCAGTTTGGATGCTTGATGGAATTGTATTTTTTGCTTTTAAAGACAGGCATATTGGCAATTCGAACCAAGCATTCATGCCGTTTCATATTTCCGACCTCATCAGGTGTCATTAAATCACGAGCAATCTTTTGATGAGAAAGGGATCCTGAACCTGTCTGGCCAAAGGAACGACTAGTATTTCGAACATCAATGGTTTGTTTACCGAGTAAGCCACTCATAAATTTAAAGGTATCTTCATCATTACCACCTAAGTAGACTAAGCTATCACAGTTCCCCAAAATGGTTTTCCAAGCTTCTTTTTCTTTATAGAGCCCTTGAAGTTGGGCAATATTTTGAAGAATGGGAACGAGACTCATATTCCGAGAACGGACTGTTGAGGTTTGTTCAGCAAAATCTGGAATTTCTCCGATATTTGCGAACTCATCTAAATAAACCCTCACATGAAGAGGCAATTGACCCTTAAAATCAATATCTGCTTGTCTTGTTAGGGTTTGAAATACGGTTGAAAAAAAGAGGGCTGAAAGAAAGCGAAAGGTACTATCGTTATCTGGGATAACTAAGTAAACCATTGATTTTTCCTGGCCCCATGTCTTCATATCAAGGGTATCTCTTTTGGTCAAATCCATGACACTTTGAATATTGAAGAGGGCAAATTTAGCAGTGGTTACAGCTATAACAGAATCCAGAGTCTTATCCTTATAATTTTGGAAATCTGTCCAATTTCGCATGGTAAAATTTTCAGTCCCATACTTTTTAGCATAATTTTCAAATAGAATTTCTAAGACACTTTTTTCTTGATTCTCACCCTTGGATAAGTGTTTAATGAGTTTTGAGATTTCAGCAAAACTTGGATAACGCCCTCGTTTTTTTCGCTCTTCCTCTTCTTTTTTTTGACGTTTCAACAAGTTTTGGTATTCCTTTTGACTTAAACGACTTTCTTCTATGAGCTGTTCTCTTGTTTTAGGTGGATTATAGAAATCGACCAAGTAGGAGGCTAAAGCTCGAACCAGAGTCATAGAAGCTTCATCCCAAAATGGATCACTACGTGAGCCTGAGCCTTTGGTGTTATTGAAATAAACCGTCAGCATACGATTCAAATCATTTTCTGTCTCTATATAGCGAAAAGGATTAAAGCCATCTGAGTTCTTCATATTGACTAAATCTAACACCTTTACTTGGTAGCCATGTTCTAAAAAGAGTTTGCCTGTTTTCTCGGCCAAGTGATCTTTAGGATCCACTACAATATTAGAACTATTCATCTGAATCAGATTGGGTTTCACAAATCGGAATGTCTTCCCACTTCCTGAACCTCCGATCACCGCAATATTCTTATTTCTATCATATTGGGGTGGTTTTTTATCTAATAATGTCAAACGAACATCTTGTGCTAAGATCGTATCATGAGAAAATTCCTTACCGTAAAAGAGCTTCTTTTCCTTTAGAGTTCCAAAACGGGCGCTCCCGTATTCTACACCTTCTCGGTATTGTTTTTTACCAGTCTCTAGATAGAGATAAACCAGCAACATCATCACAAAACCTAGTAGAAAAAAAGCACTTGATTTTCCAGTAAAAGAAACATTCCATGGCGACTGAAGAACTTCATCTTGACCTTCCATCAGAAGATGAGTCCATTTATCTAAGGTATTTCCAGTATAGGAATCATACAAAAGCGTCAAACGATGAAAAAGATAGCCTAGTAAGATGCCTAACAGTGAGAATAGTAGGAATTTCTTTCCACTGTACATCATCTCACCATCTCTTTCTGTTTGACGGCCCCTTCTTGTCTAAAGGTAATTTGGGATTTAGCTTCATCAATTGCATCGTCTAAAGACTTATCCATGGTAAAATCAGCTAATTTCTCCGGATCATTAACCATTTTCGATAATAGATGGTCTAAATGATTGTCTAGAATTGAACGGTCTTTCGTGTAGAAATGTAGAGAATCCCCTTGCCAAGCAATGGCTAAAGGAATCTCTTCTTTTTCTAAAAAAGCTTTAAACTTCTCTATATCAATTGGTTTGTCTAAAAAATCTTTTTTCAGATTAATCGTATCAATCGCATAGGGAGATTGTAGCAATTCTTCTAATTTCTGTACCCCTATCTTATAGGCGGAATCCTGTGATAAAGCCTGACGTCTTGACCATTCTAGAATCTTTAAGAGACTTCTTACAGTAAATAACAGACTACGCTCTGCATATTGAACCGCCATTCGTTCCTGTTGTTCAGAGGACATCTGATGCCTCCTTCTTAACAAATAGCAGCTTTCCTTCTTTATAGCGATAAGCTATCAATTTCTGACGTTGCTTAATTGACTTGACAACCTGCAGTAGATCTCTCGAATAAGGTTCTCGAAGAGTGACTTCTACTGCCTTCCCATCAAAGATACCAACACGTTTAAATTCAATGTAGTCTTTTTTGAGGTGTCCTAAGCCCATACCAAAGGGAAAGTGATGAATCAATTGGATGGTACAACCACCTTTATTTCCCATTTGTTTCAAATCATACAAGTTTACTACTTTCATGATTAACTCCTTTATCTAGTTTGTCGCATCGTTTAAGTCTGGTAACGATAAACTCCGTGTCTGTTAGAAATTTCTCACACACGTCTTGTGCCAGTTGCCCTTCACAGGGAAATACTCTCAGTCCCTACTTACACAGGCACGCTAATCAAGACGGAGTGGATTCAATTTTCAAAGAACAGGTAGCTTTATTATAGATAAGAGTAGTTGAAATTTTTATCACATTTCTTATTTTTCTGTAGAGCTAAATTCATACTAAACAAAAATTTTGAAATAAAAGACTAACATTGTTACATAACGTTAGCATTTCATTTCCCTAAAACAAGCTAATTTGGTCTAAAAAAGCAGCAAACTATAAACTAGTAGGTTCCACACCAAATGTAGACCCATACTGCCCCATAAGTCCGATTTATAGCGTACCATCCCTAAAAACATCCCAAGTGAAACATATAAACACCAAGCTAGAATGGTTCCTGGATGATGTACTAAGGCAAATAAAACACTTGTCAACGCAACTCGAATATCTAATTTTCTCACCAAATTCCATATAATTTCTCGATACAGAAATTCTTCAACCATACTCGCATTGATTAAGAACAATAAAAATGAAAACCAAGGAACTTGATGTTGAAGTCCAATTAAGTTTGCTTGATTCGTGGTTCCTTGAGCATGGATCAGACTAAAACATAGACTTATAATCAGTAGGCTAATGAATCCAATACCAAGCCATTTCATCCTAGATTTCATATTGACCTTATGAGCTTGTTTGCGTTGGCCATACATCCATAAAAAAGAAATGAGCGACGCTCCATAGAGAATCTCTAGTATAGTTAACTCACCGATACAAAGAAATTTCAGTAAGTATAGAGATAGCAATAGGACATTTACTTGTTGGAATATATAAACTGGAATTATTCTTTTCATAGTTACCTCCGAAATAAATCTTCATAATCTAAATCTAATACCTGCACAATCCTTTCTACCCATGGACTTTGAGGCATTCGTTGTTCCATCTTGTAGTGGCGTATCTTTTGATACAAACGATTCAATTCACTTGGATAGTGAAACTCTCCCGCAAACATTTTTCTGGTTAACTCAATCCAGCTAATATTTCTTTCAGCCAAAATAATGGACAAGTTCTCCCAAAATCGTTCAGCCATATTGCTTCTCCTTTAGTTAGATAAATAATGTGTTTGTGCCATGTAAATCAATTGTTTCGTATCTCTTGGCAATAAAGCTCTAGCCTCCTCCAGATTCAGATTTGGATAAACTCGCTTATTTGAAACCGCAAGAGGAAGTCTGATGGTTAGTTCAGGATTTTTTAATATCATTTCAATAAAATCCGTTAATCTTAAATTGTCACAGTTCTTAAATCGTAATAAATTGGGAGATAAAAACTCGAAACAATCTGAAGAATAGCTCATCATCTCAATTAATTTGTCCTTTGTCATTTCAGAAACTGAATGACAAGATACCTCGATACCATAGTTTTGGAAGAATTCTAAAAGAAATTGATTTCTTTGGCTATTTTTACTTAGATAGAGATCAATCATGGGAGACCTCCCAAAGATTCGGTTCCATTTGATATTCTGAAACGATTAAGGAATCTAATAAATTTGAGAAGTTAACTGATTTCTTGTCTTCATCATAAGCTTTTACAGTTACTTGGGTTGTAAGTATTCCCTCTTTTCCCTCGGCTCGATAGCCTTGCCCATATAAAACAAAAACAAGATTATGATTATCATCTACAAAGGCATCAGCTCCGTTCTTTATATCCTGACTTTCAAGGAATTCCATAATGTTTTGAAGATAGGATTCATAAAATAGTGGGTAATTGTGTTTTTTATGGTAATAATCTAAAAATTTCACTTCAAACTCACATGGATAATTGGGCATCAAAAATATTTGTTCATCCAACTGCATCATTTCTGCATCATGTAATTCTGTTTCTAATTCATCACAATATAGTATTGACTCTTTATTTAACGCTTTCATCTTTTTCCTCTATTTCTTTTAATTTCTTTGCGATTGCAGCAATCACAGGAACGGTTACACTATTACCAGCTTGTTTATAGAGCTGACTATTACTAGAGACTTTTCTAGCAGATTCAAAAGCCCAATCAGGAAAGCCCTGCAGTCGAAAACACTCTTTAGGAGTGATTCGTCGTATCCTCAAACGGTAAAATTGCCCATCAATTAAGACACCGGCTACATGATAAATTTGTTTATCTTCTCCTTCATAACTAGCCACTACTACTCCCATTTGCCCACTAGTTGTTAACGTATTCGCTATACCTTTTCCAACTCTACCACGACGATACTGAGAACTTGGTCTTTCCAAATTGATTGAATCTCCAATCTCTGCTTGAGCATATCCTTTTTTCGTTGCCTCCCGGACTTTTAGAAATTGGATTGGTTCTGGAATCAGTATTTTGGGGATTTTATCTCCACCTTGCATCGTAGTCAGTGTTGGAGATAAGCCCTCACTTCCATAGACGCGACCAGTTTCCTTAAAGCTAGTTGGTAAATCTCCAACAACGACAATACCATGGCGATCCTGAGTATTTAAAGTAAACATTGGCTCTTGATTATCCTTGAAACGTCTACCATTTTGTCTCTTTTCTAATCTGTCAGGTGTCATACAAGGAATCGCAACTTTAAATCCTTCTCCTTTTCCACGAACTAAGGTTGGCGCAAGACCTTCTGAATAATAGACTTTACCACTCATTCCACTTTTTGATGGATTTAAATTCCCTAGTGCTTTCAAAGTCTCAGGGTTAGTTGCTTGACCTTCTCGTCTGAAAGGAAATAGGAGTCTGGTACCTTTCTTTCTAGAATGTCCGATAATAAACACCCTCTCTCTGTTTTGGGGAACGCCAAAATCCTTACTGTTAAGCACCTGCCACTCAACATCAAACCCCAACTCATCAAGTGTGGTAAGAATTGTGGTGAACGTCCGTCCCTTATCGTGATTGAGTAGGCCTTTAACATTTTCAAGAAAAAGAAAACGTGGTTGGATTTGTTTGGTCGCTCGAGCAATTTCAAAGAACAAAGTTCCTCTAGTATCTTCAAATCCCAATCGTCTTCCTGCGATTGAAAATGCTTGACAAGGGAATCCCCCACAGATGACATCGACTTTCCCTCTGAGTTTTTTAAATTCGTCATCTGAAACATCTCGTATGTCATGAAATTCTATTTCTCCTTCCGTTTGAAAAATGGACTTATAAGATTTCCTAGCAAATTTATCAATCTCACAAAATCCAATACACTCGTGTCCAACACTTTCCATTCCTAGTCGAAAACCCCCGATACCTGAAAATAAATCAATAAATCTCATTTCTTTATCACCCCTTTCTGATCGACTATCAATGCCCAAAGAGTCATACCGCTTGAAATTAAAATGAGCAAAACTAATATCCACTCGATTGACGACATTTAACCACCTCCTTTTCTAACACGGTTATTCCAAACAGAATACAGGCCATTAAACACAAATTCAGCAAGTACTTCCGCTCGTCTAACAAAGTGAACATTATCTAGAGCATACTGATAGATTCTTTCAAAATCAGTCATAGCTATATCACTGGCTGTTTCAGAAAAACCTTCTCGTCTAAATTGATCTTGTACCAATCCCCAAATATAATCTCGATCATATTTTGTGACCTTTTCTACTTTTCTTCTCAAGATAGGTTGAGTATTCCTTTCTTCCTCATCCTCAATAAATAAAGAATCAGTCTCACTATATTTAGTCTCACTAACTTCAGTCTCACTAGGGGCTGAATGTGAGACGGGGGCCGTTTCATTTTCAACCTGCCCTAGTCTTTTTTTAACACTAGGCCTGTTTGAATTACCTACTGGGGTAGAAGACAACTCCCCTAAATAAATCTTATTAGCTAGTCTTCCTTTCTCACTTGAAGACTGTTGAACTTCATCAATTAAGTCATATTCTTTAAGAGTTTTTTTGATTGATAGTAGTTTTGACTTCGAACAACCTAACAGCCTCATCAGTTTAGAATTAGAAAATACTAAATAAACCGCCCCTTCTTCATCTATCCAACCACGACTAAGAGATAATTCTAAACGATCTTTTAAAATAGAATAAGCCACCTTTACTTCTAGTTTCATATCCATATATTTCTCATCCTCAAAAAGAATTTTAGGTAATTTATAATACCGTTCTGAAGTTTGGTATTGATTTGCGGTAATTCGTTTCATAGCGCTCCTCCTAGTTCTTTGAGTATTAAATCTCCACTTGATTCCAATCGAACCAAGCCACTTTTTTCTAATTCAGCCATAAGAGAGATGGCTTCAACAATATCAATTCCCATTTCACGTACTAAAAATGAAATGACAATATAGCGTGATGATTGTAATTCCTTTGTCATTTTCCCTCCTGAAAATAAAAAAAAGGAGAACAATATTCAATTGTTCTCCACGATAAATTTGTTAAAAAGAAAAACCCTGCCAAATTAATTTTTGGTAGGGTTTTTGGTAGGAAACTAAATTAATTTATCAGTTTCTAAAATGTGTTCACGATTCTAAAAGGCTGATACTATAGTATTCCGATTTCTAATTGGTATATGCCTCTTATTTAAGAGTAACAGTTACACTAATCCTTGAAACGCTGTTTTAACAACATTTCTGTAATTATTTTTTAGCTTAGTGGGGTTTTGGTGGGGTTTGCCGATACTCCAAACTTAAATAATGCTTGAGTGATATCTTTACCGCCTGTTGCTTTTTGACTCTCATAGATATGTGCATAGGTGTTTAAGGTTGTTGCTTTATCCACTCTCCCAGAACGTTGAGAAACATATAGTACATCTTTCCCAAGAACGTTTATCAAGAAAGAGTCATGTGAATGTCTAAGTCCCTTACCACTTATTACTTCTACTCCTGCTTTTTTAGCTTGACGTTTTAGAATTCTACTCAATGTGCATTTACTGAGTGGTTTTCCGAATCTAGCTAACACGTAGCTGTCATCATCATTTTCCACTTGAATTGAACGCCATTTTTGAAGAACATTTACAGTTTCATCATCTAACTCAATCCACCTTATACCAGCTGAAGTTTTAGTTTGATTTTTGCGAGTAAAGACTCCGTTTCCTTCATACTCCAGTGTACTTTGAACATGTAAGAGCTTTTTGTCGAAATCAATATCAGACCAAATTAAACTTAATCCTTCTGATACACGAAGACCCGTAAAGAAATAGAGCCATATGGCAGTAAATCTATGCCTTTCTTCATAATCCCGTAGGTCAAAGGTGGCGACTACTTTTTTTAAGTCTTCTAGAGTCCAAAACTTTGTATCTGGTCGTTTCCCTTTCGGATTATCAAGAGATTTGCAAGGAAATTCATCAATATATCCCAGCCTCTCTGCGTACCCAATACAATGCTTAAATCGAATCCATACGCCTTTAGCATAATTTGGTGAATACTTTTCAATCAGATATATCCTGAATTTTTCGCACTCTCGAACATCAATTTCAGAAAGTCTTTTGCTACCAAAGATTTCAACAAACATTTTGTGATGTGTTAAAGCTGTTCGATAAGTGACAGCTTGAACCGTTTGTTTGTAATAAGGTAGATATACTTCTTCCATGTATTGAGAAAAACTTAGATAGTACCCATCATTATTATCTTTCATTTGGAATTCAACCCTCACTCTACAAAGTTCATCATATGCTTGCTTTTCGGAGCGAAAGGGATTTCCAAATTGGTCTTTATAGCTTTTTTTGCGTTGGCGTTTACCAGTTATATTATTAGCCTTGAACTCAGTTTGATAATATATTCTTCCTTGTTTATCCCGTGATACACCACGGTATTTTTTATTTGCCATTTTCTAAGTTTCCCTTCTTTATTTAAAAGGTAACTCGAAGCCTAACAAATCTTCTACAATATAAGTAGGCGCAAGGTCTAGTCTAGAATTTTCAAAGGGCGATTTCCTCAATTTTACCAAATTATTTGTAGAATTGCTAGTTTCTTCAAACTTTGCTACTGCTATCGCTTTTGATTGTTTAATAATATTTCTTGCAGTATGCTCTGGAAAGCCAAGCTCCATTAATCTTTTATGATTTATTGTTCTTGTCAATCGTTACTTCCTCCTTGCATATCTTCTTGAATCCAAATATTTCGCAAAGAAATAGGTTTTGTCCATTATTAAGTTAAGTAAGTGAGGGTTTTCAGTTCTCGCATATCTAACCAGATTATTAAACTCAGTAAAATTATATTCTTCGATAATGTCAATTATCAGAGATAAAAATTTATCATGGTTATTACTAGTAAGAAATTTGTCTAATTCAAATCCGCAACCCGATTCAATATCATTGATATCATATAGTGTTTTATCTGGATTCTCCGCATGAATAAAATAATCATACATGCCTTTAGGGGACATGATAACTTCAATGTGACTAGGTGTATTCAGGTGCTTAGTCAACAGTTCAGAGACTTGGGAGTAACTTTTTAGAGATTCAAAGAAGAGCGCTCCATGTTTGTGAGCCTTTTTTAATTCCCCTGTTTCCTTGTTCACGTCTCTATCGTGCCACGGACTCAAAGCAAAGGGAATATGCAAGTTTTCAAGTACCTCTAAATAATTTTCAGGCGCACTTTCCTGATAGAGCAGAAATGCCCATTTATTCGAGCGTTTATCTTTTGTCATATACTTCCTTTCGTGATTATTGATTATTGGTGTAATGGTGGTCGTAGTAACCCCATTACACACGAATTAAAACAGCGATAAGAAAGAGTGGTACTTTTGGCTTTCACTTCGTGAGCCAAGCACCACCCTTTCCCTTATCGTTTAGCACCCATAAACCAAAGTTTACCTTTCTCCCGATTTGGTGCAGAGAAATAATACTTGGGATTTCGGCTTGAAACTTCCTCTTTGATATGTTCTTCCATTTCTCGTAAGAGTTTTTGTGCCTGTTGAGTTTTAGGTACTTTTAGAAAGACAGAAACAGAATCCTTTCTGACATCCACCGTACACTTGGAAACCTCTCGATTGAAACTTCTTAGAACAGGATTAAATCGAGTGACTGTCTGATTTTCTATTGTCATAACAGGTTCAGAATGTTCCTCCTGTCTAAGAAATTGTCTCAATCGTAAGGTTTGGTAAATAGATTTGAAATAGTTCCATACAGAATCTTTCAAGATTCTCTGACTAAGTTCAATTATGATTAGGATAATACCAATCAGTACAATCAAATATGAAAGTGACTGAATACATTGTTCTACCACTTGTAACTTTGTTTGAATATCTACAAAGACTGATTGAGAATTCAAGAAAGCACTTATCTTGATTTGTTTACCTAGTACATGAAATCCATAACTTAGTAAGAAGGTAACGAAACCAAAGAAAAGTAAATTCAGGTTAAAATTAAACGTTTTTTGAAAGAAACTTCTTTTCATATTACAAAATACCTTTCTTAGTGTAGTAGGTTGGACAAAGGAGAGGCAATACTTGATAAGGGTGTTCATTATCAATGATTTGAATCAAGCCTGTTCCTTTTCCAATCGGAATGACAATGCCTTCAGGGTCAAGGTCGGGAAACAAAAATTGTGTAGTCCTTTTATTAATGTTTCCAATCTGTATTAATATATTAATTTGTTCGCGTGCTGAAATCGGAATCGTATTATGGTCAAAACGCTGTGATACCAACAGTAAGTGGGTTTTAGTAGCTCTCCCCAGTAGTGCGATTTGAGAAAGCAGTGAGAAAAAGGAGTCTTTGATAACTTTGTTTACACCTTCGGAAAGTGCTAGAACTTCATCAATAACAATGGTTAGATGGTCGAATTCATGGTCAGGATTTTCATAGAGAATTTCTTGACGTTGTTGGATAAGGTCTAAGCACGAACTTAGGTTTTCATTGATTTCTGATACAAAATCAGATTTGGAGCGATTCTTTTGCGGGTGAATCACCGCAATACCATTTTCTCTTGCCCATCTGCTTGGGGTATCATACTTAGGGTCAACGATAATCAGTTCAGAAATCCCTTTTAAGAGGCTCAGAAAGTAGGTCAGAGTATAGGACTTACCTGAACCTGAATTTCCTGCAATGGCAATATGATTGACCTTGTTATAATCTAGAGACAGATTTTTCATGATTGGAATGACATTTTCCTTTTGAGAGTTTGAGAAATCTTCCAAGTCAGAAATGACTAAGCGTTCAGATACGCCCTCTTTCCACGGAAAAAATAGTCCACGCTGAACATGAATATCGTCTGTATCAAGTGCCATAAAGTATGCGGAGTTTTGTTTCAGTAGAGTGTAGCGAGGGAAAAGTGTGGCATTAGCGATAAGGAATATTTTTTGATAGAGTTCATCATCGATGATATATCCCGCTGGTAAGCGGGGAAGAAAGAGAAATCCTTCTTCCATAATCTTGCAGTCAAAGCTATTGGTATAGCTTGTTTCTCCCTGCATAAGTGCTCCCAGTCCCATATTGAGACTTTGAAGAAGATATTGTGACAATTCCTTCTTGGTCATTATTTGACCTCCTTGAGATTATCAGCTTTAAAATAGACATTAAAGCCGACCTCACATGCTTGAAGATTTTCAAATTGTACCATTGCCATATAGGCTGGTAATATTACTTCATTTTCAAACTTTACCACGAAAGGTGGAAGTCCCTTTTGAGAGAACCAACACTTGTAAGCGATAATTTCTCCAGTAGGTTGATTGTCTTCAAACTTAATTTGTGTTTCAAGTTCTACACTCAAGCAATAAATTGCTTGTTTTGAGTCAATGTACTCATTTGCGGTATTGACTGAATAGCCACTTTTACGATTACGTGTTTTCATTTGATATTTCCTTTATTTTATAACCGTTAAGAATCAGCAACTTCCTAACGAGAGAATCAAAAGATTTGCAACTCTTTTGATTGGTCACCATCAAAGCCTTGCTGTGCTTTGATGATTTAATTTTATGATAAATTTAGTAACCATATTTGTTGAACGGATTGTTATTTTTTTGACAACAAAACAAATTTATCAACAACTTGAGAAAATAAAAAAGACTGACTTAATCTATCAATTAAATCAGTCCTATTTTGAAAAGCGTCTAAGTTCTTTTTCTGTTACGAGGCGTAATAAATTATTTTGAATAATAATAAATGTTTCTATAGCTTCATGAATTTCCTCATTCAGTCGAGCTTGCCACCTACTCATAATTTGGCTATTATTTGTAAAATATCCTGGAATATTCATATTTGTGAAATGCGTAAAATCATACCAATCCCTGTCAAAAGCCCTCATTTCTTCAAATGAATTAAAATCAGAGCTTCGATAAATTGGACTAGATTCAATAGTAGAAATTGGAACCGAAGTTGATTTTCCCCAATATTTTGTGACTATCGCTTGGTCAATAATAGCATCTATATCAACTTCACGCGTTTCAATATATTCTGGAACTTCTTTAATTATTATACCAATCTTTTCATACTCTTCTTTCTCTTCATCAGAAAGTACTAAGAACTTACCGCTCTTTAACAAATTTTCAAATAATTCTGCACGTTCTTTTCTCTTAAGTTCAGTATCTAAATTGAATTTTTCAAAATCATTATTCAAATTTATTTCTACAGATTTTTCCCTTTTTATTTGTAGAGGTATAGTTTTTTGATATGACTCAGGTATATCCTCATATAAAAATCTTTCAATTAAATCCTTAACCATGATACCAATTTTAAATATACTATTATTCTTCAATTTTTCAACAACATCTGGAACAATATGCTGAATAAACTGTTCCTCAACCCACGAATAGATAACAGAGTTCATGGATGAATATTTAAAATCATTAAATAAGTTTTTTGCTAAGTATTGGCGAAATGAACGTATAAATTTGTCACTACAAATCATCCATAATTTTTCTTCCATATCGACAATATCAATAACAGTATCTTCATTAATGGGTTTAGAACTACAATTTCTACCAATATTGTAACCCTTCCCTCCAATATATATTGTCTTATCCCATTCCTTATTTACACAATCCATAAAAGTTTCATCAGACTTCAAAAAATTATACCTTTGAATGTTGTATTCTCCAAAAAAATTAGCTAAAGCAATAACGGCTCTTTGAAGTTTTATATCTAATTGACTAAATGCACCTTTTTTATATCTGTGCATGTCAACATCTAAATTTCTTCTAGATACAAGCCTAAACATGTTATTAAAGAACCCTAGTAACAATTCCTCAAACTCTGATTCTGACCCGAAAATAATCTCCTCCTTACTTATATTAAAAGTTATTTCGTAAGCCTCTAGAACTGTATGAGTTATGAAATTATCTCCCTCATTATATTTCATATTTTCAATTTTGCTGATTGCTGATTTATCTGCAATATCGTCTTGCCTAAAGCTACTATTACTTCTTAAATCCGTACAACGCTTAGAAATAGACTCAACTAACTCAGTCTCAAAATTAAACACTATTTCCTCCCTCTTATACCTTAGTTTTCTGCCTCAGTCAGGCCAAACAACTCCATAACCAAGTTATCACTATCAAGATATAACAATTTATTCTTGATTGAATCGAGTATTTTCCTAGACTACTTAATTAAAATATAGAAAAATTAGAAGGTGAACCCTGTAAAATAAAGACAATATAAAAATAAATCATCATTCGAAAATCCTCCTCTATCTTAGAAAATCAAGTGAAAAATCATCAGCGATATTAACCTCAAACGGTGAGCTTTTCCCATAACATATGGCATTTTTTACTAGATATGCTTCAACATAATGACGTCCCGCATAACGAGTACTCTCTTTTCTAACTTTCTTCCCCTCAATTAATTCTGAATTATAAAAATCACCTCTTAAACAATTTGCATTTTCAGCTTCTTTACCTGTGTTAGTAACTTGCCACCATATTTCGTAATCTTTTAATCTTTTAGCTTGTACTTCAAATCTCAAATCTCCATGTTTATTTAATATCGTACCGCTTTTAATTTCCTTCCATCTAAATCCAGAATGCAAATACTTTGCCTTAATTGATACTTCTTCTTTTGAAAGATTTAGCCATTGTGACTTCTGGTGGTGTGGTATTAAACTTACACTGGTGATTGGTAGTTGATTTTCAAAATCTCTAAATAAACTTCTCCTGAGATATTGGATTTTATCAGAATAAGATAAATTATGATTTCTGACATTAAAATCTGATTCTAATTGTTGTAACCAAATTTTAAAGAATTCAAAATAACTGCTATCTTTATCCCACTTGCTTGAAAGAACTTCTTCCTCATTTACAGGATTATAAACACAAGGCTTTCCATTTCTTATTTCTATTCCATCTTTCAAATGTTCTATAACATAGTTCATAATATCCCAAAAGTCACTGTTATACGAACTGGCAGACTGGTACTGTTTTGCTGCTAAAGTAGTAATGATGATAGAGCTTGGCTTATGCTCAATATCATCTGCAAAACAAACCTCAGCGTGTCTTTTCAGAATCTGTACAATTCTTTGCAATGGTGTTTTAATCTTATATTCGGGAATTTTTTCAATGGAAGCATAAAATCTCTTAGCAACTTCTTCTTGATATATAGAAAATTTTGAGATATCTCTAAACCACTTAGCATATCCTTTAGGATTACTTGTTTCCCAATCAGTAGATACTTCATAATAGTTATTATTACTTTTATCTGTGATAGCTATATACCCATCATCCTTTTCATTTAAGGGTACTGACGGTAAAATATCTATATGAAAATTGTTCTCATCAACATATTTTAATGTCCAACATCGCTTACTTTCCTCTGGGGCGTTAGACATTGATTGTGATTTAGCATAGCTTTTTACAATTTTTCCTAAGTCATATTTTAAAGAAAATTGAGACTGTTCTTCTCTTCTCAAACCTGTAAAGTTACAAACTATATCTATATCGTAAGCTCCATCTTCTGTTAGAGGTTTGATTGCCGTCCCCAATTTAAATGAACCCTGTAAATATATATCAGGTCTATAAAAACTAAGTTCTGAATTTTTGATATAGTCGGCGATTGAATTATATCTCTGAGTAGCTTTTTCATATTTAGAATCTGAAACATCTAACTCCTCAATGAGGCTTTTTATCTCTTTTGGGATTACAATATCTACCAAATTACATTCCTCCTAAACTATATACCTAGCAGTGGTAGAAATTTTTTTAGAAAGTCCATCTTTAGTAAAACAAGACTTCTCTATATCTTCAGCTTTAACAGGGAGATAATGTTCACTTTTTAACACATCATCCAGTATTTCCTTTGGTATTTTCACTTCAAAAATTTCAAAGATTTTTAGTTCGTCCATTTGAAAGTGAGTTGAGAACGTAATAGGTTCTTTTACAGTCTTTAGATATTCAACCTGTGATTGTTTTATCAAATTTTCAATAGATATACCTGATGGTTCCAATTCTTCAATAAGTTCCCTAATGACCGTAATTTCTCTATTCTTTTTCGTATCAAACCAGTCAAGAAATTTTACAAGATGTTTGCCTGTTGTTACTAGTCTTAAATCACCATTTTCATAAAAATGACTTTCAGATTCATCTTTTAATTCTAGATTTTCCTTCAGCCCATTAAATGAATCGTAGTATTTATAAACACCTCCAATTGGCTGATATTGGTCTATTCGATTCCCCCTTATTAACAGGTATTTGTTATTATATCTTATTCGAAAAAGATAAGCACAGCTCAATCTTACATTTTTATTCCATCTAATCAGTGATTGATAGCTTATTTTTAATCTTAATCTATTATGAAAAATAGTTGAGGCAAGAAAAGTAATAAATGCAACAATCAGATTAACAAAAATATCCTGTATCATTTTACTCCTCCACTTCAAATTTAGGTAGTGTATTAACTAAATCTACAGTCTGAATTGAAACGTTAATAATTCTCAATAATAGATTAAAAATATATTTCTCATCTTTACTGTAAGCATTTGGGTCATCTGTTATACCCGATTTTTTATCTGTTTTCACTTGATACTGGTCAATAATCCATTCAATTGCTGAGCGTCCATTCACCACATATTCATAAGCTTTCTCAGGAATGTTGCTAATCGTAATATCATTATTAAATATTATAGTTGATAAATCATTTACAGCTCTACCATTTTCATCACGTTTCTTAGCAAATCTCATCTTAGTTACCTTATAGCTTGGATTGACTAAAGGTACTATTTCAACACCTTCATAAACTGGTACTTCTTCATAGTTAAGATGTAAGTCCATGAGAGCCTTACCAACTTCAACATAGCGCTCCTTATCTTTGACAATCGGGATTCTCGCCAAATCCTTCTTCAAGTCATTAGCATATTTTTCTTGATACTCACGAGAATTAAGTAAACCATAAACGTAGGCAAAAGTGTCATTTAAGCTTAAACCAAGTTTATCCGCAAAGGCTTGGTTCATATTATCATGAGATTGGAAAAGCTGTGTTTCATCCACTTCATTATCATAACGCATGAAACCTTGACCATTCATCATTGACTGAATATCTGGTAATTCATTAGTTACAATTGCTGAAAAATCACGATTAGTCCCTCTACCAGTTGTCATAATCACGAGATTTTTATCTCCAAATTTTCGATAATATTGACCTGGACGCTCTACTAGTTCATATTGATAATAAAGCCATTTTTTTGTGAATGGTCTATACATTGTCAAATGTAGGTGTTCATGTGAGTATTTTATTTCCTTAGATTTGGTAATTAAATCTTCTAATTTAACTGACCACTTGACAAAATCATCTTTTCGATTAAGAATACCTTTACGTTCGTCAGGAGAGATATTTTTTAGCCTTTTCAACTCAGACATATAATTCTCAATAAGGCGTCGGCTATTTCGGCTAACCATTTCTTTTGAAAAAGCTGATACCCATGTGTCACGGTTGGTTGCAATTCCAATTGCACTACTTAAAAATGTTGACTGCTCATCTCCTGCAATACTAGCATAATTCTGATAATTAGGGTCACGTTGATTAAGCCAATCATTATTGTCATCAGGGTGAATAGTTTGCCAATCAATCGAAGAAATATCACTAAATTCTTCAATAATTTTCAATTTTTCCTTTTGTGATAGGTAATCACCAATATCATGATAATGAAGTTCATGTTTGTCTGAACCGTCTTTGACTAGAATAGAAATAGCTACTGTTGTCCTAGTTCCTGCACCAAAAATATTTCCAGCCTCTTTTTTTCGAGTCTCACCGTTTCCCAATGCATTTCCCCTTAGATTGAAAATGTAGAGATGATTAAAATCTTTATAAAGACCAGCGCGTAGACCATCAGCTGAATTTGTATTAAGATATGAACCATTTGTTACAAAACCAATGACTCCATTTTTGCCTAATCGGTCACTAGCCCAACGAAAAGCTTTTACATAAGAATCATAAAGCCCCTTAGTTAATGATGTACTAGAATTAGCAACATAAGTATGTTCAATACGACTATCTAGCTTAGGATAAGAAATATTTTGATTATTATCATTAGCACTTGTTTGACCAATAGAATATGGCGGATTACCTATAATAGCTGTAATCGTCTTATCTTTCTGACGTTTAAGACGCTCATCATTTTGACCAAAGAATGAGTCATCTAATGTATCTTCGATTTCAGTCGATTCAAAGGTATCTGTCAGAACAATTCCTTCAAATAGATGATATGGATTCTCTCCATTGAGCTCATCAAATACAGCTTCAATATTTATCGCTGAAATATAATAACTGAGAAGTACAATTTCATTGGCATGAAGTTCTTGAGTGTATTTTCTTAAAATATCAGCATAAGTTATCTCACCCTTGTCCATCAATTCTTTCAGATAGTTAAGCGTTCTAGTAATAAAGGTTCCTGTACCAGTAAATGGGTCAAGGATATGAACGTTCTCACTAGCCAAAGTTTTACCAAAATGTTTCCTCAAAACAACATCAACAGATTTAACAATAAAGTCAACAACTTCAACTGGTGTAAAGACAATCCCTAAACGTTCTGTCGTTGATTTGAAACCAGTTGAAAAGAATTTATCATAGAGCGTTATGATAATTTTTTGTTTTGCTTGTGCATTATCAATACCTTCTGCACGCAAACGAACAGAATCATAGAAAGGCTCCAGCTCTTTTTGCTCTTTTTCAAAGCCAAATTTAGAAAGTTCATCAATAATTTTTTCCATTGCTGAACTGACAGGATTATTCTTGATAAAGCTATATTCCCCAAAAAGGGTGTCAAAAATAGGCAATGTAATCAAATGCTGAGAAAGCATTTCAATTGCTTGGTTCTTATCAATTGATTCATTGATGTTATGTTGTAAACTATGAAGAAACTTATCAAATGATTTTTTACTTTCAGAATTTTGCTCTAGAATAATGTTAATTCCTTGAATATGACGTCTTGCAATATCCGCCACATCCTTAGACCAATCTTCTAGATATCGTCTATCGCCAACTTTTTGAACTATCTTACCATAAATTGCACCTTCTACTGCTTCCCAATCCAATTCTAATTCTGTTTGAATGTTAACTGGTGCATATCCCTTGAAATCATTATTGAAATTAGGGTCATCTGGTGCACCACCTACTCCGATAACTTGGATATTTTTTGGCTTTTTCTTATTTAACTCTAGTTTATTAATAGTTGCTTCAAATCGTTCATCTACTGAACGAAGGGCATTTAATACTTGCCAAATAACATCATACCTTGTGTTATTATCCAAAATTGTTTCTGGCGTTTCTCCTGCTGGAACCACAATTGGCAGAATAATGTATCCATACTCTTTTCCCTCAAATTTACGTATAATTCGACCTACAGCTTGAACAATATCAACTTGAGATTTACGAGGTGATAAAAAGACAATAGCGTCCAAGTTAGGAACGTCAATCCCCTCTGTTAAGAAACGTACATTAGACAAAATGCGAGCAGAATCTTCTGGAATATCATCGCTTGCAAGCCAATCCAGTGCTTCGTTTTTCTCAAGAGCATTCATGCTACCATCAACATGACGCACATTAACAGAATAACCTTCTTCACTATCAAGGTAATCATTAACCACATTTTCAAATTGTTCTGAAAGACGTTGACTATCCTTAATTGTTCTTGAAAAAGCAATGGCACGCTTCATTGGCTCTCCAGAGACTTTATCTGCGAATGTCTCACGCTTAATCATACCATTCCAAACACCGATAATACGGCCAACATCATCAATATTAAGACCATTTTCAGGGTCAGAAAGTGATTTTTGCATATCTTTCTGAATAACAGTTTCATCAACTGCCAAAACCATAAGTTTATAATCTGTTAAAATATCATGACTAATGGCATCACCGAATCCTAAACGATAAAATACCTTTCCATAAAGACTTTCATCATCCATACTTGAAATAACAATTGAATTATCTTCTGCCTTCTTTTTAGTATCTCCACCATACAATTTTGGTGTTGCAGTTTGATAAAGTCTTTTAAATCCTCTAACGTTTAAATTACTATGAACTTTAGTAAATACAGAAGCTTCTTCACCTAAAGCTTTAGCTCCAGTAGTTCGGTGAGCTTCATCTGCAATAATCAAATCAAACTCTGGGAATCCGTTTTGTTGAGCTTCACCAAGAACATCAATAGACTGATAAGTACCAAAAACCACTAACATTTCTTTTTTGGGATATTCCATTAACTCTTGATAATTTTCAACAACCTTCTCTGCAGATGTGGTTGCGGGATATCCAATATCGCTTGCTTTTATTGTTAAATTTGATTCATCTTGTTTAACAGTGCCACGACTAGCATTTCTATCACTGGTAACAGCCATAGAGGACATCGTCAACTCAGTGTCATTATTCCAACCTCTTAATGTCTGAGTCAAGAGTTGAATACTAGGAACAAGATAAAGTACCGTATATTGTTCTTGTTCAGCTTCCTTAGCCATAGCTTCTGCCACTTTCAAACTGGTAAATGTTTTTCCAGTTCCCGGAGCCATGATAAGTTGACCACGGTCATTCTCTTTAAAGTGCTCTAAGGCAGATTTGATAACTTCTCTTTGATAGTATCTCGGTTTCTTTTTGGCTTTTACAGTGACTTCTTCTGGACAATCAAAAGAGAACTTTGTCCAATCAATACGAGAATTTCTTAGGTCAGATAAACCAATACGAATAACATCGCTTCTGTCAGACAGAGCATTTTCTGCATTTTTACCCCATTTATCAGTCGAAGCTACTATAATTCCTGATTCATAATAGTCTTTTCCAAGCTCACTTAAGAACGAATCAATATTGGCTTTTTGAATGGCATGATTATAAAACTTAGCCTGAATAGCAACTAATTCACCAGTAAATTTTTCCGCAACCAAATCAACACCGATATCAGCTTTTGGTATGCCAAATTCAGCAGGAACATCAGCTAACATCCATACATTTTTAAATTCATTTTGGTAAGTTGGTTCATTCTGGAAATATGCTCGGGCTAAAAATTCAAAATAAGTACCTCTATCACGCTGAGTTTCAGCTAAACCATTGATTTGTTCGACTAGATTATCAAAAGTCATCTTAGTTACCTTTCTCCTCAAAGGTAAGGGATGACTGATGGTGTTAGTATATTACTATCTAATACATTAAGGGTACCCTTACCTAAATATTCTTTTTTCCTTTATTATACCATGATTTTTTACAAAAAATAAAACCCCACCAAGATTTAATCTTGGTGGGGTTTTGGTGGGGAATGAAATCATTCCTACGATTATTAATCTCTCTAAGAAATTCTAAAACCTTGATTTACTAGGCTTCCGCAATCAAATTGCGATACTCTATTATTTAAGAGTAACTGAAGCTCCAGCTTCTTCCAATTTAGCTTTGATTTCTTCAGCTTCTGCAGTTGCAACGCCTTCTTTAACAAGTGCTGGTGCACCGTCAACAAGTTCTTTAGCTTCTTTAAGACCAAGACCTGTGATTTCACGTACAACTTTGATAACGCCAACTTTTTTGTCGCCTGCAGATGTCAATTCAACGTCGAATGAATCTTTAGCAGCACCAGCGTCAGCAGCACCAGCTGCAGCAACAGCTACAGGAGCAGCTGCAGTTACACCAAATTCTTCTTCGATAGCTTTTACAAGGTCGTTCAATTCAAGGATTGAAGCTTCTTTAATTTCAGCAATAATGTTTTCAATGTTCAATGCCATTGTTATTTCCTCCAAATATGTTTTAAATTTATAATAGATTTTCGTAGCTAGGCTACGCTGCGTAACTTAAGATTAAGCTGCGTCTTCTTTGTTGTCTGCAACCGCTTTGACTGCAAGAGCAACGTTGCGCACTGGCGCTTGAAGTACAGAAAGGAGCATAGAAAGAAGTCCTTCGCGATTTGGAAGAGTTGCAAGTGCAAGAATCTCTTCTTTAGATGCGACAGCGCCTTCGATTGCACCACCTTTGATTTCAAGTGCTTCAGCGTTTTTAGAAAAGTCGTTCAAGATTTTCGCTGGTGCGATAACATCTTCATTAGAAAATGCTACTGCAGATGGTCCAACGAATACAGATGCAAGATCTTCAAGACCAGCTTTTTCAGCTGCACGACGCAAGATTGAATTTTTAATGACTTTATACTCAACTTCGCTTCCACGAAGCTCACGACGAAGAACTGTGTCTTGCTCAACTGTCAAACCACGAGCGTCTACAACGACGATAGATGCAGCAGCTTTCATTTTTTCAGCTACTACGTCAACTAGTTCCGCTTTTTTAGCAATAATTGCTTCACTCATTAGTGTGTTCACCTCCGTTATTATTTTGCTTGGGGAATTTTTCCAAAAGAAAAACGCGCCCAAACCTAGACACGAAAGTACAATACGCTTCTTTTTACATGATACGTTTTGTCCTCGGTAGGATATTTATGAGTCGAGCTCCCCTACTGTCTTAGGCAGTTTTTTCAAACCGTATATAAGTATAGCATAGTCAAAAAAAGAATGCAAGATTTTTACAAACTTTTTTAAAATTTTTTGTGATTTTTCTTTTAAAGTTCTACTGTCAGGGCTTGACCTTGCTTAACAACCTGTTCTCCAGCGATATAAACATCATCAACATCACTGGACTTGACAGCATAGACTAGGTGAGAGAGAATATTTTCTTGGGGTTGAAGATGGATTTTCCCTTGTGGTTGAATAACGAGAAAATCTGCTTGCTTGCCGACTTCTAGACTTCCTATCTGATTTTCCATTCCAAGGACCTTAGCCCCTTCGATTGTCAGTGCCTTGAGAGCTGTTTCGATAGGAAATTGGCTGGCATCTCCGCTATTCATTTTCTGAAGGAGAGCTGCAGTCCGTCCTTCCTCAAACATATCTAGATTGTTATTGGAAGCAACCGAATCTGTCGCAATTCCTACTGCCACTCCTGCTTTTTGGAGTTGGATGATTGGAGCGATTCCTGAGGCCAGTTTGAGGTTACTGATAGGATTATGGGCGATAGCCACTTGAGAAGTTGCCAAACGTTCAATTTCTCGCTCGTTTAATTCTACCCCATGAGCAAAGACAGACGGATGATCTAAATAGCCCAGTTCTTCTAGAAAGGCGAGGGGACGTTTGCCGTATCGTTTCAGGATAATGCCTGACTCCTCCTTGGTCTCCGCCACGTGGATATGGATTGGAATAGCAAGCTCTTTTGCCATGTCTATGCTTTCTTCCAGCAAGTCTCTATCACAGCTGTAGGGAGAATGTGGGGCTACCATAACCTTGAAATTTGGATTTTTATATCCAATAATTTCTTCAATGATTGCACGAGTTCTGCTTATAGTTTCAGCAGTTGTCTCTTCCTCTGAAGAAAAAAGAGTCGGTGAGAAATAACAACGCATCTTGGAATCTTTCACTGCCTGATAAATCTGCTCAATCTCCACACCATTGGGATTATACATATCATTAAAGGTTGTTGTTCCTGACTGGAGCATTTCTGTCAGCGCTTCTTTGACAGCCTTGGTAGTCATGTCGGGAGTAAACTCAGCTTCTGCTGGCCAGATATAGTCATTGAGCCATTCATGGAGATTGCTATCATCTCGAATTCCTCTCAGACCTGTCATAGCAGAATGGGTATGGCAATTAACCAAACCAGGCATGATCCAGGCTCCCTGATAGTCGATAATCTGCTCAGCTTGCTCTAAAATCTCTGACTTCTCTTGACCGACATAGACTATTTGAGAATCTTTAACTGCTAAGATTCCATTCAGATAAACATGGAAATCTTGATCACAAGTCACGATATTTACATGCTGATAGACTTTCATTGTTTTTCTCCTTCTAAGGCCTTGATTTTTTCTAGCTATTGTAACAAAAAAGTCACCCGAAGGCAACTTTTTTCGTCCATAAACTTTCAAAAGAGAATGGATTATTCAGAGCTAAAAGCGGCAGCTTGCTGCATTTGGTAATACTTGCCTTTTCTAGCCATGAGGTCCTGATGATTGCCATGCTCCACAATATCGCCATCCACTAAGACTAGAATCATATCTGCATCCTGAATGGTTGACAAGCGGTGAGCAATGATAAAGCTTGTGCGCCCCTTCATGAGTTTAGCAAATGCATCCTGAACTAGCACTTCTGTCCGTGTATCGATGGAGGAAGTCGCCTCGTCTAAGATGAGAATCTTTGGAATAGCCAGAAAGACTCGGGCAATGGTCAAGAGCTGGGCTTGACCGACAGAGAGAGATTCTCCTGCATTTTCCAACTTGGTATCGTAACCCTGCGGCAACTGTTGGATGAAAAAGTCTGCATTGGCTGCTTTGGCAGCAGCAATCACTTGCTCCCGACTAGCATCAGGATTACAAAAGGCAATATTGTCATGAATGGTCCCTTGCTTGAGCCAGGTTTCTTGGAGCACCATGCCAAACTGCTGGCGTAAAGAGGCACGACTATAATCATAAATGGATTTCCCATCCAGCAAGATATCTCCCGAGCTAATGGGATAAAAACGCATGAGAAGGTTGATAAGGGTTGATTTTCCGGCACCTGTCGGACCAACGATAGCAACCTTGCTACCAGCTGGAATATCAATAGATAAATCCTTAATCAAAATCTTTTCAGGATTGTAGCCAAAAGAGATATGTTTAAAGGAAATAGCTCCCTTAACTTGGTCACTAGTCAAGACTTCCTTACCTGTTTCAGCCACCTCAGGACTTTCTAAGACAGCATAGACACGCTCTGCGCAAGCCAAGGCACTTTGCAATTCGGCTAGAACTGAAGAAATATCGTTAAAGGGCTTGGTGTACTGTTGGACATAGTTCAAAAAGGTCACTAAACGTCCAATGGTCAAGGTGGAACCCATCATAATACGATAAGCTCCTACTCCAGCTAGAAGAGCATAAATGAGTGCATTGACAAAGCGAGTCGAAGGATTAACAGTCGAAGAATAAAAGATAGCTGATTGGGAATAGCCTGCGTAGTTGTCATTAGCCTCACGTAGCCTTTGGATAAACTCTGTTTGAGCATTAAAGGACTGGATAATAGTCTGCTGGCTAAGAGATTCTTCAATCAACTGAGTCTGAATTCCCCTTGTCTCTGTTTGCTTCTGAAATAGATGATAGGAACGTTTGGCAATAAAGCGTGAGATTACCATAGACAGTGGCGTCAACAGCAAGACTAAGAGAGTCATGAGGAGATGAATTTGAAGCATGGCTAGAATACTAACCAAAATCATCAAGACACCAATAAAAAATTGGTTAAAAATCATGGTCAAGCCAGCTGCTAACTGTTCGATGTCCGTGGTTACACGACTGACCATTTCTCCACTGCCCTGCCGATCGACAAAAGCAATCGGTAAACGATGGAGCTTATGGATGATTCGCTCTCGCAAGCCTCTGGTATAAGAGAAAATTAGACGATTATAGAGGAGAGGATTGGCCCATTGAACTAGTGTATTTCCTATGACCACCAATACCATCTGAATGAAAATTTGCCAAAAAACTAGCGAAGACTCAGCCACTAGAACCTGGTCGATGACCTGCCCAATCAGAATAGGTAGGTAGATTGATAAGGCAACCTGGGCAATGGTTCCTAGAAAGGCTAGGAAAAGGAGGAAAGGATGACTTGATAAATCTTTGGCCAAACGTGTGAGTGTTTGATTTGCAGTTTGTCGTCTCATGCTAGTCCTCCTTTCCATGTTGGGATTCATTGATTTCGCGATAGACTTGACTGGATTTCATCAAGTCCTCGTGCTTGCCGATAGCTAGGAGCTCACCTTTTTCCAAGAGGAGAATCTGGTCTGCCATCTGTAAAGTCGAGGTTCTTTGAGAAATCAAGATTAAACTTGTATTTGGCATATTTTCTCGAATAGCCTTCAAGAGTTTGGACTCCGTAATGGTATCCAACGCCGAGGTCGCATCATCTAGGATGAGAAATGGAGCCTGGCGCAAGACTGCTCGAGCAATCGACAGCCTTTGTTTTTGTCCGCCTGAGAAATTTCGACCTCCTGCCTCAACAGTGGCATCCAAGAGTCCTTCCTTTTCACTGACAAAATCCTTGGCTTGAGCAATTTCCAATGCCTGCCAGAGTTCTTGGTCAGTTACTTCTTGATCTAAACCTAGAGTCAAGTTGGAACGAATGGTTCCTTTAAAGAGTTCGACTTTTTGGGGCACATAGGCAATCCAAGACCGCCACTCCTCTAAATTACTAGGACTAGATCCATCTCGATAAAGTTCAATGCTCCCCTTGTCTGCTGGGTAAAGTCCAAGAATGAGTTGCACCAAACTTGATTTACCAGAACCCGTTCCCCCAATAATACCAAGGATTTGCCCTTGCTGCATATCAAAGGAAATGTCTCTCAAAGAAGGCTGGGCCGCATCAAGATAGGTAAAAGTCAATTCTTGGACTTGTAAAACCTGATTACTGGTAGCTTGCTTTTGTTCTAACTCTGAGTGGATATCTTCTGGAGCCTCAGCAAAAACTTCCTCGATTCGCTTGGCAGAGATATAGGACTGATTGAGAGAATTTATCAGCATAGCTAGCTTGACCAATTCCACCAAAATCTGTAGGAGATAATTTATAAGGGCAATGAGAGTACCTTGACTGAGCAATCCTCCTTGAATAGAAACATATCCCTTCCAGATAATAATAAGGAGGGTTCCATTGACAATCAGATAGGTCAAAGGGGTTAATAAACTAGACCAGAAACCTGTCTTTTCTTGTAATCTAGCATAGATTTGGTTAAGAGTTTGAAAAATCTGTAACTCTCGTTTTTCTTGTCCAAAAGCACGAATAACTCTCATCCCTTGTAATTGCTGGCGTGTTACCTGGACCAGTTGGTCCGTTTTCTTTCTAAGACTACTGTAGAGAGGATTAACCAGTCTAGAGAGCCCTACAATAACAATGGTCAAAATGACAACCATGACCAAAAACCAGAGAGTCAGCTCAGCTGAGATGCGATAGGCCATAAAAATGGCCCCAAAAACGATAATAGGCGCTCGTAAAAAGAGACGCAGGAATTGATTGATACCAGTCTGAATCTGGTAAGTGTCCGAAGTCAAGCGAGTGACCAAGCTAGAAGTTGTCAAACGGTCTCTACTGTCCTTAGGTAAAAATAGAATATGACGATAAAGATCGTCTGTCAATTCTTTGGCAAATCCAACCGCAGCCTTAGCTGAGTAGAACTGGGCTATTAAGGCCACTACAACACCAATTACTGCAAAGATAAGGAGCAGGCCAATCTGCATCCATAAATGACCTTGATTTCTTTGGGGCAAGGATTGGTCAACAATCCCAGCAATCACCATGGGAACCAAGAGCTCAAACACAGCTTCTAGTAACTTGAACAAGGGTGCTAAAATCGATTCCTTGATGTAGGGTTTAAAGTAAGATAATAGGTGTTTCATAAATCCCTTCTATTCGTATTCTGGAAATGAAGAAAGTGGGAAGCACCCACCATCTCTGATTTATTTGTTTAAGTAAGGTAATAAATAGCCATATCCTGCTTCTTCCATCTCATCTTTGGCCACAAAGCGCAAGGAAGCCGAATTGATACAGTAACGGAGGCCACCAAACTCACGCGGTCCATCTGTGAAAACATGACCCAAGTGAGCATTTCCTGACCTAGAACGAACTTCGATTCGCTCCATTCCATGGCTCATGTCCTTGTAATAATGAATCAATTCCTTGGAAATCGGACGGCTAAAACTTGGCCAACCACATCCTGAGGCAAACTTATCCTTGGCAAAAAAGAGTGGCTCACCCGTCGTAATATCTACATAAATCCCTTCTTCAAAGGTTTGGTCATAGGCATTGGTAAATGGAGCCTCTGTAGCAGCTTCTTGGGTAACACGATAGGATTCTTCAGATAAACTGCCCTTTAACACCTCTTGACTAGGCTTTTCATAGTTAGAGGCATCAATCAATGGCTTATCAGCATCGGTCACATCGATATGACAGTAACCTGAAGGATTCTTCTTAAGATAGTCTTGATGGTAATCTTCAGCCAGAATGTAGTGGCGAAGTTTCTCCACCTCTACTGCAATCTTTCGACCCAGCATGCGCTCCTGCTCCTGCACCACTGTGTAGATAGCAGGTAGGTCTGATTCATCTTGATAATAGATCCCAGTTCGATATTGGCGACCACGGTCATTCCCTTGTTGATTGATAGATAAAGGGTCGATGACACGGAAATAATAAAGCAAAATCTCTCTGAGTGACACTGCCTTCTCATCGTAAATCACTTGAACTGTTTCTGCATGGTCTGTTTCCTTGATCAGCTGGTAATTGGTCGTTTCGACTTGACCATTAGCGTAGCCGACACTGGTTGCTAGCACTCCAGAAATGCGTGAAAAATATTCCTCTAGGCCCCAAAAACAACCGCCTGCTAGATAAATTTCTGCCATCTTTATTTCTCCTTTATCAAGTTTTTAACTCGAATTCTTTTCAAAAAAAGGATAGGAAGCCCTCTGGTCGAAAGTTTCCCCATCCTATCTTCTATTCTTTATTTTGCTTCGACACGGACACCTTGGGTATCAACCTTCAAGTCATGAAGCTTTCCTTTGAAGGGTTGCTTTTCCAATTCTGCCTTAATCGTTGGCATCTTGTCATGAGAAGCCAAGACCATAACTGTAGGCCCAGCACCAGAGAGGTAGGTTGCATAGGCACCATTTTCTTTGGCCACTTGCTTAATCGTCGCAAATTCTCTCACCAAGTCCTGACGATAGCGCTCGTGGAAGAGGTCTCCCTCGATTGCTTGCCCAGCGGTCACCATGTCTCCCGCCAACAAGGCTGCAACCGCCACATTGGCGATAGAACTGGCCGCAACAGCTTCCTTGTAAGACAATTTCTTAGGCAAGACACCACGGCTGTCTCGAGTACGCAATTCATAGTTTGGAATGTAGGCTAGGAAATCACATTCTGGGAAGTCTGCTACGATAGCAGAAACTTGTCCATCAACGGAACTTGCAATAACGAGATTACCATAAATGGCCGGAGCTACATTGTCAGGATGTCCTTCAATCTTGGTCGCCAACTGCAATTTTTCATGATCAGACAAGTTGAGCTGACCCAGTTGGTTGGCTAGTTCAATCCCAGCTACAATAACAGAGCTGGAAGAACCCAAACCACGCGCTAAGGGAACATCACTGGTCATTTTCAAGCGTCTAGGTTTCAAATCTGGTACAATTTGCAAGGCAATTTTTAGTAAGAGATTACGCTCATCATGTGGAATCCATTTGCCAATCTGGTGTTCAATCAACCACTCATCTCGTTCTTCACAGACCTCAATTTGAAGATACTTGGTTACAGCTACACCGACCGAGTCAAAACCTGGCCCGATATTGGCACTGGTTGCAGGTACAATAATCTTCATTTTATTCTCCTAGCACCTTGAAGGTATTCAAGAGGTCGAATTCTGAAACCTTCTTCAATTCAGCTGAGACATTTTCAAGCTGGACTTTATTAATCTTATGTGTAATGATCACAACACGCGCCTTGTCACCCTCTTTGCCATCTTGGAGGATTTGCTTGAAGGAAATATCTTGGGCATTAAAGATTTCAGCCAAGTTCAAGACCTGACCTTTTGAGTCTGGAGCCAAGATTGAGAAGTAGTAGTTTGCTTTAACATCCTCTGGATTTGCCAAGACCAAGTCACGGCTATATTCGTTGAAGTCTTTGCCAATGGTACCATCATTCAAGCGACGAACGATACGGACAATATCTGCTACAACACTTGTTGCAGTTGGTTTTTGACCAGCACCTGGTCCGTAATACATAGACTCACCAATACCGATAGATTCTACAAAGACAGCGTTCATTACGCCATTCACACTAGCAAGTGGGTGCGCTTTAGGTAGGAAGGTTGGAGTCACTTCTGCAGCAATTCCTGAAGGAGTTTCCTCGATAGAGCCAACCAATTTCACTACATAGCCCAAGTCTTGGGCTACAGCTACGTCTTCTGGTGTGATATTGCGGATTCCCTTGTGGGCTACATCATCAAAGGCAACCTTCATGCCAAAGGCAAATTGGCTCAAAATCACCATCTTGTAGGCTGCATCAATCCCATCTACGTCATTTGTAGGGTCACTTTCTGCAAAACCTAGTCTTTGTGCTTCCGCAAGAGCATCATCGTAAGACCATCCTTCTTCCACCATCTTTGTCATCATGAAGTTGGAAGTTCCATTGACTACACCAAGCACGCGCGTAATTTTATCAGAAGCCAAGGAATTTGCCAAGGTACGAAGAATTGGAATCCCACCAGCTACTGCTGCTTCGTAGTAAAGTGCTACCTTATTAGCTTGAGCGATTTCTAACAATTCTGCCCCATGGACAGCCAAAAGGTCCTTGTTTGCAGTAACAACGTGTTTGCCAGCCTCCAAGGCACGAGTGATAAAGGTTTTAGCTGGTTCGATACGTCCCATCAATTCCACTACGATGGTAATATCTTGGTCTGACAAAATGTCATCCACATTGGTTACAAAGTTAAAGTCATTCCCTGCTGCAAGCAAGCGATTCTTTTCATCTTCATCCTTGACCAATACCTTGGCAACTTCAATCTCTGAATGTGCTGATTGATTGATTTTTTCTCCATTTTCCTTTAGGAGGAAAGGCACACCACTTGCAACGGTACCAAATCCTAGTAAAGCAATTTTAACTGTCATGTTTGTCTCCTCGAAATTTTCTAATATAGCCATTATAACAGAATTTTGTGAAAATTCCTATTATAGTAAATCACTATTTCAGTCTAGAAAAGAAAAAACGAATCTGATGATTCGCTCTTCTTAAAATCTAGAAATAGCTTTCCAGAAATGATTATCCAATCTTTTGCAGATTAATCACCGCATCGTGATTCATCAAGACTTGACCATACTCCTGCAAGACTGAACGACTGATATCACTATCGTCCGCAAACTCGCGCATACGGGCCAACAGCCAAGCTGGATATGGACTTGGATGATTTTCTATATCTACTAAAATGGTCAAATAATAGCGCCCATTCATCTTGTAAAGTTCAGAAGTTTCCATCTCAAAAGTCACTGTCTGGGCAAAAGCAACTAAGTCAGCTAATTTTTCAAAAGAAAGGATGTAGTATATGTACGGCTCTTTCTTGCTTTCAGCTTCTTGTTCAACCTGTTCCTGCTCTTCTTCCTTGGCTTCGACTTGCTCTAGAGATTGAATGGCTTCGATATCATCTTTGGTTTTGTCTGCGATGCTTTTTTCTAAAGTTTTAATAAACTCATCCGGCGACATTTGAGCCAATTCTTCCATATCTGGTAAATCCGATAAGTCTTCAAAATCTAGATTTTGATCAATCTTAGACTTGGTCACAAAGACATCTACCTTATCAGGTTTTGGAGTCACACGGAAGCTCAACATGCCTGTATCTAGAAAGCTATCAGGCATCTCTAACTCATCTAAGATAGCATAAAAGAACTCTTCTGTTTTTTCTTGAGGGACAAGAAAGTCAGCAATCTCCATTCCTCGATCCATCAAATCCTCTAAAGACATCGTGATTTTCAAAGTTGTATCACTAATTTGTTTCATTTTCATTGCTAGTAACCTCATACTTTCAGTTCTATCTATTATACTAGATTTTTAAGATTTTATCAAAAGAATGGAGCGAGAATGTGATATAATACTAGAGACCATTTTACAATACAAGAAAGAAAGTACAATGAAAAATATAAAAGTTAATGCACTGGCTAGCTTACTAGTCAATGTTCTCAATATCGTTTTTCCGCTGATAACCAATCCTTATCTGACTCGGATTCTCAGCAAATCCAATTACGGCTATTTCAATACCGCAAATACCTGGGCTAGCTTTGTCATTCCACTAGCAGCCTTTGGAATATACAACTACGGGATTCGTGCTATCAGTAAGGTCAAGGATGATAAAAATAAAATCAACTATGTTTTCTCTAAGTTATTCTATATCTCCATTATCACATCTGTTCTAACAACAAGTATCTATTTCCTAGTTATTTATCTGGATAATAGTATTGAAAATTTGAAAGAACTCTACTATATACTTGGTGTCCAGGCTCTCTTCCAATTCCTTTATATCGAGTGGATGAATGAAGCTTATGAAAATTATGCATTCATCTTATATAAAACATTGGTTATTCGTATTGCCATGTTGGTCGCTATCTTCAGCTTTGTAAAAACTCCAAATGATATCGTACCTTATGCAATCATCATGAGTGCAACGACAATTCTCAACTATCTACTCAGTTTTCTCTGGATCAAGAGAGAAGTTTCCTTTGTTAAGATTGGTCTTGTCGAATTAGTCAAAGCATCTAAACCACTCTTGACCATGTTGCTTCTAGCTAATGCCAATATGCTCTACACCTTACTTGATAGAATGTTTATTACCAAAGGACCTGATGAAAACTACATTTCTTATTACACCATTGCTTCTAGCATCGTTATGTTGATTGCCAGTGTCCTGAGCGGAGCTATCAACGTTAGTATTCCACGTCTCGGCTACTATCTCGGTAAGAAAGACTACGAATCTTATAAAAATCTTCTAAACCAAGGAGCCGCCCTCTTTTATTTCCTTATCATTCCAACCAGTATTGGGATTATGGTATTAGGAAACTATGCTGCAGTCATCTACTCTTCTGAAAAATACCTTGAAGCTGGTATTGTGAACTAGTGTCTTCGCTTTTCGGACTATCATTTGGGCCATTGAGTTAATCCTTGGTAAACAAATTATCTTCATCAACGACCACAAAAATCGTTTAACAGCCTTTTACTTTATTGGTGGCGGTGCCAATATCCTACTCAACAGTCTCTTGTATTTCAATAATATTTTTGCACCAGAGTATTACATTGCTACTACTATTATTGCAGAAACCGTAGTTGTTCTACTAGAAATTTACTTTATCAAGAAACATCATCTACTTGACTTAAAAGAAATCTTTACTACTTTAACACGCTATACTATTGTATCGCTCGGATTCATTCCCATCTATTTCACATTTAAATTCCTTTTCCAAATCAACTCTTATACAGTCAACCTCAATATGATCCTCATGGTTCTCTCGACTATTGCAACTTGTGGAATCTACTATCTCTTGATACTTTTTAACACAAAAGATAAAACATTCCACTATGCACTCAATCTTGTACTTACTAATATAAAAAGGTCTCTATAATATTCGTAGTGGGTAAATCCCCTATAGATATTATGGAGCCTATTTTGTTATAGAAAAAAAAGTCCCATATGACCTATAATGAAAAGCGACAAAACAACTCATTAGAAAGATTCATATGGAACAATTATATTTTATCACAAAACTACTCGATATCAAAGACTCAAATATCAAAATTGTAGATATCATCAATATGGATACACATAAGGAAATCATCGCTAAACTGAATTACAATGCCCCATCTTGCCCTGAGTGCGAAAGCTAAAAGATTGCTCAAAAGTTGATTGAAAAGACTTCTATGACCGATATTTCACGCCAGCTTTCCATTTCAACTTCAACTGTCATTCGAAAGCTCAGTGACTTCCATTTTAAACATGATTTTTCTCAACTTCCCGAGATTATGTCTTGGGATGAGTATGCCTTCACTAAGGGAAAAATGAGCTTTATTGCGCAAGATTCTGATAACCTCAATATCATCACTGTCCTTGAATGCAGAACACAGGCTATCATCCGAAATCACTTTCTGCGCTACGATAGAGCTGTTCGTTGTCAGGTGAAAATCATTACTATGGATATGTTTAGTCCCTACTATAACTTGGCTAAACAGCTGCTTCGCTTTAGAATTTCTAGACTCAGGCTAAAACAGTCCACTGGACTGTTTTACTCCAACATCTCAGCCGTACTATGAGTCGTTTGCGTGTTCAAATCATGAATCAGTTCGATAGAAAATCCCATAAATACAAGGCCATCAAGCGCTACTGGAAGCTCATCCAACAGGATCGTCGTAAACTAAGCCATAAACAATTTTATCACCCTACTTTTCGTATGCACTTGACGAATAAAGAAATTCTAGATAAGCTTTTGAGCCATTCAGAATACTTGAGACACCACTCCAATGTCTATCAGCTCTTACTCTTCCACTTTCAGAACAAGGAGCCAGACAAATTTTTCGGACTTATCGAGGACAATCTAAAGCAACTTCACCCTATTTTTCAGACTATCTTTAAAACCTTTCTTAAGGACAAAGAGAAAATAGTCAACGCTCTTCAACTACCTTATTCTAACGCCAAATTAGAAGCAACCAATAATCTCATCAAACTTATCAAGCGAAATGCCTTTGGTTTTCGGAACTTTGAAAACTTCAAAAAACGGATTTTTATCTCTATGAACATCAAAAATGAAAGGACGAAATGTGTCCTTTCTAGATCTTAGCTTTTCTTCTACCCACTACAGTTGTAAAACTAAAAGGACTTAGTCCTGTGCAATACAGAACTAAATCCTTTCAATAATTATTTTTCCAACTTTTTGGGGTAGTACACAACGTTCTCTCTTAAACTTAAATCGTAACAGAATCTTTATCCTTGAGCATATAGCGTTTTAAACGAGTTAAGCTAGCTAACCAGTACAATAGACCTCCAAAAATTGCAGTGAAGCCACTACCAGTTGTGAGCAGGAACATAGGACTCTGGATGTGCTTTGTTATAGGGTTGTAAACAAATAGTACTGCAACTAACAAAGAAATGATTACACAAGATAATCCTACCATATTAAAGCCATTTGTAAACTCATAGGCGTCATGTCCTTCAACGAAATAGGCTGAACGCAAATCGAGTTTTCGTTTTCTTAAGATAAAGTAGTCGACAACGATCATACCAATAATGGGGCCTTGAATATAGGCAGCCAGCGAAATGAAGGAACCGAAGTATTCATCCACTCCTCCCCAGATGGTGAGTAGGCTCACGTAAACCATGGCAATCCAAACCATTAGTTTATAGCTTACTTTGGGCATCCCGCTTTTTACAATCATACAGTTCACATAAGATCCTGTACCTTGGGTTCCAATATTGGCAAAGGCTACTAGTAGTAAACTTAAAAGGGCAAAGGCTGGGGTACTTAGAGTTGATAGCATGGTTGTTGGATCACTTTCATAAACACCTGTTTTGACAAACATGGCTAGAGCCATGACTCCACCTGTCGCAGCAAAGAATGGCGCAACAACCCCATATGACAAGGCTGTAGCCCAATAGCCACTGCGTTCTGATTTTGCCAAACGTGGTAAAACCAATGCCTGTGTAGACCAAGAAAAGGCTACGGCCACATTTCCTTCCCCTGACATCATAAAACGTTCAATCGGTGTCAAATTTTCTTGGATGGCAGGTTGGACATTCATAATATCCCTAATCGGAACCGCAACAAAACAGATTCCAACGATAATTAGCCCAACAAATAACAAGGCAACCACCAGAAAGCGATTAGTACCTTTAATCACCTCTGGGCCCCCAAGAGCAATCAGCGTTCCAAGGAAAACACAGAGGGTACCTAGAATCGGTGCCCATACTCCCTTGTCTAAACCAAGCCCAAAATTATTTGCTAAATGAATCATGGAGCTGGCAAAAAGATTGGCGGTAACGGCGTACCAACCAAAATTTGCCAGACTAATCACGGTTGATAAAACGGCCACCCCTTTTTTACCTAGAACGGCTCTCAACCAAATCCATAAATCAATTCCATATTTAACTGCAAACAAGATTGGGAGACATTCAATAAAGACCCAGATAATGTTAAAACTAAAAATATTAATCAACATTTGATTAAAGGTCAAATATTGAGCCACATAGGCTCCTTGGGTATAACACCAGGTTGCGATGGCAAAACCACTTGTCGATAGGAAGAGATCCCAGAAAGAATACTGACGATCCTTGTTGGTCATGGGAACAATACCCGTTATCGTCTCCTGTTGAATGAAGTCATTCATCTTGGACATTTTATTGAATACCTCCTGTCATGGCTAGGATAATCAGAATAAGGTTAATTAGAACTAAGACGATGACTATAGTAAAATCACTTTTTAGAAATGGCTGGGCAAACACATAGTTTGGTGATTCCATTTCTTCTAGCCTTCTTTTCGTTTCATTTGCTATTAATTCTTCAATTTCTGATGTCGGTTTCATCTTAATTATCCTCTAAGTATAAATCTAATGCAAGTTTTCCATACTGCTTGGTATAACGATACCAGATATAAAGAAATTCACCTACTGGTTTTCCAACGCTTTCTTGGAACAGGGCCCACAAGAACCAATAATATGAAGTCACTGATACATAGGCAAAATAGTGACGTTTGGTTTTCTTGTCTGGAACTTCTTGTAGATAGATTTCAAGTACCTTTTCAGCTTCTTCCACTGTATAATTTGAACATCCAATAAAGGTCCCTAAATCTCCCGCTGGATCTCCTATACCAGAATATTCCCAATCAATCAAGCTCATTTCGCCATCTTCGTTCAACAAGAAATTTGGGCTATAAGAATCTCCATGGCAGAGAACCTTTTTCGCTTGATCTTCTTGTAAAAGCTTCTCGAGAACTGAGACATTCTTATCCAACTCTTCAAGCCCATCAAATTCAAAACGATTGCTGGCTTTTAATTTTTGTCTAAAATCATCAATTCCCTCAAATTGATCAAAAGAATGATCCGTTTTTTCTCCAGATTGGTGCAAGCGTCTCAAGAGCTCCATTGCTTTTGCTACATCATCCCAATTATCATAATCTAGTTGCTTGGCGTTAGGAATAAATTCTGAAATTTTCCAGCCCTCATCCTTGTTCATAGCAACAAAAGTACGGTCAATCTTCAATTTTGTAGCAATTTCCATGGAAGCTGCCTCGCTAGCACGATCGATATAATTCTCCGTTCCTCTACCTGGATGACGGTAAACATATTTCTTTCCTAGGCAGTCAAATGAAAACGAAGTGTTGGTTAAACCGTCTTTTAGGGGTTTAATATTGACAATATCTGAAGCTATACATCCTAATGTCTTACAGATGTTATCAATGATTTCCGAATTAGTATTCACCAAATAGTGTTCATCAAACTGACGCAACTCATCTAGTGAATCAAACTCCTTAACAATGTCTGCTGAATAATGCCGAGCTTCCAAAGGAAGTTCTTTGACGTGACGACTATAATAATCTTCCCAGAGCTGTTCGCGATACGGCTCATGTTTAAATTCAGTTTCCAAAATATCTACGAATTTTTCACTAAATGCACGATCAAAATAAACGTGCCCCACCATAGCCCAAGTATTCGTCCCACCGATTTGAATATCGATAATCGTGTGATTGGAATCTTCCTTAGAGCAGTATTCGTCTGTGTCCCCTTCTGCAAATATAGTCGAATAATAACCTCTGTAAATGTATCGTTCAAACGGATTTTCTACAAAATAATTATCCGAAGAGCAGATATAAGTGTTGGAAAGTTGATCTCTGACTAGCATGAGAGAAGAACAGTTATTGTATTTGTAGTAATCATTATTCACAACGATTTTAACGCCAAACTTTTCTTCCAGATAGAACATTTTTTCTTGTAGATAACCTACAATAACGGTTATATCTTCTATTCCTGCTTCTTGCAGTTGTCTGATTTGCCTCTCTATCAAGCGTTCCCCCTTGACTTGAAGCAATCCTTTGGGAATTTCATAAGACAAAGGAGCAAAACGACTACTCATTCCAGCAGCCATTATAATAGCATTTTCTACTCGATAGGGTTCTAAAACGTTCTTGCCTAGTTCATTTAAGTGATGTTCCTCATCAATCCACTTCTCTTCTTTAAGTTTTCCAACCAATGCATTGACTGTTCCTAAAGATAAATCTAGCTGTTCAGCCAATTGTCTCTGCGTAAAGTTTTCGTCTTTGTGAATCAACAAAAAACGTAAAAGTTTAAATTGTTTTTCTGATAGCATATCCTTAACCTCTTTCGTTCAATATTTCTATCCATTCGATTATACAATGAACATTTGTTTTTGTCAAGTTAGATTCTATATTAAGAAAATAGGGAACTATAATATTTGCAGTGGGTAAATTCCCTATAGATATTATGAAGCCTATTTGTTGTAGAAAAAGTTCCGTAATATCTAGAATGAAAAATGACCAAACCATCATTAGAAAGAATCGTATGGAACAATTAAATTAACAGGGATACCCACAAGGAAATCATCGCTAAACTGGATAATGATGCTCTATCTCGTCCTAATTGCGCTAGCCAAATTAAGAAATATGAGTTTCAAAAATTGTCTAAAATTCCTTACCTTGAAACAATTGGTATCCCCAATAGAACCACTTCTTAGAAAAGCTGTTTCAAGTGCTATCATTGCTCGAAAATGACCCTCTCCAAAACTTCTCTCATCAATAAAAATTGAGCAAAAGTTGATTGAAAAGATTTCTATGACTGATATTGCACATCAGCTGTCCATTTCAACTTCAACTGTCATTCGAAAACTCAATGACTTTCACTTTAATCATGATTTTTCTCGTCTTCCTGAGATTATGTCTTGGGACGAGTATGCCTTCACTAAGGGAAATATGAGTTTCATTGCGTAAGGTTTTGACAATCTCAATATCATCACTGTTCTTGAAAGTGGAACACAAGCTATCATAAGTAATCATTTTCTGCGCTACGATAGAGCCGTTTGTTGTCAGGTGAAAATCATTACTATGGATATGTTTAGTCCTTACTATGACTTGGCTAAACTGCTTTTTTCCATGTACTAAAATCGTTCTAGATCGTTTTCATATTGTACAACATCTCAGCCGTGCTATGAGTCGTGTCCGTGTTCAAATCATGAACCAATTCGAGCGAAAATCCCATAAATACAAAGCTATCAAACGTTACTGGAAGCTTATACAACAGGATAGTCGTAAACTGAGCGATAAGCGATTTTATCGCCCTACTTTTCGTATGCATCTAACCAACAAAGAGATTCTAGATAAGCTTTTGAGCTATTCAGAAGACTTGAGACACCACTACAATGTCTATCAGCTCTTGCTTTTTCACTTTCAGAATAAGAAGCAAGACAAATTTTTCGGACTTATCGAGGACAATCTAAAGAAAGTTCATCCTCTTCGTCAAACTGTCTTTAAAATCTTTCTAAAGAACAAAGAGAAAATCGTCAATGCCCTTCAATTACCCTATTCCAACGCCAAATTAGAAGCGACCAATAATCTCATCAAGCTTATCAAACGAAATGCATTTGGTTTTCGGAACTTTGAAAACTTCAAAAAACGGATTTTTATCGCTCTCAACAATCGAGTAGGAGATAATCTCTAGCTCCTCTCACACCACCGTACGTGCCGTTCGGCATACGGCGGTTCAACTAACTTTTAACGCATGTCGTTCAAGGTAATAATCCAAACACGAAACCAGTCCACGTTTTTCAAGGACTGGTTTTGATATCGCACGTTTAAGTACCAACTTCTGAGCTACTAATTGATAGTGGTCACCCCAGCCAGATACCTTATCTGCTATCCATTTAGGAACCCCTAGTTTCAGTAATCCCCATAGTCGTCTAGATTTCTTCTTCCATTACTTCCAGATAATCACTCGTAGGCGAGTACGCAAGCGCTCATCTATGCTAGTGACTATGCGCTTCATATTTCCCAGCGAGAAATAGTTTATCCATCCTCGAATAGACAAATTCAGTTGCTCAATACGTCTTGTTAAGTCTATACTCCATTTCCTCTGTGTTAGTTTCTTCAATTTAAGCTTAAATCTCCGAACACTATCTTGATGGGGGTGGCTTTTCCAACCAGATGATGATTTCCAGAACCCAAAGCCTAAGTATTTCAACTCGCTTGGTCTGGGAATCTTAGTCTTGGTCATATTTACTTTCAAACCTAGCCGTTTCTCAATAAAACGACTGACTGAATATATCACACGCTTAGTGGCTGCCTCGCTTCCGACCGTAATTACACAATCATCTGCGTAGCGCACAAATCGAAGTCCCCTCTTTTCTAATTCCTTATCCAATTCATTAAGCATGACATTGGATAAGAGAGGAGATAAATTTCCTCCCTGTGGTGTACCAACTAGCGTTTTATGACGCTGACCGTTAATGATAACACCTGAATGAAGATACTTACGAATCAAGGATTCCGTATCTCCGTCTTCGATAATATTATGTACTAAGGACATCAATCTATCTTGAGGAACCGTATCGAAAAATTTCTCTAGGTCTATATCCACTATCCACTCATAGCCGTCATTTAAGTACTCTAAGAGCTTCATGATGGATTTTTCACATGACCTATTTGGTCTGAAGCCATAACTCGTATCTGAGAAATGGGGGGTCACAAATGGGGCTAATGACTTGGACAATGACCTGTTGAATCATTCTATCCATAACTGTTGGAATTCCTAGTTGACGGATGCCTCCGTTTGGTTTGGGAATCTCAACTCTAAGAACTGGTTGAGGCTTATATTTTCTCTGTTTTATCAGTTCCTTAGTCAGGCGCCAGTTGTGTCTGAGATAGTCATCCATCTCTTCGATAGTAATTCCATCAATCCCAGCTGAGCCCTTATTGGATTTTACTTGATTATAGGCTTCAAGCATATTTTCGCGTGATAAAATCTTATCTAGCAATTTTGACATGTGCGTATTCCTTTCTTGTTTTGATGCCTGAGGGACATTTTATATTGGTGAACCTTCACCCAGTCAATACGTGACAGAGTCCAGTTCTATAAAACTGCTCGTTTTACAGACACAAGTGAAGTAGGATTACTTCGATTAGTTGGTCACCCCTTCGCTCCACTTCCATTACAGAAGCTTCCTCACTACTATGGGCTCGGCTGACTTCTCATAATTCGTTGTTACTACGCTTTCAGCGCTCATGAGACCTCACGGGATAAGTCGTACATCTTTCCTCGTTTATACAAGATACGAGGACGTTAAAAGGTTACAGTGAAAATAGGAAATCTGACGCAGAGTCTTTAGACTCTAGGAAGATTTATCTTTTTCACACAAACCTTAGTCCGAATTCAATTACTCTCGTGATTTACGCATATAGATTACGACTACCTTTTTGTACTTTAGAGTTTTAAGCCCCCTTATCCACTATATACGCCTTACTATCACGTTCCTGTTCGTAGAGCCACGATTTCGCTATCCCTTCCTCTGATGATTCTTATTTCTAGCGTCAGACTTAAAAAAGAAAGGACAAAATGTGTCCTTTCTCGATCTTAGCTTTTCTTAAACTCACTACAGTTTACAAAGAGTTGACATATGTACATAATCTAACTGATAATTTCAACTTCCTTATAACTACACAAGCGATGAAATACTTCGCTTAAACTACTTCGATATTGATTATAGACTACTTTTCGTCTATATAAGATGTGATACTTACAGCGCCACTTTGTGTACGATAAACTATGAGACTTTTGTACCATATTTTTTCACTTTTCGATTTACAGAAACAACTTTATTGTATCGCATTTGAAGTTTTTAGGCTATAACCTTCGACGCTCACCTAACGGAGCGAGAAGGATCAATAGTCACATAATTAAAACAAAGTACCCTTAGCTTTCTAAAAGAATAGTATAACTCCCTGACTTAGATTTTACATTAATAAAGTGGATGCGGATAATTTGGCAGCCATATTTAAAGGACATACAAGAAAACTAAATAATATTAAATTTCTTATCATTATGTTCTTCATGTATATCACACTTTCCTTTACCATCTCTACAGACCACAATTTGCAATATTTTCTGCTGATGTATAAAAAATTGGTCTTAGTAAACTAGAACTCCTTTTTGTGTCCAAGCTTGTATAAGAATATCAATGTCCTAATCTCCTCAATAGACACTCACAAGATTTGTTCTCTCATAAAACAGAATTACTTCTCCACCTTGCGAAAAGCTTTTATACTATGACTATACCACTCTTGCATTTCCTTTGATGGTGGTGTCATATAATCCCCATACATCTGGGTTAAAAAGACATCATAATTTTTAGGAATTGGTAACATTCTTCCCTCAAACTCTGTTAAGATTAACTCTTTGAAAGTATTTATTTGGAAAACACCCTTCATTCCCTCTTTATCAACTCCAACCATTCCCTCATATTTCGGCTGTTCTACAACACTATTCTTAACTAACTTATCTATTTTCTTATAGAAGTATCTCGGATTGACAAATCTGAGAGCGTACCAGCTACATAATCTAAGAAAATCTTTTAGTTTGCTGTCACCGTGAACTGCGCGTGATTTTTTGATATAAGCCAGTTGACGAAGAGCCACATACTTATAGCTCTTGTCGACAATGCTCAAATCTGTAAAGCGATCAATTGGGAAGACATCGATAAAGAGACTGGTGTCATGGCGCTTGTACTTAACATGGTCTTCGATAACAGTAGAAGTGTCCAAAATCGATGCGAAATTATGGAAGTACCAAGAAGAGGTATCGTAGGAAAGAACCTTGTAGCGAGGGTGATTTTCTTCCTCAATAATCTTCAATAAGCGCTCATAATCTTCACGATAAAGGGAAATATCAATATCATCGTCCCAGGGAATCATACCTTTGTGGCGGATAGCTCCAAGCATGGTTCCATAACTTAGAAAATAAGGAATATCATGTTTCTTACAAGTCTCATCAATATAGTCTAGCAGGGCTAGTTGAATTTCTTTAATTTCTTCTTTTTCTAAATACTGCATCCTAATCCTCCAATTTATAAGCGTGAAATTCATGACTGTAGAAGCGTTTTTCTTCTGGTGGTAGGGTCATATAATCTCCATAAAATTGTGTCAAAATAGTATCAAATTTTTCAGGTGCTGGAAGGCTTAAATTCTCAAATGGGAGATTGATTGTTTTATCAAAGGTACCACTTGGGAAGACTTCCTTTTCCTTAGATTTAGAAGGGATAAAAGCCATATACTGCCCATTATCACGACTATATTTTTGAATTTCTTTCTCGATTTTATTTGCAAAATAACGAGGAGAAACAGGTCGAAGGAGCAACCAAAAGGCTGTTCGTATCCAATCTTTTAAAAGGCTATCTTTATAGACAATATTTTTATGTTTGCTGAAAGACAGAAGTTTGAAGCTTTCCAGCTTATAACAAATATCAATGACCTTAGGATCATCAAAGCGATCCATAGGGAAAATATCGATAAAAACACCAGACTCATAGGTTTTTGTATTCCGAGTATCAATAATTTTAGTTGTACTGTCTGTTATTTTGATAAAGTTGTTAAAGTAGTTCTTATCTGTTTCTAAGGATAAAAGTTTGTATTTACTTTTTTCCTTTTGAAAAATGTTCATAAATCGTTGGTAGTCTTCTCGAGGCATGGACAGATCAATATCGTCGTCCCAAGGAATAAAGCCCTGATGTCGAACTGCCCCAATCAGAGTACCGTAGTTAATAATATAGTTGATATTGTGCTTTTTACAGAGAGTATCAATATAATCCAAAATTTCTAATTCAATCTGTTTGGCATCTTCAATGGTTAGTTGTTTCATTCTAAACTCCTATGATCTTTTGAATTTATTTTTTAAGGCTAGGACATGGTTTAAAAATTCATAGAAAATGCTATCTTTGGTGAAGACAAGTAGAGCAATATAAGAGATGGCTGATAGCCAGACAATCAAACCAGTATTAATCAAAAATGGCAAATTAATGACCATATCCACAGGATACAAGAAATTAATCAGGAAATAAATTCCTACAAAGGAAAGTGAAAAGAGCGAGTATCGAACAGTATAGCTAAAGATATGTCCTAAGTGGATGAGCTGTTTTCTATGGATGAAAATGATATAGAAAACAAGCAGAGAGGCCTCTGATAGCATAGTTGTCAGTAAGTAGTATTCAGGAGCCACGATATGGTTGAAAAAGAGGAGACTATTTAAGCCCAAATTGAGCAATCCTGCAAAGACTGTGTAGACTGTGATTCGTTTTTCATAGCCATTTGTAAAGAGAATTTGGGAACCAAGAATGGTATCCAGTGCCAGGATGTTCGTACGAAAAGCGAAGAGAGAGGTTAAGATACCGCCTCCGATATATTTTTCACTACCATAAAGTAGGATAGCATTTGGTCCTAAAACCATGAGTCCGAAACTGAGTGGAATGATAAAGAAGTTAAAGATTCGACTTCCTCTGTTAACCAGAGAAACATAGGCTTCTTTGTCTCCTTTACCCAAATAGTAACTGAGACGAGGCACACTCACTCCGATAGCTCCTGTTACAACCCCAGCTATAACGGTCACAATTCGTTGAGCCATGGTATAGTAACTAACGTTGACATCAATCCCTGTTTTAACGAGGAAGAGACGATCCAAAAAAGTGAAGAGCATATTGGCATTTGCAAAGACTAACATGGCTGTTAGAGGGAGAAAGAGCGGTTTAAAATCACTTATGTGAATCTTAACAAGCTTAATGTCTCTTTTAATCCAAAAATAACTAATCAGATAGTTAATCAGTGTCGATAAACTCATCACAAGTGTATAGACAACAATATCGTGTTCATTTTTGACAAACAGGAAAATAGAGACCAGCATCAGGATACGGATGAAGGCAGTCTTGTAAAAGAGAAAACTGTAATTTTCCAGAGCTTCATTGACCCACTCGATTGAAAAAATCTGGGCAATGAGCTGAATCCCCATAACAAGGTAGACTTTTTTGACGATTGGATTATCAGTAAAGAAGAGAGGATAAGCTAGGATATAGACAGCAGTAGTCAAAATTGTACAAGCTATGCACAAATAAAAAAGACTAGAGAAGGTTCTATTCAGATCTTTTTTGTTATCCTTGACATTACTGATGGCCCGTAAACCGTAGTTATAGACCCCATAAGTCGCAAAGGGCAAGAAAAATGACAAAATAGTGTCAACTGAGTTGAAGTAACCATAGTCAGTTCGGTCCAAGAGACGCGCGACGTAGGTACCAGTTAAGATGGGAAAAATAATATTCAAGACACGAATTCCCATGTAAGATAGAGCATTTAATTTTATACTTTTCATTCAATTTACCTCGTTTTTCATTATATCATAAAGTTAGTTAAAATAACTCTTTTATTTTCAGCAACTAGTCTTTAATTATTTTAAAAAATTTTTAGGAACTCAAATCCTCAAAAATTTAAGATTAAAAACTAACTTTTTGAGGATTTCAAATAAAATTTATTGAACTTTAACCAAGGACAAATATATCGTTAAAAAAGCAAAAACTCCAATTGGGATTGAAAATACAAAAATTATTAAGTCTTAATTATTTAGTTACAGTACGATAATTATAATAAGATTGAAAGTTTATGATTTATATCTTTCATAGAAGTCTTTTCAATTAACTTTTAAGTAATCTTTGAATTGAGAATCTAACGGATTTGTTGATATTCTTTACTAGAGGACTCTCCGTGACTACCATCTTCTAACAAGACAACAAAATAGACTCCATAATATCTATCACTACAAATATTATGGAGCCTCAAAATCGACTCTTCGCCAACTTTAAAGACACAATGTATCAGGATGCTTATAATTTAAAGGTTGCTACACCGAGGATAGAACGATTTAAGTTTCGAAGAATTTGAAGACTTTGTTCAAATTTCTTATAACGAGTCACTCCGTATTCTTCAACAAGAAGGACTGTATCTCTTTCTAAAAGAGATGGTACATCTTGTAAATCTACAAAATGCATTCCTTTCAAAGTCTCTTGATTTTGTTTTAATTTATCTAGAATAGCTTTATTTGAGCTAACAATAGTCAATTCTTGTCCAGCATTTTTGTATGATAGAATATCTGCTAGATTAGCAATTGTTGTAATCTCTGTTACAAAATCAATTTGATACTGAGAAAAATCACCTGCTCTATTGATTGTTGGATTAAAGAGATAAATCAATACATTTCCCATCACAACCAAAATCACACAGACTACTCCAATAACAGCTAAACGAAGAATCAAATTCTTGACGTTTAATCCAAGCGCTGTCTCACCATTTGCATTCAATTCTTTAGAATTGATGGTTTCCAATTTTTCAATTTTTACATTTGCATAAGTGTGTTTAAATTTCTCAATCAATCCATCAATTTTTCGCTCCAACAAGTCATTAGCATCTTTACTTGGTGTCAAAATTTTCACACCAACCCCTGCATCGTCAATCATATAATAGACGGTCAATTTTTTCCACCAATAGTCGCTTGTAGAATTTTTCAAGGTTGACTCTGTCGTATCCAATTCACTGGCAATTTTTTTCAACTCACTCGGTTCTACATCATTGAAAAGATAAGCTCCATTTAAATTCCCTTCAATTAATTTCCCATAGAAATCACTATACCCACCAATTTGATGATTCAAAATCGTTTTGGCTGAATCTTCCGGAGGTGTAATTTTATAGCTGATATAAGTTGAATAACTTGTTGTGTCTTTGACAGTATTTTTATTCTTAACTGCTTTAATTGTAAATGGTACAGCAATGATAGCAAATAAAGCGATAAGAGCTAGAATATTTGCTTTTCGTTTTTTGTATAGATTTGCAAACAAATCAGCTACTGAATAATGTTCAAACATGATTTTTTTCTCCTTTGTTTAGTAGATACTGGTTTTCCTTTGTAAGCATTTTCGCTACGAATATAATCACAAGAACAATTCCCCAGAATTGCATTGTAAATAAATTGAAGAAACTTTCTGAAAAGCTACTTCTTGGCATAAAGAATAGATTATTCAAGATGAGTAGGGACAAGGCAAATAGGATTGTTCTAGAGCGATAGGCTACTTGCAACATAGCTATGAATAACATACCTAGCAAGAGACTAAGTAGAAAGACTCCTATCATACCATAGTCTGTATACAACTCCATGATATAACTACTTCCGATACCATGTCCTTTCAAATATTCCTTGTTCAAAACAAGATAGGATAGATTGTGGGCATAACTATTACTATCAATTGCTAGCTCCACACTATTGGTTGTATGCTCAAAGGCTTTTCCTCCGAAAATTGCCCCCAAACTCCCCCTTGCAAAATAATCAAGAACAGGACCAAAAGTAAAATTACGGAAATCTCGGTAAGGGAGGCTACTGTTAAATAGAAAACCTCGAGCCAAGACACCAAAACTAGTCCCTTGTTTATAGATAAAGTCAAGTAAGATATCCCAGAAACCTGTATGGGAAACTTGGACATTATCCCGTACATAATTGAGTACTCCCATCGCTAACATGAGAATAGGAGATCCTACAAAAATCGCTAACTTTTCTTTAAATCCAATCCATTTTCCTTTTTCGGTTTGCTCCCGCATAAAGTAATAAACAAAAGCAAATAAAATACTTAAAATAAAAGGATTTCGCGTCCCAATTGCCAAATGAATAGTATTAGCTACAATAAAGGAGACAAGCACTGCTGTGGCCTGCCATTTCTTTGGTTTGGTTGCCAGATACATACACATTGCGTAGACCGTAAAGGTAGACAAGATGTAGGTAAAATAAGGCAGTTTACTTTCAAAATTTGCATAGTAGGCATAGTAGGATGTCTGCAAACGATACAGGAGCCGTTCAAATAAGCGAATAAAATAGAAAGGATAGGTTAGAAGAAAAACCCCTAATGATACAAAGCGCAACCGCTTGATATAAATCTCTTTTGGAGAATTCCCTATCTTTGGTACTTTTATGTTCTTTCTAGCTATAAAATAGCGAGCTAGGAGTCCTCCTATGGTCAAGCCCAGAATCGAAACCATGACGACTATAAAGGCAAAACGATAGGCTATGGGATGATAGGTATCCAAAGCGCCATCTCTAAAATAATCAATGGTCGGCCTTGATACCAGAAATACAAAAATAGTTAAAAAGAAAATAAAATGGATTAAGTAATACTTGATATTATTCCAACAAGCAATTAAACTACTAACCAGTAAGAACAATAAAGTAGAAAGCAAGCTAACATTGTTATTATTAAACAGATAGACAATTCCACTTACTAGCGTCAAAGCATAGCTGACTATGGTCAAACTAAATAATAATCGTTTTCCATCAATCACTTGCTCACCCCCGTTCTAATGTAATTTTTTAGATTTTTCAATATTTTTCAGTAATAAGAATCGGTATAAGGAAATGTTTATGAATAGAGCCAAAGCGCTAATTCTTCTTCCCTTACGGAAAATTGGATTTCTAGCAATAGTAAAGGCATGGCCTTTTAAAAACCGATGAATCTGAGAATAGGCTTCAAACTGTTTATACTGATCATCTAGCAACATCTTATCCAGAATAAAAAAGTAGGCATAGGCCAATCTGAAAAAAGCAACCTCTTTCAAATCCGGATAGTTTTTCACAACTTCATTGTAAAACTTTTGATAGATATCAATATAGGCTAAATCCTTCTCTGCATAGGGTTTAGTCGTAATACTATCCCCTCTATGGAAATAGTAATAATAGGGTTTGGTATTAACAACGTACTTTTTAGCCAACTTGATTAAATCAAAATGATAATAAGCATCTTCATAAATCAATCCCTTTGGAAAGGATAGGGCAGTTGCAATCTCTCTCTTGATTAGCTTATTGCAGATTGTTCCAGGTATTTTTTCACCTATGAGGTATTCCCTCAGAAATGTTTGGGAATCACAGACAAAATAGTCATCCTGATTGGCTGACTGTGGACTTTCATCATTAGCATAGACATTCATGACACCACAGCTCGAAACATCCGCATCTTCTTGAATTAATTGCTCATATAAGCTCTGAATCATTGCTGGATGGATATAATCATCTGAATCAATAAAAATCAGATAATCTCCGTGAGCCTGTTTCATTCCATCGTTTCGTGCTTGCGACAAACCTTCATTCTTTTTATGAAGCACTGACACCCTATCATCTTGTTCAGCGATTGAATCACACAAGCGACCACTTTCATCCGTTGCTCCATCATCAACAAGAATGATTTCCAGATTTTGATAAGTCTGCTTCTGAATGGAAGCTATCGATTTTTCTAGGTACTGCGCCACATTATAGACTGGCACAATCACACTGATTAATGCAGTTTCCATGCTACTCCTCTAATAGTTTTTCTACTTGTTCGATTTGTTTGACAATTGTGAATTGTTGAATGAATTGGCTAGCCTCATTGACATCGAAGTTTGATGCAGAGGTCATGTAGTTCGTAATTGCCTGAGCCGCCTCTTGATTGCTCTCAATGATTTGTCCAAATCTTCCTTCTTGTGATAGTTCCTCAGCCCCTCCAACATCCGTAGAGACAAAAGGGATTCCAAGACTCAAGGCTTCCACATATACTCCAGGAAAACCTTCTTGTTTAGACATAGACAAGAGAACTTTCGTCTGAGATAAATACTGATAAGGATTTTTTTGATAACCAAGGAAATGTACATAGTCTTCAAGATCATATTCTTTGACGCGTTTTTTCAGTTCCTCTTCCATATCCCCAGCCCCGATAAAATAGAGATGATAGTTTTTTCCCTCTTGGTGTAATAGTCGTATCACTTCCACCACACGGTCAGAACCCTTATTTTCCTCAATCCGTCCAATGGTACAGATACTTTGAGGCGCAATCTCGATATCAATTTTCTCTTGAGATTTTTCTAGAAGACTCTTAAAATCATATCCATTGTAGACCGTCTGTAATTTCGAAGCATAATCTGGATAGACTTCCTTGATAGAATGACTGGTTTTTTTTGAAATTCCTACAATGGTATCCGCAGCATCCAACTGGCGTCTATGTGATTCTCTTTTTGAACTATCCTTAAGAAATTCTTCGATACTTCCATGAATCCAAGAGATCTTCTTGACTTCTCTTCTTTTAGAGAACAAAAGTGGAGGATTCATAATGGTAAAGGAAACTTCAACATCATAGTCATCTTTCACCAATAAGCGACGTGTCAATCTTGGAAAATAAATTCTCATTCTCCACAAAAAAGCTCGTAACCATCTAGCTTGGCGGTAATCTTGAAGGGATTTTAAAATGCCTACATGCTTGGGAACAGATTCGTATCCCTTGTCAAAGTGCTCCATTTCAAGAATATCAATATCATACTTTTCTGGATCCAGATTTGAAACAATGGTAGACAGAATCTTTTCTGCACCGCCTCCGAGAGAAAAAGACCACATAAAAAATAAGATTTTTTTCTTAGCCACCATATTCTCCCTTGTATTCTGTATAAGACTTATCCATATCAGCGATGACAGCATCATGATGTGGTAACTGCTTGTCTGCTGGTGGAGGCGTCATATAATCCCCAAAAGCAGTGCTGAGATAAGCATCATAGCCAACTGGAATAGGCATCTCTGTCTCTTCAAATGGCAAGAAGAGATTATCTTCAAAAGATGCGATTGGGTACTTGTTTCTCATGTAGCCAGGACCTGAGCATAATTCTGTGATGCCATCGCTCTCATCCAGACTATACTTGGTCATTTCTTTCTCAGCTTTTTTCCAAATACGATAACGGAGAGATTTGGGAGTCATACCCAGTAAAATACGGCTTCCCCATTTCATAAGTGCACCATGCTTTTCTGGAATAGTTTGGGCACAAAAGAGTGAATAAATCAAGGCCCAGCGAACCTGTTTCTTTCTCTCAGATGGATTTTTCGGATAATAATCCAAAGGCAAGACATCCAAGGCCAGACCATGTGGTAAATTCAAATCCTGCTGGTAAGGTTTGATACAGGTAGTTTCCTTGTCACGAATGGTAATAAAAAGATTGCGGTCTACAAAATCCTTGTTACTCTTTGACAAGAAATAACGCTCATCTGCATAACGAGGCCATAATTCTGCTAATTTCTCATAATCTTTACGAGGCATAAAAAAGTCTAGGTCGTCATCCCAAGGAATAAAGCCCTTGTTTCGAAGGGCACCAATAGCACCTCCTCCACAGAGATAACAAAGTAAATCATGTTCCTTGCAAAAGCCCACAAAATATTCAGCTATCTCCAGACTACGAGCCTGAATTGCTTTTAAATCAGTCATATTGTTCATTATTCTTTCTATCGTATTGTTCCATTATACCACAAATAGGGGGTAAAAATCTATTGCAGACTGTAAAAAATCAAAGCCTGACTGCTAGATAAATAGCTATCAAACTTTGATTTTTCTGTCTTATCTTATCTCAAGCCCATCTGAGATAATTTATTCTGATATTTGTTTTGATCGACAAGTAAGCCCAAGCCTCCATAAACATCATAGGCATCTACCCAGTCACCCAGTTCTGGAATCGTCAATTTTTCAATACCATTTTGAGCTCCGTCTAGGAAAGACAAGCCATTTGTTAACAGGAAGGTATAAGGAACATTCGTTGAGGTCATTGCGAATACCTTGCCAAGTGCCTCTGAGCCCGTAAAGAGCTTGGTTGGATCTTTGATTTGCTGAAGAACTGCTGTCAGTACTTGTTGCTGTCTTTTGGTACGGCCGTAATCCGCCTCATCATCATCACGGAAACGAGCATAATTGAGCAAGGTCGAACCATTCATCTGCTGTTTTCCGACTTTGATGGTTTGGGTTGGAGACTCAGTCTCAGTAGCGTGTAAATCATCTCCAACTGTAGCTTCTGTTAGTTGGCGCCCATTCAATGTTGAAAATTGAGCATCAATCGTCACCCCATCAGGGAAAAGTGTGTCAATCGCTGTAGCAAAGGCCTGAAAATCGACCAAGGCATAGTACTTAATGTCCAAATCAAAATTATCTTTCAAAACTTGACGAACCATTTCTGCCCCTTTTTGCCCCTCTTGTTCTCCTAACTCATAGGCTACGTTTAACTTGTTATCCGTCTGTTTTCTACCGTTAATCACTTGACTGTAACCGTCTATATAAACCAAATTGTCACGCATGAAGCTGACCAGCTTAATTTTCTTATCCGAACCGCCAACATTTAATACCATAATAGAGTCCGTCCGCGTCTCAGCACTATTTTGACCGATTCGCCCATCTGTACCCATGATCAAAATATTAACTCCATCTCTGGTATCTTGACCATTAAAAACTTCTACTTGAGCTGCCCTGGCATTGACATTTTTATCTGGATTAGCATTGGTGTAACCTTTTAAAAACATAAAAATCATACCTAAGGCTAGACAAGCTAAGATAGCCAGTAAACCTGCGAAAATGCGCCCCCAACGTAGCTTCCGCTTTTTAGTTTTTTTCTTTGGAAGAGAATTGATTTTCTGGTATCTCTCAGAACGACTACGGCTATTATAAGAAGGAATCGAAGTGTTAGCACTTGTCTTTCTATAATCCTCTGTCAATTCCTGACTTTCTGAGGGAACGTCACTACTTGCCCTATTTAATTTGTCTTGCAAATAAGCAAATTCCTTTTTCTCTCGCTCATTGAGGTAGTGAATATTCTTAAGTAGATAGTCATAACGCAACTGCTCATGATGGCTTAAGGGATTTTCTTTACTCATCTTCTCTCCTTTCCATGGTCTGATATTGGATAAATAGGATAGGCACCCAGAATTTTATACTGGATTCCAATAGCTTCTAATTCTTTTTGGGCAAAGTGAACCAAGTCCTTATCAGTATAGTCCACATCGATAATGAAAAAGTATTCGCCTAGCGCTGTCTTGAGTGGACGACTTTCAATTTTTGTTAAGTCAATTCCTCGCCAAGCAAAGGTCGACAGGGCCTTATAAAGTGCACCTGGAAGGTTGTCAGGTAAGGTCAAGGCCAAACTCATTTTTTCAGTTTGTGCTTGCAAGGGAATAGTAGGAATTTCGGCTCCTAGCACCCAAAAACGTGTGAAATTGGCTTCCATTTCCTGAATATCCTCGGCAATCAGTTCCAAGCCATATTCTTCTGCAGAACTTCTAGGTGCAATGGCCGCAAAAGGCTGGTCAGGATGTTCGGAAATAAAGCGAGCCGCATAGGCTGTACTGGCTGTCACCTCTATTTGAGCATCTGGATACTCTTCATCGATGAATTTCTTTCCTTGCGCCAAGGCCTGTGGATGAGAAAAAATCCTTTCAATCATAGTGTGACCCGGAACCACCATCAACTGCTGGTGAATGGGTTGAACAATTTCTGCTACTGCTTGAATGCGAGCCTGATGAAAAAGGTAGTCCAAGGTTTCATGAACACTACCCTCGATAGAATTTTCAACTGGCACCACAGAATAGTCCACTAAGCCTTGCTCATAGGCCTTAATGACATCTGTAATATTGGCAAAGGCCTGCAATTCCTCATGAGGAAAAGCTGTCTGCACAACGTGGTGTGAAAATGATCCCTTGGGACCTAGATAAGCAATTTTCATCTCAGTTCCTCTATAATTTCCTCTGGGCTTAGCTTGGTCACATCCAAAACCCGACTGGCTACTTCCTCATACCAAGCCTGTCGTTCTTGGAAAATAGCTGCTAATCCTTCCTTGCTATTATTTAGAAAAAGCGGACGCTGATTGTCCTTATCAGCTGCGATACGTTGGTAGAGGGTTTCAAAATCTGATTTCAGGTAGATGTTATCTGTATTAGTCTTTAGTAAGTCACGATTTCGCTGAGAAATGACCACTCCTCCACCAGTTGACACAACTTGGTCTCTTTGTAGTAACTCAGCTAGGACTTCTGATTCTACCTGACGAAAGGCTGACTCTCCCTTTTCAGCGAAAAAATTCGCAATGGACATACCTAGGCGTTTCTCAATCAGAGCATCCATATCAAGGTAATTAGGGTCCAAGCCTCTTGCAATAGTCGATTTACCAGCCCCCATAAATCCTAGTAATACCTTAGCCATGAATCAAGCTCTCCAAATCATCAAAGAAGTTAGGATAACTGGTATTGATGGCTTCAGCACGGTCAAGTTCCACTTCTCCATCTGCAACCAAGAGGGCTGCAATGGCTGTCATCATGCCGATACGGTGGTCACCAAAAGTATTGACTCTAGCACCGTGAAGAGCTGATTTCCCTTTGATAATCATCCCATCTGCCGTAGGAGTAATATCTGCTCCCATGCTATTTAAGGCGTCTGCCACAACCTGAATACGGTCTGTTTCCTTAACCTTGAGTTCCTCAGCATCCTTGATAACTGTGACACCTTGGGCTTGAGTCGCAAGCAGGGCAATAATAGGCAATTCATCAATCAAACGTGGAATCAAAGCGCCACCAATCTCTGTTCCTTTTAAGTCAGAAGACTCAACAGTTAAGGTAGCAGATTTAGCGACTGGGTCAATTTCAGTCATTTCCAATTTTCCACCCATGGCACGAATGACATCGATAATACCGGTACGCGTTTCGTTAATACCAACATTCTTCAGCACTACACGAGAATTCGGAACAATCAAACCTGCGACCAACCAAAAGGCTGCACTGGAAATATCTCCTGGTACGACCACCTTTTGTCCAGACAGTTTTTGAGGCCCTTGGACTGTGATTTTCTTGCCGTCTACACTTAAATGACCACCAAATTGTTGCAGCATATCTTCAGTATGATTACGGGTGCACTCTTTTTCGATAATAACAGACTCCCCCTGAGCCTGCAAGGCCGCAAACATCAAGGCTGACTTAACCTGAGCAGAGGCAATTGGCAACTCATAATGAATAGGTTTTAGGTTTTTCGTCCCTTTTAAATGAAGGGGAGGAAGGTCTCGCTCAGTTTGCCCTGAAATGCTAACGCCCATTTTTTTCAGCGGAATCGTCACACGGTCCATAGGACGTTTGGAAAGACTATCATCTCCAAACATTTCTACTTCGAAGTCGGCCCCAGCAAGGACACCTGAAATCAGGCGAATAGAGGTGCCAGAATTTCCCATATCAAGGGCATTTTGCGGAGCTTTTAGGCCGTCCATACCGACACCTTGAATGGTAATAACCCCATCTTTATCCTCAATCTCAACACCAAGGTCACGAAAAACTTTAATAGTTGAGAGCACGTCCTCGCCCCTTAAAATATCATAAACCTTGGTCTCACCCTCAGCCAAACTTCCAAAGATAATGGAACGGTGACTGATAGACTTGTCACCTGGAACGCGGATACTGCCATATAAGTGGCTAATGTTTGTTTTTAGTTTCATACTGGACCTCATACTTGCAATACTTTTACTTATTTTATCATAAAAAGCCAGAAATTCCTTAAAAATTCCTGACTTTAGGATAGTTATTTTCTTATTTTAGCAATTCTGAAACTGGTTCGAAAACAATTTTTTCAATGTCAGAAAGGTAAATTGCCAATTGTTGTTGCTTGGTAAAGAATTCTGACAAGAGGCTGTTCCCCTGAATCTGCTTGCCAAAGCCTTCCATCTTAGCTTGGAAGGACGCATCTGGCATTTGACCTGTCTGCGCTAGTCTTTGAATTTCCTCTTGGAAGGCAACGTACTCTGTAAAGATTTTGCTTGCCTCAGCATCTGCTGAAATCGCATCTTTAGCTGCTTTGACAGCCTTGTATTCTGGTAATTCGCGTAGACCGCGACTGAGTTCGTTTGCACTATCATAAATATTTGACATGATTTTCTCCTTATTTATTTCTTTTAAAATTACTAATCACTCTGTGGTCTTTATTATTGTGCAATCACTTTTATATGACCTCTTGAATGTCCATTGCTTAATTCCTTATCTGGTATATACTCTATCTTCAAAGTTCCTAAATTAGAACCTGTTTTTATTTCATTTGACATAAGATTATCAAAATAGTTATTTATCTCATCATCAGATAAGGATGATTCAATCGATTTAACAATATCATGAAATACTTCTTTCATTCCTGCAACACCAGATTCACTATTTTCATTTGTCTGATTTATTGTTACACTGATTTTATCAGTATCATTTGCATGTAAAAGCTCCAAGTAATATCCGTAGCTTGATGCGAAATATTTTATTTTTATATTTCCTTTTTTGATATTTTCTAATGGGCTATTAGAATTTTGATTATAGCTGTTAATAAAATCATTAATAATCCTATCATCTACATACTTTGAATTGATTTTCTCTTAACTTATTTCCTTGTTGGATGGTTCATTTTTTGTCTCAACACTTTCTTCTGAAGTAGTTTTCACATCTTTTTTAACAGCGTAAGCTCTAAGTAAGATAAAAGAAATAAAGATAACACCAAATATGAATCTAAGCTCTATTTTAGACATGATTTTCTCCTTATTTGATAACGACTGTATAGTCGGTATTTTCTGTTATGAGATGCTCAGCTCTTTCTAAGTCTTGAGCATTTTTAAATGAAATTTGTAGAATCCCGTGAATATCTTCACGGTTTTCCTCGTTAATATGAATATTGACCAAGGAAGTTCCACGTAGTAGTTCCAAAATCCTCAAGATAACATCTTCTTCATCGGGAACATCGACATAGAGGTCGTAAGAACTGTCCACTCCACCACGCTTATGGATTTCCATGGCCTGACGTTGCTCACGCGCTTGGTTGAAAAAGTTCCAGATTTGCTCTTCATCTCCCTTGCTGATGGCTTGCCCAATCGCTTCCAACCGTTCCTTAAAATCCTCAATGCGGTCTAGAATAGTCTCACGATTGGACAAGAGAATGGAGGTCCACATACCTGGTTCGCTTTCCGCAATTCGAGTCATATCTCGAAAACCACCTGCCGCAAAGCGCCTTGCCATCTCATGTTCTTGAGCATAAACCGCGGTCTGTTCCATGAGACTAGAAGCCAGAATATGAGGAAAATGGCTAATCTGAGAAGTGACACGATCATGCTCCTTGGCATCAATCTCGATAAAACGAGCATGAAGACCTGAAAGCAGGTCCCTCATTTCCTCAAGTGTGTCCTGACTTGTCAGGCTCGAAGGTGTAAAGATATAATAGGCATTTTCAAAAAGATTGACATCTGCAGAAGCAGCCCCTGTCTTGTGACTACCAGCCATGGGATGGGCCCCGACAAAGCGAACAGATTTGCCAGTCAAATACTGCTCCGCTGCATCCACAATGGCTGACTTGGTCGAACCAGCATCTGAAATAATGACACCTTCTTTCAAGTCCAAATTGGCCAACTCCTTAATAAAGGAAATGGTTTGCTTTATTGGCAAGCTGAGAATGATGATATCTGCCAAAGGAGCAAAACTGGCAAAATCATCTGTTGCACGGTCAATCATGCCTTCTTTCAAGGCGATATCTCTCGAAGCTTGACTGCGATTATAACCTAAAACTTCATAATCTGGATGATCGCGTTTGATACCAAGTGCCATAGAGGCACCAATCAGACCAAGGCCTGCGATATAGACTGTTTTTGCCATAGGAACTCCTTAATAGTTCTTTGTATAGTCTCGGTGTTGGGCTACCGCTTCTTTTAATTCCTCTAGATTGTCTGATGAGAATTTTTCGAGGATTTCTTGTGCCAGAACCGTTGCCACAACGGCTTCCATGACCACTCCTGCAGCTGGAAGGGCGGTCGGATCACTTCTTTCCACAGTTGCCTTGTAAGGCTCATGGGTTTCGATATCCACACTCATAAGAGGCTTATAAAGAGTAGGAATGGGTTTCATGACGCCACGAACAACAATCGGTTGCCCATTGGTCATACCGCCTTCAAAGCCGCCCAGATTGTTGGTACGGCGAGTATAGCCGTCTTCTTTAGACCAGAGAATTTCATCCATGACCTGGCTGCCCTTACGGTAACCAGCTTCAAAACCAAGACCAAATTCCACCCCTTTAAAAGCATTGATAGAGACAACTGCTTGGGCAAGTCTGGCATCTAATTTTCTGTCCCATTGGACATAGGAACCAAGACCAACTGGAACACCTCCGACGACTGTCTCCACAACCCCACCGATGGTATCACCGTCACGCTTGATTTGGTCAATATAATCCTTGATTTCCTGTTCCCTTTCTTGGTTGACAATAGAAACTTCAGACTGGGCAGCTCGTTCCTTAATCTCAGCAACTGTGAGATTCTCAGGAACATCGATTTCCTTGCCACCAAAGACTACGACATGGTTGGCAATCTCCATATCCAGCTCAGCCAAGAGGCGTTTTGCTACTGCGCCAACTGCCACCCGCATGGTGGTTTCACGGGCAGATGAACGCTCCAAAGAATTTCTCAAATCGTCAAAACGGTACTTGATTCCCCCAACCAAGTCGGCATGACCTGGACGTGGATGGGTGATTTTCCGTTTGCTTTTAAGGCGGTCTTCAATGTCCTCCGCAGACATGATATCCAGCCATTTCTGATGGTCCTTATTGACGACATCCATGGTAATGGGAGCCCCTGTCGTCTTCCCATGGCGAACGCCTGAAGTAAAGACAACCAGGTCACTCTCAATTTTCATACGACCACCGCGGCCATATCCACCCTGACGACGTTTCAAATCCTCATTGATGTCCTCTGCTGTCAAGGGAAGTCCAGCTGGAATTCCCTCAATGATAGCCGTCAGACGAGGACCGTGTGATTCTCCTGCTGTTAAATATCTCATACACTCTCCTTATTTTACCAAGTAGTCTTTCATCTCTTCCAGAGAAACTGGGTGAATAGTCGCTGAACCAAGCTCTGGTACCAAGACCAATTTCAAGGTATTGCCACGCGCTTTCTTGTCATGTGTCAAAGCCTGATAAAGCTTGTCAACATCCCAGTTTTCATAGTCAACAGGCAAGCCAAATTTCTGACACATATCTGTAATGGACTGAGTTATGCCAGCTGGCATGAGTCCCTTTTCCTCAGCAACCTTGGAAATCTGCACCATGCCCATGGCCACAGCCTCTCCATGCATGACCTTGCCATAACCGGCAGTCGCTTCGATGGCATGGCCGATAGTGTGGCCAAAATTGAGGTAAAGACGAATACCATTATCCAACTCATCTTCAACCACCATCTTGCGCTTGACCTGACAAGAATGTTCAATCAAGGTCTCTGCATATTCCAGAATGCTCTCAACAGAACCATCCAGCTCCGTCAAGAGAGCCCAAAGTTCTGGATCCTCAATCAAGCCATACTTGATGACCTCCCCCATTCCTTCAATCAACTCTCTTTTTCCGAGGGTTTCAAGAACAAGTGGGTCAATCAGAACCCCATCTGGTTGGGCAAAGGTACCCACCATATTCTTAGCAAATGGAGTATTGACGCCCGTCTTTCCACCGATTGAAGAATCCACCTGGGCAGTCAAACTAGTCGGAATCTGAACAAAGTGAATGCCCCGCATATAGGTAGAGGCTACAAAGCCTGCCAGATCCCCAACGACACCACCACCTAGGGCTACAATCCCATCACTGCGGGTCAGACCTTGCTTGACCAAAAATTCATAGACCTTCTGAACAGTGGTTAAATTCTTTCTTTCTTCACCTTCTAAAAAGTCAAATACTGCTACCTGAAAACCAGCATCTTCTAGGCTGAGTTTGACCTTCTCTGCATAGAGAGAGGCTACATGATTGTCTGTTACAATGACTACTTTTTGCGGTTGCCAGAGTTCTCGCAACCACTGACCAGCCTGAGCCAGACAACCTTTTTCAATCTGAATATCATAAGGATGATGAGGAATATCGATTCTGATTTTCATAGGAGAATCTCCTTTTCTTTATTGGTATTTTTCTGTTAAAGACTGCCAAATTTCTTCTGTCGGCATTTCCTTGCCTGTCCACAGTTGAAAAGCTTCTGCAGCTTGATAGAGCAACATTCCCAGACCATTGACGGCTGAATTCCCCTGATTTCTAGCCCATTTCAAAAATGGTGTTTCAAAGGGTTGGTAAATGATATCTGCTACTAAAAGAGTTTCTGATAGGACAATGTTTTCAGGAACTGGAGATGATTGACCATCCATCCCTACACTTGTCGCATTGACCAGTAAATCCGACTCAGCAACCCTTACTTGCAGTTCAGGAACATCTTCTAAAGCATACAAGTCCACTTTAAAGCCTGTTTGCTCCTGTAACTTGTCTAGGTAAGGTCTTGTTTTTTCCATAGAAACTGAACGAACAAAGACCGAAATCTGACTGACACCATCCAAAATAGCCTGTGCCAAGATAGACTTGGCAGCACCACCTGCACCCAGCAGGGTCATCTTCTTACCTGAAATTGTAAAAGAAGGCAAGCTCTTAAAAAATCCCTTGCCATCTGTATTATATCCAATTAAATTGCCATTCTCATTGACAACCGTATTGACCGCACCGATCAAGCGTGCTTCATCACTCAGCTCATCCAAATAAGGAATCACCTGCTCCTTATAAGGCATAGAAAGGTTGATGCCAAACATCTGGTAGCGACGAATATTATCCACTGTTTCTGCCAAGTCACTCGCTTCAATCTCCCAAGCCACATAAACACCATTGGTATCTGTCGCCTCAAAGGCCCTATTGTGAATGAAGGGGGAAATAGAATGCTTAATAGGATTGGCAACAACGGCAGCTAAACGTGTATAGCCATCAAGCTTCATCCAAAATCTCCCGAATTTTTTTCATGTTAGCTAAGGAAATCTGACCTGGGGCACTGGCCTCATCTAGACTAGCAAAGGACCAGCTAGAACCAGTCACATCTGCAGTGATACGAGAGACCTTGCCCACCTTGCCCATAGAAATAGTTACATATTCCTGCTCAGGATTGAGGGTTTTAAAGCCTCGTGTATAGTTCATCAAGTCTAGCACATCCTGCTCCGTGTGAGCCATAACCGCAACCTTGACAAGTTTTGGATTTAGGCTCGTCAACTCTGACAAGATTTCCATCATATTTTCAGGTGTTTCTTGGAAATTGTGGTAACTCAAAACGAGATTTGGGAAGTCCAGCATTTCCTCAAAAACATCCTTATAGCTATAGTACTCAAAATCAATATAGTCTGGTTGATAGAGTTGCGCCACTTCCTTGATCAGATGGATATACTCTTCTGGAGAAAGGTCGATTTCTCCCCCTTCAGAGCGAGTTCGCAATGTGAAAACCAACTCACGACCTGCAAATTTTTCAAAAATAGCTGGAGCTACCTGCAAAATCGCTTCTTTAGGCAGATAGTCGGCACGCCATTCAATGATGTCGGCATCCAGGTACCTTGTGGCATCCAGAGCCTGAGCCTCCTCTAAACTTCTTGGCATTACTGAAACGATTAATTTCATTTACTAACCTTCATACTAATCACCTTGAGGTAATTACTACTTTCATCTTTTTTATTATAGGCGAAATCTGCTGGAAGACCGTATTTATTTAAAATCTGGTAACTTCTTCCTGCAAAGCATTTATCAATTTGTTCTGTAAATTTCTGACTGGATACATTTGCAGCATTGGTACTGGCAATAATAATACCGCCCGGATTTAAAATCTCAAGACTCTTGGAAATCAACTTGTGATAATCCTTGGCCACAGAGAAGGTTTGTTTTTTGTTCCGAGCAAAGCTAGGCGGATCTAGGACAATCACATCGTAGGTCAAGCCTTTGCGTTTGGCATACTTGAAATATTCAAAGACATCCATGACCACAAAACGGTGGTCGTCTGTACTGATTCCATTTGCCTGAAAATGCGCTTGAGACAATTCTCGTGAACGTTTGGCTAGGTCAACCGAAGTAGTCTGGCTTGCTCCTCCCATGGCCGCAGCTACTGAAAAGGCTGCTGTGTAGGAAAACATATTGAGCAAGGATTTACCCATAGCCAATCCATCCACTAAACTACCGCGGACTTCATGCTGGTCTAGGAAAATTCCTGTCATCAAGCCATCATTCATAAATACTTGATACAGAACCCCATTTTCCAGAACAGTGAAAAAGTCAGGTGCTTCTTGACCATAAACATGAGCAGATTCATAGTCTAGACCTTTAAAGCGGATTTTCTCATAGGCCCCTAAGACCTCAGGAAAAACCTGTCTAAAGGCTTCTGAGATGGTCTGACGAATCTGATAAACATAAGAGTTATACCAAGAAAAGACAGCATAGTCGCCATAAAGGTCCACTGTCAGACCGCCAAAGCCATCTCCCTCTTGGTTGAAGAGACGAAAGGCAGTTGTCAAATCATCTTGATAGTAGGCGCTTCTCTTTTCTTTAGCTTGTCTAAACAGCGTTTCAAAGAAAGCTTGATTGAAAGCCACCTTGTCTTTACTAACAAACCAGCCCAAGCCCTTGTTTTGCTGAGAAAGGTAGGCAGTACCAAGAAAGGTTCCTTCCTGACTCTGCACTTCTACTTCCTGATCCTTAAGATTGACATTCTCAAGATCACTGGCTTCTAGTAAAACCAGCCCCTTAGCGAGCTTCTTTTCAACCCTTTTGCTAACTCTTATTCTATTCATAACTACCATTATATCAAACTTTTAGACAATTCTCAAAAAAGAAACTACCCTTGCTTTTTTACTCTTCTTTTAAAAAATGGTATACTAATACTAATAAAAAATTAGGAAGTAAATGTGTGAGAATTAATTTTAACAAAATCCAAAAAGCCATCGGTACCAGACTGGGTTTTGTCCTAACCCTTTTAATCCTCTATTGGCTCAAAACCTTATTAGCCTATACCGTTGACTTTAATTTAGATATTCAAGTAGGTAAGTTGCAGGGGAATTACCTTGCCTTTATAGCCTTTTTCAATCCCCTTCCTTTGGGGCTACTCCTGCTAGCTCTAGCCCTCTATGCTCGCTCAACCAAGATCTTTTATGGCCTGAGTATAGCTATTTATAGCCTTTTATTCATTTGGCTCTATTCTAATATCTTTTACTATCGAGAATTTAGTGACTTTATCACAGCTAATACCATGAAGGTGGTCAGCAAGGTGTCTGTCGGCACTGCAGAACTAGAGTTACTGCGTCCTTGGGATTTCATCTATTTTATGGATTTCCCATTGCTGGCTTTCCTTTTCTATAAAAAATTCATCCAGCTGGATAGGAGAACTTTCAAATTCCGCTCCAGTGTTGCTATCACTGCACTCTCAGCCCTGTTCTTTTCTGCTAATCTTTTCTTGGCTGAAATTGAGCGTCCCGATCTCCTATCGCGAGGATTTTCGAATTATTATGTTGTCCGTGCCCTCAGTTTGCCAGCATTTTTAGGCTATAGTGCCAACCAATCCTACAGTGCCAACAAAGAACGTGCTAAGGCCTCTGAGACCGACCTTCAACCTATTACAGATTATATTCAAGAACATTCTGCTAAGCCCAATCCAGACTATTTTGGCTTGGCCAAAGGAAAAAATGTGATTTATCTCCACTTGGAGAGTTTCCAACAGTTCCTACTTGACTATAAACTCAACATAGATGGAACTGAGCATGAAGTCACTCCCTTCCTTAATTCCCTCTACCATTCGCAATCAACCCTAGCCTTTTCGAATATCTTTAACCAAGTCAAGGCTGGTAAAACCTCAGATGCGGAAACCATGCTAGAGACCGGTTTGTTTGGACTTGACCAAGGTTCCTTCATGGTCAACTATGGAGGTACCAATACCCAGCAGGCTGCGCCTTTTATCCTATCAAAAAATGGCTACCAATCAAGTTCAGTCTTTCATGGTAATATTGGGACCTTCTGGAACCGGAATACGACCTACAAACAATGGGGCTACCAATACTTCTTTGACGCATCCTATTTTACTAAGCAAGACAGTAGCAATTCTTTCCAATATGGTTTAAATGATAAAATCATGATGAAAGATTCTATCCAGTATCTGGAGCACTTGCAGCAGCCTTTTTATGCCAAGTATATCACGGTGTCCAATCACTATCCCTATGCTAGCAATCTGACAGGCGATGAGCTTGGTTTCCCACTGGCTAAAACCAAAGATGAAACAATCAACGGCTACTTCCAAACGGCCAACTATCTGGATAGTGCTATTAAGGCCTTCTTTGACTATCTCAAAGAAAGTGGCCTCTATGAAAAATCCATCATCGTCATCTACGGAGACCATTATGGTATTTCCAATTCCCGCAATCCTGACCTGGCGCCATTGATTGGCAAGACTTCTGAGAACTGGTCGAATTACGACAATGCCATGTTGCAACGAGTGCCTTTTATGGTGGTCATGCCTGGCTATGAAAAGGGACAAATCATCAATACCTACGGTGGACAAATCGATATCTTACCGACTCTAGAACACCTCCTTGGTATCGAATCCAGTTCCTTCCTTCAAGTTGGACAAGACCTTCTGTCTCCAGACCATCAAGAAATAGTTGCCTTTCGAACTGCCAATTCCTTCGTCACGCCAAAATATACTAGCTATGACGGACGAACCTACTATACTGAGAGCGGTCTTGAAATCAGCAATCTTGATGAACAAGCTCAGACTGAACTAGAAATTGTTCGTCAAGCAGCTAGTCAACAGCTAAAAATCAGCGACCAGATTCAAACTGGCGATTTGATCCGTTTCTACCAAGCAGATCATCTTGGAAAAGTTGATACAGAAAGTATTTCTTATCTCAATTCTTTACCAATTCTTCAAAAGATTGAGCAGGAAAAAGGTAGTCAATCAACCAGTCTCTTTAGCCAACGAAAAGGTAAGACCAGTACTGACCTTTTCAAGGCACCAAGTTACCAAGAACTCCACCCAGAGTCGGCAGAAACCGAATCAAAATCACAATAAAAGATGCTCTTCCGTCTTGGAGGAGCATTTCTTTTTATCAAATAAAATTCAACGAAAATCAAAGAACAAACTAGAAAACTAGCCTCAGATTTACTGTGAGATTGTAGTTAGAGATGTTGTACCTGCAATATATGACTGTCAAGTTTAGTGGTGTAGATAGTAGAATAAAGATGAGAAGGCATAGAGAGAAGATAAATCACCTTAAGCAGGTATCTGGAAAATTTGATTTTATAGAGAAGCCTTTTGTTACAAACTCAATATACTATCAATAAATAATATTATAGAAGCAACAATAATTATAATTTCACCTATCTGCATAATCCTATTTCGAACTCTAAATATATGTTCTATCAAAAATACTTGGATCACACACATTATAGGAATTAACGTTTTTGAAATTGAAAAATATCCAAATAAATAAACTATAAACAACAAAAATAGAACTATGTTATATTTCTTATTCATGACATTCCCCTCTTTATTTTTTGATTACCAATCTTAATCATTTACAACTACATTATAACAAACTACGAAATCCTTGTTAACAAATATTGCCATTTTTTAAAATTTTTTGTGATTCTTACTTCGATATTGATTTTAGATGACTTTTCGTCTATACTTAGGTGTGAACACAATGTGATACTTACAGTTCTCCTTTCGCTTTACAATTGGCTTGAACACCTTTATTGTATCGCGTTTGGAGTTTTTTTGGTATAACCTTCGACGTACACCCGCATAGCGGGTGGTTTTTTTGTCTCGCACCTAACGGAGCGAGACGGACTGAAAGTCACATAATTAAAAAAAGTTGGAGCTCAGCACTCCAACAATTACTATTAAAATGTTTGGCGTTTTGCTTTACGCTCTGCACGACCGCGAGCACGATTTTCGGCGCGCTTGGTTTTGCGGCGCTTTTCATCAACCGCCCATTGAATCTTCTTCTTATAGCCCGGTTTGACTTTTTTCTTTTTCTTTTTGACCAAGCCAATCATTTCAATATCAAGCTTATCCTGCTTCTTTTCACGATTTGCACGACGATCACGGTCATAGGTATCTTGGAATTCCCCGTCTTTGACCATCTTAGGAGTAAACTTGATTCCCAATTTCTCCAACTCACGGATATCCGAGTCATCACTTGGCTGGTAAAGGGTAATAGCTGTACCTGGTAGGCCGTTTCGTCCAGTTCGACCAACACGGTGCACAAAGAAAGATAAGTCTTGCGGAATGGCATCATTGATGACATGGCTGACACCTTCAATGTCAATCCCACGCGCTGCCAAATCTGTTGCGACAATGTACTCAAAATCCAGATTTTTCACCTGATTCATGATACGCTTGCGCTCACGAGGTGCAATATCCCCATGAATTTTTGCCACCTTCAAGCCTTGAGCAGTCAGATATGAATGCAATTCATCAGCACGCGTTTTAGTGTTAACAAAAATCATTGCCAAATACGGTTGCATCAACTGAGTCAACTGGTAAATTTGAGCATTCTTATCTCGGCCCTTGGTCGAAATCAACCAATTATCAATAGTATCAGAAATGACCGTTTTGGTCTTGATTTTCTCCATAACAGGATTTGATAAGTATTTTTTCAAGAATGGTTGCAGTTTTTGTGGAATAGTCGCTGAGAAGACCATGAATTGCAGATCTTTTGGAAGACTTCCAGCAATCTTATCAACAGTTTCTAAGAATCCCATATCCAAGGTCATGTCTGCCTCATCGACCACAAAGGTCTTGGCCTTGTGAATAGCTAGGTCACCAGACTTAACCAAGTCGTAGATACGACCTGGTGTTCCAATAACAATATGAGGCTGATTGCTTGCCAATTTCTCAATCTGGCGAGCCTTATCTGTCCCTCCCACATAATTAACCACACGAACTTCTACTTCTGAATGAGTAGCAATCTGACGGGCTGCTTGGTAAATTTGAGTAGCCAATTCACGGCTCGGTGCAGTAATCACTGCTTGTACACTATCGCTAGCTTCATCTAATTGCTGGAAAATCGGCAATAGGAAAGTGTGAGTCTTACCCGAACCTGTTTTTGATTCTCCAACCAAATCTCGGCCTGCCAAGACAATGGGAATCAACTTATCTTGTACCTCTGTTGGAGTTGTAAATTTCAACTCCTGCAAGGCTTCTCTAATATAGTTTTTAAATTGAAATTTCGTAAATGACATAATATCCTCGATTCTATCTATCTTACCAATTATACCATATTTTATTCCATTTCAGTAGCCTCACTTATTTATACTCAATGAAAATCAAAGAGCAAACTAGGAAGCTAGCCGCAGGCTGTACTTGAGTACGGCAAGGTGAAGCTGACACGGTTTGAGTTTGATTTTCGAAGAGTATTAGGCTATTTCCAGTACCTTTTCTAGTCAGAAAAAGGCTGGAATTTCATGATTCCAACCTCTTTTCAATCTTTATTTCCAGTTTAAAAGAGCATTCAAGCCATAGTGATCACTCACTTGTGGACTCTTGTTACCATCAAATACGACATGTAAATTTTCCACCGCTAACTCTTTGGTAGTAAAGACATAATCGATTCGAAGGGGTTCAGTGTTCCCTTTCCAGCCATCAATTTCTGGTGGAACGGTATAGCTACCGCTTTTCTCTTGAGCAACTTCGAAAGCGTCTTGTAAGCCTAATGGACTAGCTAAAATAGCTTGGTAGCCTTCCTGTCCAGCCGGATTGTTGAAATCTCCAGCTAGCAAAAGTGGCTTGTTCAATTCTTTCAAGACAGCCTCAAATCGTGCCCATTCTTCTTGGAAACCTTTATCCCACCAAGAAAGGTGGACACTTGCAACTGCAAGCTCCTTACCATCAACTACAGTTTCAGCCACGGCAACACGGCGAGTATGATAGTCTGTTGGATCATCCACATCTGAAACCAGAATTTCTCTTGCTTCAATAGGTGTTTTAGACAAGATAGCCACACCTTCGTGGTAGCGATCATAACCGATATGGTTATAGGCCCAAGTCCAGTAGTAATTTTTCCCTTGCTCAGATAACTTTTCAACCAAGAGTCTAACATAGTGATCTTGGTGAATAGGCTCAGCTGCTGGCAAAGCTTGATAAAGGTTATTGACCTCCACCTCTGGCGAAGTGATCTCCTGATTGATTTCTTGGAAACAAATCAAATCATAGTCTTTTTCAAGAATATCCTCAAGCAAAATCTGGAATTTTTCCTCAGCTTCTTTTTCCATCCAACTATGAGTATTGAGTGTTAAAAATTTCATTCTTTTCTCCCAAAATAAGAGGTTGGAATACAGCTTCCAACCTCAAGTATATTACAATTCTACTTTAGCAACTGCTGTTTTAGCTGCAAGAGAACCTGTTTTTTCTAATTTAACTGATTTAATTGCATCACCATTTGTGAAGACAACTACTGTTGAAGTTTCACGTCCTGCTGCACGGATAGCATCCAAGTCAGCTGTGACAAGGAGATCTCCTGCTGCAACTTTTTGTCCTTCAGCAACATGAACTGTAAATGGTTTACCTTCAAGACTTACTGTGTCCAAACCAATGTGAACCAATACTTCAAGACCTGCTTCAGTCACAATACCAAGAGCATGTTTTGTTGGGAAGATACTTGATACAGTACCTGAAGCTGGAGATACAATGTTTCCATTTGCAGGTTCTACTGCAAATCCATCACCCATCATTTTTTGAGCAAATACTGGATCTTTTACTTGTTCCAAAGCAACAACTTGACCGTCTGCTACTGAGTAAACTTCCTCAGTAAGACCTTTGAAGTGAACAGTGTTTTGTTGTGCTTCAGTCATTTGGCTTGGAAGAGTTTCAGGAATGATTTCACCTGAATCAAGGATATCTTGGATATCAGATTTCAACACGTCAGCTTTTGGTCCGTAGATAGCTTGAACCCCTTGTCCTTTCATGACAAGACCCATAGCTCCTTCTGCTTTCCATTGCTCTGCATTTCCTACTTTATCTGCATCTTTAACAGTTACACGAAGACGAGTCATACATGCGTCAACATCAACGATGTTTGCACGTCCACCAAGAAGGTTGATAATGTTTACAGCTTGAGAGCCTGCTGCAACTTTCACTTCGCTGCTAGATTCTTCTGAACCTTCAGCAGTTTCGTAGTTTCCGTTACGCCCTGGAGTTGCGTAGTTGAATTTTTGAATCATGAAGTTTGCGATAAAGTACATGATTACAGCAAAGAGAACAGTTACCCAAATGAAGTTAATGATATCCATACCGATACCAGCACTGATTGCAATAGGTGTACGAGTCAAGAACTCGATTGAACCGAATGAGTGCATACGTAGGTTTACAACGTCAGCCATAGCGAAGGCAGCACCTTGAACAAGTGAGTAAACAAGATACATAGGTGTTGCTACAAACATGAACATGTATTCGATTGGTTCAGTAACCCCTGTCAAGAATGTTGCAAGAGCTGTTGCAATCATCATACCTTTGTATTTATGTTTCTTGTCAGCATCAACATTACGGTAGATAGCAACAACGACACCCATCAAGATACCGAATGAACCGATCATTTGTCCAACTTTGAAACGAGCTGGATGTACTGTATCTAACAAGTGTTGGTATTGAGTAGCATCAGTACCTTTGAGGTTTACAAGGTCTGTTACCCATGCAAGCCATAGTGGGTCTTGACCAAATACTTGACTACCTTTAGCTGCACCAGTTAAGACATCATAAGTACCACCAAGAGCTGTGTAGTTCATTGGGATAGTCAACATATGGTGAAGACCAAATGGCAAGAGCAAACGTTCCAATGTACCATACAAGAATGGTGCAAGGATTGGAGCAGTTTCTTGTGAGTTGGCAATCCAGATACCAAAGCTATTGATACCTGTTTGAACTACTGGCCAGAAAGCAGCAAGTACAATTGCAGCAATTATTGAACGAAGAATAACTACAAACGGTACAAAACGTTTTCCGTTAAAGAATGAAAGTGCATCAGGAAGCTTACGGAAGTTATAGTATTTATTGTAAGCAGTTGCTCCAATAAAACCAGAAATAATCCCTACGAATACACCCATGTTAAGTGCTGGAGCTTCAAGAACACTGATAAAGTAATCAGCAACTTTGATTGAACCACCAAAGATAGTAGTTACCATAGCATCTGGATTTTTCAACATATCGCCTGATACACCAAAGATTGTACCAGTGATACGGTTAATCAAGATGAAGGCAAGACCAGCGGCGAAAGCACCACCAGCACGTTCTTTAGCCCAGCTTCCTCCAATAGCGAGGGCGAACAAGATATGAAGGTTAACGATAACTCCCCAACCGATTTGCTCTAGTACACCACCAGTAATAACGAGTGGTGCAAAGGTTGGGTTAATCATCACGATAGACTTACCGATTGAAATCATCAAACCAGCAGCCGGCATAACCGCGATAACCACCATCAAAGCCTTACCGAATTTTTGCCAAAATTCGAAAGACAAGACATTTTTGAATGTATCTTTCATCATTCAAATCTCCTTTATTTTTATTTAGGCAAACGTTTTACGAAAACGTTTGCACCTTTTATGATTTAATTATACCACTTTAATTTTTTTTGTAAAGGCTTTTACAAAAAAAATTACACTTTTTTCTAAAATTTTTGTAGCAAAAAAGGAGATCATTTAATCTCCTCATAAAAGTAACTAGTTTACCTAAATCTTCAAGAATCGGCGCATGGAAATTCCTGATCCCAGTGAACCAATGAAAATTCCAATCACAAATAATAGGGCAATCATCAGAGGAGTAAATACCTCTGGCGCGATCATAGAAAGATTTTGTCCGACCAATGACTTATTGACAGATTGGTAAACCATTCGATAAACAATAAAGACCAACACTGATGGCGCAGTTGCTCCAAGCAAACCAATGAAGGCACCTTCAAGTAAGAACGGTCCACGGATATAACTGTTCTTAGCACCAACCAAGCGCATGATTTGAATTTCACGACTGCGGGAAATAATGGTGATACGAATGGTATTTGAAATCAAGAAAACTGCAATGAAAATCAAAAGTCCTGCAATAACTAATCCCCAAACACGGATAAATGATGCTAGTTGGAATAGGCGTTCTGTATTGGCACCACCATCCTGAACCTCAGACACACCTTCAATTTTTTTAGCATCTTCAGCCACAGTTTTTACATCACTTGGCGTATTTGTATCAACGATATAGGCATCATAGAGGGGATTGGCATCTCCTTCAAAAATTTTCCAGTTATCACCCATTGTCTCGGTTAATTTTTCATATTGTTCTTCTTTACTTGAAAAAGTAACACTCTTAACAGTAGACATCCCCTTCAAAGCATTGTATACCTTGTGGTAGTCATTATTTGTAACAGTTTGACCTTCTTTTTCAATAGTCTCGCTATTATCAGCTACATCCTTACGAATATAAACCATCACTCGAACATTATTTTCAATATCTGTAGCTAGTTTCGCTGTATTGAAAATAACAGAAGCAAATATGGCAACCAAGGTCAAAGTAATCATGACTGAGCTGACAGCAGCCACTGTCATCCAACCATTTCGTTTCAAACTTTTTAGTGATTCAAATAAATGGCGAAAAAATCTACTAATCATCGTATCCATACTCTCCTTTTGATTCGTCACGAACGACACGGCCATTTTCAATGGCAATGACACGGTGGCGCAAGGTATTTACAATCTGGCTATTATGAGTCGCCATCAAAATAGTTGTCCCTTGTAGGTTAATCCGTTCCAAGAGATTCATAATTTCCCATGAATTATCCGGGTCCAGGTTTCCTGTTGGTTCATCGGCTATCAATACTTTGGGATTATTTACAATGGCACGTGCAATCGCAATCCGCTGTTGCTCTCCACCTGAGAGCTCATTTGGGAAAGAACGAACCTTGTGCTTCAACCCAACCAAGTCTAAAACTTCCATCACACGTTTTTTGATATTACGGCGATTTTCCCCGATTACTTCCATAGCGTAAGCAATATTTTCATAGACCGTTTTCTTTGGCAAGAGTTTATAATCCTGAAAGACAACCCCAACACTACGACGTAGAAGCGGGACGTCTTTCTTTTTGATCTTAACCAGATTAAAACCAGCAACTGATAGGCTTCCTTTATCGATTTTTACTTCACGATATAGAGAACGAATGAAGGTTGACTTCCCTGCTCCTGAAGGTCCTACAATGTAAGCAAATTCTCCCGGTTGAACGCTAACCGAAACACCGCGTAGGGCAGTCGTTCCGTTGTCGTATTTTTTGACGACATCTCTCATTTCAATGATTGACATGTGAGTTCCTTTCTATCTTAGCTGATTCGCCACTTGAGATAAGCATCGATAAAACCATCTAGGTCTCCATCCATAACCTTATCTACCTGAGCAACTTCAAAGCTAGTTCGATGATCTTTTACCATAGTATAAGGCGTGAAGACATAAGAACGGATTTGGCTTCCCCATGTGATTTCTTTTTTCTCACCCTTGAGGGAATCTACCTCCGCAGCTTTCTTTTCTTGCTCCATTTGATAGAGCTTAGCCTGCAACATCTTCATAGCTCGATCTCTATTTCCATACTGGGTACGATCGACCGTTGATTGGACAACAATTCCAGTTGGAATGTGGGTCAGACGCACACCTGTTGAAACCTTGTTGACGTTTTGTCCACCGGCACCACCTGAACGGAAGGTATCCATCTTGATGTCATCTTCCCGGATTTCCACTTCAATGGTATCGTCCAACTCAGGCATCACTTCTACAGATGTGAAAGAGGTATGGCGACGTTTAGCAGAGTCAAACGGCGAAATTCGCACCAAACGGTGCACACCCATTTCTGACTTGAGAAGACCATAGGCATTAGGACCTTCAAATGATAAGGTTACTGACTTGATACCAGCCTCATCACCTGCTTGATAATCCAAGACTTCTACTTTAAAGCCTTTGGCATTGCCATAACGAGTATACATACGAAGCAGCATATCACCCCAGTCCTGCGCCTCAGTACCACCAGAACCTGGATGGATTTCCAAGATGGCATTATTATGGTCATAAGGTTCTGACAAGAGCAAGGTCATCTCATAACTGGTCATCATCTTATCAAGTTCTGATAACTGCTCAACCAATTCTTCATGCACCGACTCATCTTCAGCTAAAAAGTCTAATAAAATTTCGACTTCATCCTGCAACTCTTCCATTTTGTGGAAGGTGTTGTAGGTGTTTTTTAATTCATTTAATTCTTGCGACGTTTTTTGGGCCGCGATATTATCGTTCCAAAAATCAGGTTCTGTCATCTTATTTTCCAAGATGGCAATCTCTTCCTCTAGACCTTCTAGGTCAAAGAGACCCCCTGAAAGAAGCTAATTTTTCACGATTTGCGTCAATTTTCTGACGAATTACTGAAATGTCCATAAATACTCCTTTTTTACATCATTTCATTATAGCATATTTTATCATTTCTTTCCATCTTTTGCTCTAATACCCTTTTCATGAAAAAAGAAGGCTCTATAATATTTGTAGTGGGTAAATCCCCTATGAATCTTATGGAGCCTATTTTTGTGTAGAAAAAAAGTCCCATATGACCTATAATGAAAAGCGACTAAACAACTCATTAGAAAGATTCATATGGAACAATTACATTTTATCACAAAACTACTCGATATCAAAGACCCAAATATCCAGATTCTAGACATCATCAATAAGGATACACTTAAGGAAATCATCGCTAAACTGGATTACAATGCCCCATCTTGTCCTGATTGTGGACATCAAATGAAGAAATATGACTTTCAAAAACCGTCGAAAATTCCTTACCTCGAAACGACTGGTATGCCTACTAGAATCCTCCTGAAAAAGCGTCGATTCAAGCGCTATCATTGCTCGAAAATGATGGTCGCCGAAACCTCTCTCGTCAAGAAGAATCATCAAATTCCTCGTATCATCAACCAAAAGATTGCGCAAAAGCTGATTGAAAAGACTTCTATGACCGATATTGCTCATCAGCTGGCTATTTCAACTTCAACTGTCATTCGTAAGCTCAATGACTTCCGTTTTAAGTCTGATTTTTCTTACCTCCCTGAGATTATGTCCTGGGACGAGTACGCTTTTACAAAGGGAAAGATGAGCTTTATTGCACAAGATTTTGACAAGCTCAACATTATCACTGTTCTTGAAGGCAGAACACAGGCTGTCATCCGAAATCACTTTCTTCGTTACGATAGAGCAGTCCGATGTCAGGTGAAAATCATTACTATGGATATGTTTAGTCCCTACTATGCCTTAGCTAAACAGCTTTTTCCAAACGCTAAAATCGTGTTGGATCGTTTCCATATTGTCCAACACATGAGCCGTGCTATGAGTCGTGTGCGTGTCCAAATCATGAATCAGTTTCATCGAAAATCCCATGAATACAAGGATATCAAGCGTTACTGGAAGCTCATTCAACAGGATAGTCGTAAACTCAGCGATAAACGTTTTTATCGCCCTACTTTTCGCATGCACTTGACGAATAAAGAGATTTTAGACAAGCTTTTGAGCTATTCAGAGGACTTGAAACACCACTACCATCTCTATCAACTCTTGCTTTTTCACTTTCAGAACAAGGAGGCAGACAAATTTTTCGGACTTATTGAGGACAATCTTAAGCTGGTTCATCCTCTTTTTCAGACTGTCTTTAAAACCTTCCTCAAGGATAAAGAGAAAATTGCCAACGCCCTTCAACTACCCTATTCCAACGCCAAACTGGAAGCCACCAATAATCTCATCAAACTTATCAAGCGCAATGCCTTTGGATTTCGGAACTTTGAAAACTTCAAAAAAAGGATTTTTATCTCTCTGAACATCAAAAAAGAAAGGACGAAATTTGTCCTTTCTCGAGCTTAGCTTTTCATCAACCCACTACAGTTGACAAAGAGCCAAAAAGAACCGTAAAAAAGAACGTAAAAAGAAGCCTTTCGGCTTCCCTTCTTACAAGACTTTTGCTGAAGTACGAGTAATTTCTTCTACTTGAATATTCTCTGATTCAAATTTTTCTTTCAAGGCTGGTAAATCAATTGAGCCATCGATTTGAACTTCGATAATCACCTTACCATCTTTACGCGGAATATTTACTGTATGAGAGATATTCAAATTTTCTTCTGCAATCAAAGAAACAATCTTTCCGAGGACACCAACTTCATCTTCTGTAACAAAACGCACACGAATTCCTTCTTCACCATAACCAGCAATTTCAAGAAAGGCTTGGAAAACGTCACGGTCCGTAATAACTCCGTATACTTGATGATTATCTACGACAGGAAGAATACCAATCTTGTTTTTCAACATCAGATAAGTTGCATCCTCTAGACTCGCATAGCCTGAAACAGTGACAACATCGCGAATCATGACATCTTTTACTTTTGTCTTATTTAGAAGATAATTCATCTCATAGATAGAAAGACTGGTTGCTTGTGATGGACTAGCTTGGGCAATGGTGCCCTCAGTCACCAAACCAACCAATTGATCATTTTCGATAACAGGCAAGCGGTGCAACCCTTGCTCTCTCATCAAATCTGCTGCATGAGATACTGTTGTATCTGGACTAATATACACTACCTTGCGGGTCATAAAATCTTTAACTGCCATGAGACTTCTCCTTTTCTATTCTTATCCTATTATACAATCTTTTTGTAAATCCATCAAACGCTTACATTTCTTTTTCAAAATTCAGAAAAGTATGAATAAGCTAGCAAAAAGAGCTCTAAAATCGAGCTCTGTGAATGAAGAGTGGTACGCTTCATTCTGTTCTGTTTCAATGATTAGGAGCTAACCTTCCAGTGCAGATGAGAATTGCTTCGCAATCTCTATCCACCGATTAAAAAGGTCCCCCGGACTATAATGATGATTGCTTCGCAATCTTCATTTGCAACCTAAACTAGTCTACCAGACTATGCGATGATTGCTTACGCAATCTTCATCCGCCGACTAAAAAGGTCCCCCGGACTATAATGATGATTACTTCGTAATCCTCATCTACCGACTAAAACAATCCACTGGATTCGGATGATTGATTCGCAATCTCTATCCACCGATTAAAAAGGTCCCCCGGACCTTTTTAACCACCTAGATATGCTTTTCTGACTTCTTCTGATGAAGCGAGTTCTTTTCCTGTTCCTGATAGGACAATTTTTCCTGTTTCCAGCACATAGCCTCGGTCAGAGATTGCGAGTGCTTTATTGGCATTTTGTTCAATCAAGAGGACGGTTGTTCCTTGTTTCTGGATGTCTTGAATGATATCAAAAATCTCTTGGATAAAGATTGGGGCAAGTCCCATTGATGGTTCATCTAAGAGAAGAAGTTTTGGTGTTGACATAAGAGCGCGTCCCATGGCAAGCATTTGTTGTTCCCCCCCTGAAAGAGTAGCTGCATCTTGGTTCTTCCGTTCTTCAAGACGAGGAAAGCGTGAGAAAACTTTTTTCAAGTTAGCTTGATTTTCTTCACGATTTTTCTTTAAGAAAGCTCCCATTTCTAGATTTTCCAAGACGGTCAAGCCAGGGAAGACGTGGCGTCCTTCTGGTACTTGTGAAAGGCCACCTGCTACAATTTTCTGAGCCGGCATTTTTTGGATTTCTTGACCTAAAAATTCAATCTTTCCTGAGCTTGGTCTAACTAGACCTGACAAGGTACGGAGAATGGTTGTTTTACCTGCACCATTGGCACCGATAAGGGAAACGACTTCTCCTTCATTCACTTCAAAGCTTACATCACGGACTGCTTGGATCATACCGTAATGTACAGAAAGATTATCAACTTTTAACATAGACATTAGGCTTCACCTCCTAAATAAGCTTCGATAACGCGTTTATTGGTCTTAATTTCGTCTGGAGTTCCCTGAGCAATCAAACGACCATATTCAAGTACGTAGATACGTTCTGTTACTTCCATTACCAGATTCATATCGTGTTCAATCAGCATGATCGTAATCTTAAATTCATCTTTGATACGACGAATTAACTCAGTCAATTCAGCTGTTTCCTGTGGGTTCATACCTGCTGCTGGTTCATCTAAGAAGAGAATTTTAGGTTCCGTAGCGAGGGCACGAACAATTTCCAAACGACGTTGTTGTCCGTAGGCAAGATTTTTAGCAAGCGTTTCTGCATCACCATCTAAATCAAAGATTTTAAGCAATTCCAAAGCCTTAGCCTTTAATTCTTTTTCACTCTTGTAAAAAGCTGGTAGGCGTAAGAAACTAGCAAAAACATGTTGTTTGTGATGGTTGCCAAAGGCAATCAAAACATTGTCCAAAACGGTTAAATCTTTAAAAAGACGGATATTTTGAAAAGTACGTCCAAGTCCCAAAGAAGCAATCTTATAAGGTGCCTTTCCATTCAAAAGGTGACCATCTAGTGTTACTGTTCCCTCACTTGGTTCATAAACACCCGTCAAGAGGTTGAAAAGGGTGGTTTTCCCAGCTCCATTTGGACCGATTAGTCCAACCAATTCCCCTTCGTTCAATTCAAGAGTCACATCTCCAACAGCTGTTAGACCGCCAAAATGTTTGGTTAACTGTTTTACTTCAAGTAATGCCATTAGTTTTGTTCCTCCTTCTTAGATTTTTTAAAGAAACGTGATAGGCTCAATTCCCATGTTCCAAGGAGTCCACCTGGTCTGAAAATCATTACCAATACCAAGGCCAAAGCGTAAATAATCATACGCACACTAGCAACATCTTGGAGAAGCATATTCAAAATTCCCAAAACAATAGCTGAAACAATGGCACCTGTAATGGAACCAAGTCCACCAAATACAACAATAATCAAAACGTTGATTGAGTTGATGAAAGTGTAATCTTTCGGTACAACAGACCCGATAAATCCAGCCTGAAGTGACCCTGCAATACTTGCAGTAATAGCACCAAAGACAAAGGCGATGATTTTAATTTTAGTCGTATTAACCCCAACTGACTCAGCAGCGATTTCATCCTCACGAACGGATAGGGTTGAACGACCAATTGGACTACGCAAGAAGTTCAAGGTTGCAATGGTTGTAATCACGACAAAGAAGTAAACCATTTGCCAAGTTGTAAAGTTAGGAATTCCTAAGATACCTGCTGCACCATTTGTAAGGCTTCCACCATTGATGATAAAGATACGGATAATTTCAGAAACACCTAGAGTCGCTACCGCAAGATAGTCCCCCTTCAAACGCAAGGTTGGAATGCCGACAAACAAGGCAACCGCTCCTGAAAGCAAAGCTCCTACCAGCATAGCTCCAAAGAAGGCACCGTAGGTTGGTGATTTAGAACCAATAATAGCTGCTGCATAGGCACCAATCGCCATGAAACCAGCATGACCAAGTGAAAATTGTCCTGAAAAACCAACGATTAAGTTAAGACCAACAGCCAGAATAATATTAATTCCGATTTGTTGTAAAATCTGTACATAGAATAGATTGAGTACTCCGACTGAAACCAGTACACTAATCAAGCCATAGCCAGCTAACAAAAGGAGTAACCATAGAATATTAACTTTTAAATTTTCTTTCATCGCTTACACCTTCTCTTTCACATTTTTACCAAGGATACCAGCTGGGCGGACAATCAAGATCAACAACAAGATTCCATAAACAATGGCATCACGGAAGTCTGACATCCCAAAGGCTGTCGCAAAGGTTTCCAATAGACCAATCACAAAACCACCAAGAGCCGCACCAGGAATAATTCCGATACCACCAAGTACTGCGGCAACGAAAGACTTAAGACCTGGAGTAACCCCCATCAAAGGCTCAAGAGAGTTATAATAAAGGGCAATCAGAACACCAGCCGCACCCGCAAGAGCAGAACCCAAAGCGAAGGTAAAGCTGATAGTACGATTTACATTGATCCCCATCAATTGCGCCGCATCGCTATCTACAGATACAGCACGCATGGCTTTCCCCATCTTAGTCTTTTGGACAATGACCTGTAACAAAATCATCAAAATCAAGGAAATGGCCAAAATCATTAACTGAACGTTTGTTAGACTAATTGGACCTAAATCATAGCGAACTGTTTGAATAGCTTGAGGAAAGGCACGTGTATTGGCACCAACCAGATAGACCATTCCATATTCCAATAGGAAAGAAACCCCAATAGCTGTAATCAAAACAGCAATACGAGTAGAGTGGCGCAAAGGTCGGTAAGCAAGGAACTCAATCAAGACACCAAGAATGGCTGTCGCTAGCATAGCTACAATAAGCGCTACAAAGAAATTCATTTGGAAAGAATTAATCAAGAAATAACCGATAAAGGCTCCCATCATATAAGTATCACCGTGGGCGAAGTTGATGAGCTTGATAATTCCATAAACCATGGTATATCCTAGGGCTAACAGCGCATAAACACTACCTAGAATCAAACCATTTACTAGTTGTTGGAGCATAAGATTCACTCTTTCTATTTATAATTTCGAGGATTTTTCCTCAATTTTTGATAGGTTCTTAAACATCGAAACAGGGAGTGAGTCAGAGGCTCATTCCCTATTTCAACATTTTCTATTATGGTTTTACAACTTCTGCTGCTTCAACCTTACCATTGTTCATGGTCATCATGTAAGCAGTTTTGACTGTGTTGTGGTCTGCATCGAAGCTTGTTTGACCAGTTACACCTTCAAAGTTTTTTGTTTTAGCAAGGTTATCCTTGATTTCACCTGAGTTTTTGGCACCTTTTGCTGCATTTGCTACAAGGTGAACTGAGTCATAAGCCAAGGCTGCAAATGTTGAAGGCTCTTCATTGTACTTAGCACGGTATGCGTCAAGGAAGGCTTTTGCTTTAGCTGAAACTTCTACAGTAGTTGAGAAGCCTGAGATAAAGTAGATGTTTGATGCTTTTTCAGCAGTTGCTTGTTGTACAAACTCTTCACCGTTGAATCCATCACCACCAACGATTGGTTTATCAATTCCCATACCACGCGCTTGGTTTACAATTTTACCAGCTTCAGTGTAGTAACCTGGGACGATGATAGCATCAAAGTCTTTCCCTTTCATTTTTGTAAGGGCTGCTTGGAAGTCTGTGTCGCCTGCTACGAAAGTTTCATCTGCAACGATTTCACCTTTGTAAGCTTCACGGAAGGCTTTGGCAATACCTTTAGCATAGTCGCTGGCATTGTCAGTGTAAAGAACAACTTTCTTAGCTTGCAATTTTTCAGAAACATAGTTTGAGATAATTTTTCCTTGGAAGCTATCTTGGAATGTTCCGATAAAGAGGTAATCTTGACCTTTAGTCAATCCATCTTGAGTCGCACTTGGCGAAATCAATGGAACACCTGCTTTTGTAGCGTTCGCTACCGCAGCTGCAGTTGCACCAGATGTAGCAGGTCCTACGATTGCTGATACTTTAGATTGGGTTACAAGGTTAGTTGTTACTGAAGCAGCTTCTGCTGTTTCAGACTTGTTATCTTTATCGACTACTTCGATTTGTTTTCCATCGATACCACCTGCTGCATTGATTTCATCAACAGCCAATTGGGCACCTTTTTGTTCAGATGTACCGTAGGCTGCTACGGCACCAGTTTCCTCGAAGTTAAATCCAATTTTGATTGTCTTTTCCTCTACTGAGTTACCAGCAGCGTTTGACGCTCCAGACTTCACTTCTCCACAGGCTGCAAGAAGTGCTACACTTGCAAGCGCCACAAACGATAGGGCAAATTTTTTCTTCATCTTTTTTGTCTCCTTATTTCTTAAATAAATAGCATGTTAAGAATATACCGAATTATCAGAAAATTGTCAACACTTTTCTTTAAGTTTTTCGATGATAACGTTTTCCTCTCGATAAAGATTGCCCACAAAGGGGGTTTCCAGCTCTTGGATATGGCAAACTCTGACTTTTTTTATAAACTTTTCCTTGCTCAAGCTCCCGACCAATTGCTCCACTTCTTGAGTTGGAACATAGAGTTGTAAGTAACGATGTTTCTTGGAATGATAGGTAATATCTCCATAATCCTGCAATTTTTTGGCATCACGATTATAGTAAAGATAGATAATCAAGCCAGATCGATTGACTTTTTCAAACATGATAAATCCTCTTTCTAAGAAATCTCTCCCTATTATACCAAAAAAAGCAAACTCAGTCGAGTTTGCCTTCTATCATCATTAGTTCAATGAATTGTTGGCCATGATTTCATCAATAAAGCCATATTCAAGTGTTTCTTGGGCACTCATCCAGTTATCACGTTCTGCATCTGCATGGACTTTTTCGATTGACTGACCTGAATTTTCAGCCAAGATTTTTTCCAAGGTGTTACGAGTTTTAAGCAAGTGTTCTGCAGCGATCGCCATATCGGTTTGTTGAGTACCACCACCTGTACCACCCATTGGTTGGTGAATCATGTATTCGGCATTTGGAAGCATGAAACGTTTGCCTTTTGCTCCACTAGATGCGATGACTGTACCCATAGATGCAGCCATTCCCATAACGATGGTTTGGACATCTGCCTTGATAAAGTTCATAGTATCAACGATTGCCAAACCAGCTGAAACGGAACCACCTGGTGTATTGACATAAAGGTAAATATCTTTTGTACTATCTTGGGCATCCAAGAAAAGCAACTGGGCAATAACTGAGTTGGCCATGTTGTCTTCAACTGGGCCTGTCAGCATAATGATGCGGTCTTTGAGAAGACGTGAATAAATATCGTAAGAACGTTCTCCACGGCTTGTTTGTTCAATAACTACAGGAATCATTCATTTCTCCTTTTGAATTTTAATTTTGTTGGTCAAATGACTGAAGATAAGACTATTATAATATCTAGGTCAAAAAAGGTCAAATTTTTGCTCTGTTTTCATTAGACAGAAACAAAAATTCAACCTCCTTTCGTGACTGGAAATCCTTTTCCAAGTCAATCTCTTTTTAATTTTATTTTGTACCGAACAAGCGGTCCCCAGCATCTCCAAGACCTGGAACGATATAACCGTGTTCGTTCAAGCGTTCATCCAAGGCTGCTGTAAAGATTTCTACATCTGGATGAGCTTCTTGAAGGGCTTTAACACCTTCTGGAGCAGATACAAGGCAGACAAATTTGATATTTGATGCACCACGTTTTTTAAGAGAGTCAACAGCCAAGATTGCTGATCCACCTGTTGCCAACATTGGGTCTACCACAAAAATTTGACGTTGGTCAATATCTTCAGGCAATTTCACCAAATACTCAACTGGTTGAAGCGTTTCTTCATCACGGTACATACCGATGTGACCAACCTTAGCAGCTGGAACCAAGCTCAAGAGCCCATCAACCATCCCGATACCTGCACGCAAGATTGGTACGATAGCCAATTTCTTACCTGCCAATTGTTTTTGAACTGTTTTTGTGATTGGTGTTTCGATTTCCACATCTTCTAGTGGAAGATCACGAAGTACTTCATACCCCATCAACATTGCAATCTCATCTACTAGCTCACGGAAAGCTTTGGTAGAAGTATCTGTACGACGTAAGATTGACAATTTGTGTTGAATCAGTGGATGATTAATAACTTCAATTTTTCCCATTTTTGGAATTCCTTCTTTCAATTTATTCTTCTTATTATACCAAAAAACGGTTTAAAAATCTTTCTAAACCATTTATTTTTGATAATTTTTACATTAAATCTGCCTCTTTAAGAGCTGTCTGTACTGTCTCAAGTGGTAGATGGGTCAATTCTGTCCCTTTTTCTTGATAAAGGTATTGGGCGTAGTCATCCATTCGGTACTGGTTAATATAAACCACGCGCTTGCAACCAACCTGAAGTAATTGTTTTGTACAGTTGAGACAAGGAAAATGGGTTACATAGGCTGTAAAACCTTTAGGAACACCACGTTCTGCACCTTGAAGGATAGCATTGACCTCAGCATGAAGGGTGCGAACACAGTGTCCTTCAATGACCAGACATTCGTGATCAATACAATGCTCGGTTCCTGACACCGAACCATTGTAACCAGTGGAAATAACCTTATTATCTTTTACCAGAATCGCCCCCACTTTGGCACGTTTACAAGTGGAACGATTGGCAATTAGTAAGGCTTGGGCTGCAAAATACTCATCCCATGCTAGTCTTTTTTCAGTCATCTCTTTTCTCCTTTTTCTCTATTTTTTAAAAAATGGTAACCGTAAATCCGCAATCTTTTCAGCAGGTACCTTCATGCCATCCTTGATCCATTTTAAAAGGACTGAGACGATGGCTGAACTCCAGAAGGAATGAAGATAAGAGCTGACACCTTTTGATTTTCCATGGTATTTTTCTAGAAATTCCTGCATGGCTTGGACAAAGATTTTTTCCAGATGGTAATCTAAGGCCAGTTGAATCACTCTGGCTTCCTTTCTTGCTTCTCGGAAAAGGTGAACCCAGACCAGATAAAGGTCTGTCTTTAAATCATAATGATGCAACTGTTCCATAATATTGTGGACAGTTCGTTTAAAGACACTTTCTAAAATCTCCTCTTTGGAATCATAATTGCGATAAAAGGCCGCACGTGAAACGCCTGCACGTTTGACCAATTCAGAAATACTAATCTTGGTCAAGTCCTTTTTTTCCAAGAGCTGCAAGAGGGCTGTTTCTATGGCTTCTCTAGTTAATAAATTGGATTCTTGGTTTGATTTTCTGAGATTTTCAAGAGACTTTTCAGAGATTCTACGTTCAGACATAACATTTTCTTTCTACTTGTCACAACAGACTGATGAGGCTTTTGTTTCAAGGGCTTTCATGATATAATTGTAAAAAAAGACAGAACCTTTGTCAATGTATAACTGGCAAAGATGGAGAATTTCTATGACTTGGAAGATTATTGCTGACTCTGGTTGTGATTATCGTCAGCTGGCAACACCAGCTATTGACACGACCTTTGTAAGTGTCCCCTTAACCATTCAAGTAGCTGATCAGGTCTTTGTTGATGATGCCAGTCTTGACATTGACCAAATGATGGAAACCATGTATGCAACTGCAGAAGCTTCAAAATCAGCTTGTCCAAGCCCAGATGATTATTTGCGAGCATTTGAAGGAGCAAAAAACATTTTCCTAGTAACTATCACTGGTACTCTCTCTGGCAGTCACAATAGTGCTCAACTAGCTAAGAATATTTATCTAGAAGACCATCCTGACACTAAGATTCATGTAATTGATAGCTTGTCTGCTGGCGGGGAAGTTGACTTGCTCGTAGAAAAATTGAATGATTTGATTGACCAAGGCTTATCATTTGAAGAAGTAGTTGAAGCTATCACCGCCTATCAAGAAAAAACCAAGTTGCTCTTTGTTCTGGCCAAGGTCGATAATTTGGTGAAGAACGGCCGTTTGAGCAAGCTTATCGGTACGGTCGTTGGCCTTCTAAATATCCGTATGGTCGGGGAAGCTAGTGAAACTGGAACCCTTGAATTGCTACAAAAAGCGCGAGGACCAAAGAAATCGATTCAGGCAGCCTATGAAGAATTGATAAAAGCTGGATATGCTGGTGGCCGTATTGTCATGGCCCAACGTAATAACGAGAAATGTTGCCAACAGCTCTCAGAACGAATCCGTGAAAATTTCCCACAGGCGGATATTAAAATTCTCCCAACATCTGGTCTCTGCAGTTTTTATGCAGAAGATGGTGGTTTGCTGATGGGATATGAAATTGATTAATTGCATTCTTGACAAGAGGTAACTTCATCTCTTGTTTTTTTGTGGTACAATAGAGCTATGAAACATTTTGATACTATTGTCATCGGTGGAGGACCTGCTGGCATGATGGCTACGATTTCCAGTAGCTTTTATGGACAGAAAACCCTCCTCATCGAAAAAAATCGGAAACTTGGAAAAAAATTAGCTGGGACTGGTGGCGGACGTTGCAATGTAACCAACAATGGTAGTTTGGACGACCTGCTAGCTGGCATCCCTGGAAATGGGCGCTTTCTCTACAGTGTCTTCTCCCAATTTGATAACCATGATATCATTAACTTTTTTACAGAAAATGGGGTTAAACTTAAGGCCGAAGACCACGGCCGCGTCTTTCCTGCTAGTGACAAGTCTCGTACCATTATCGAAGCTTTAGAAAAGAAAATCACTGAGCTAGGTGGTCAAGTTGCTACTCAAACCGAAATTGTTTCGGTTAAAAAGGTAGAAAATCAGTTTGTCCTTAAGTCCGCAGACCAAAGCTTCACTTGTGAGAAACTTATTGTCACAACTGGTGGGAAATCCTATCCTTCTACTGGTTCTACTGGTTTTGGCCACGAGATTGCCCGTCATTTCAAACATACCATTACCGAGCTTGAGGCTGCTGAAAGTCCTTTATTGACAGATTTCCCACACAAGGTCTTGCAGGGTATTTCGCTGGACGATGTGACCCTAAGCTATGGTAAGCATGTCATCACTCACGATTTGCTTTTTACCCACTTTGGTTTGTCTGGCCCTGCTGCTCTGCGTATGTCTAGCTTTGTCAAGAGTGGGGAAGTTCTCTCGCTAGATGTTTTGCCTCAACTTTCTGAGAAGGACTTGGCTACATTTCTAGAAGAAAATCGGGAAAAATCCTTGAAAAATGCTTTAAGAACCTTGTTGCCAGAACGCTTGGCAGAATTTTTTGCGCAAGGCTATCCTGACAAAGTCAAACAGTTGACTGAAAAGGAACGAGAACAACTTCTCCAGTCTATTAAGGCCCTCAAAATCCCTGTGACCGGAAAAATGTCCCTTGCCAAGTCATTTGTTACCAAGGGTGGCGTCAGTCTTAAGGAAATCAATCCTAAAACCCTTGAAAGTAAACTGGTACCTGGGCTCCACTTTGCGGGCGAGGTACTGGATATCAATGCTCATACGGGTGGCTTTAACATCACTTCTGCCCTCTGCACCGGCTGGGTGGCGGGATCAAATCCAATCTAAATCTAAATTATTCAATGGCTAAATCAGCCCCAAAAGAAAGGAACTACTTTGGAACATATTATCTTGTTAAGGGGAGTTACTCCTAATGGAAAAAATGCTATCCCTAAAATGTCTTATCTAGTAGATATCTTAACAGAAGCCGGTTTTCAACAAGTTCGAACCTATATTCAAAGTGGGAATATCATTCTTGAAAGTGACTTAGATTTAGAAAAAATACGAGAACGTGTCCATACTCTAATAAATGAAAATATTGGTGCTGACTTAAAAATGGTAATCAAGAACAAAAGTGATTTTAAAAAAATTGTCCAAGAAAACCCTTTTGGAGAACACTATCTTTATGACCGTGTACACGTGATTTTTTATCAAGAAGCTATTCAAAGTCTCCCTTTAGAAAAATTGAAAATTGATTACGGTGAAGAAGAAATTTGTATCGGTAACCATTGTCTTTACCTCTATCTCCCTAGAACTGCAAAACAAAAGAAACTCCATACCAACTATCTTGAAAAGCTTTTTAATGTAGATTTGACCATGCGAAAACTAAATGTAGTAGAAAAATTATTAAGCAAGTAGTGCTTGAATTTAGTAAAAATCGGAAGAATACTCCTCCGATTTTATTTTGTCTGAGTTTGGACATAGTGCGCAATCACATCTGATGTGTACTGGGCTGTTCCAGTTCCAAATTTGTCAATATTTTCCTTAAACTCTGGATTATAGACATAGCCTTTTCCAATATGACCAAAGACCTCGATAGAGCAGTCAAATCCATAAGTACGTATGGCTTGCAAGAGTTTAGCAGCTTCTTCTTGGTTTTCTGTTGCTGTTGCAGGTAAACCAGCTTGAATATTTTGTGACAAGGCTCGAAAAACCTGGTTGAAGGCAGCCGTAACTTCGTCTTCGTGACCTTTTTGGCGCTCGATCGCTTGGTCCATGACTTCTTGTCCATATTTCTCTACCGCCTCTTGATGGTATTTTTGATGGTCTTGGTAGTTAAATCCAGCAAATTTCTCTTGAATGCTCATTTCTCTTTCTCCTTTTTGTTCTTGAATGGTTTTTTGCAAGGTTGAAATCAAGGTATCCAGATGTTCCCTTTCTCGAGTCAAATAGTCCAACTGCCTAGTCAAATGAGGCAATAAATCTGTCTTTTCTTCCTTTAATAGCTCTGCTATTTTTTCTAAAGAAAAACCTAGATATTTATAGTAAAGAATGACCTGAAGGCGTTCCAAATCCTCCTGACTGTAGGTTCGATAGCCGTTTTCCGACTTTAAAGGAACCAAAAGTCCTATCTTATCGTAGTGGTGTAGGGTCTTGACAGAGACGCCCGAAAGCTGCGCAGCTTCTTTTATATGGTACATGATTTCCTCCTTACATTGATAGTATAACCCCTCCCCTTAGGTCAGAGTCAAGCGTTTTTGTGAATTTTTTTACTTTATCATAACATGAAAATGGTTTTCTTGACAGACCTTAGAAAACATGATAGGATAGTCAAGTCTATCAATCAAAAGAAACGCTCATCTTGAGTACTTATGAGGCTATTTGCCAAGGGCAGTAGCTTTTTCTTTTGGAACACTAATTTTAGGAGTTTAACTATGTCTGAAAAATCGCAATGGGGTTCTAAACTGGGCTTTATCCTAGCATCTGCTGGTTCAGCCATCGGCCTTGGTGCCGTTTGGAAATTCCCTTATATGACTGCTGCTAACGGTGGAGGAGGCTTTTTACTGGTCTTTCTCATTTCCACTATTCTAATCGGTTTTCCCCTTTTGCTAGCTGAGTTTGCCCTCGGCCGAAGTGCTGGTGTTTCAGCTATCAAAACCTTTGGAAAACTCGGCAAGAATAGCAAGTACAACTTTATCGGTTGGATTGGTGCCTTTGCCCTCTTTATCCTCTTATCTTTCTACAGTGTTATTGGGGGATGGATTCTGGTTTATCTAGGCATTGAGTTTGGAAAATTGTTCCAACTTAGCGGAACGGGTGATTATGCTCAGTTATTTACTTCCATCATTTCAAATCCAGCCATTGCGCTTGGAGCTCAAGCAGCCTTTATCCTATTGAACATCTTTATTGTATCACGTGGGGTTCAAAAAGGGATTGAAAGAGCTTCGAAAGTCATGATGCCCCTGCTCTTTATCATCTTTGTTGTCATCATTGGGCGCTCTCTCAGTTTACCAAATGCCATGGAAGGGGTTCTTTACTTCCTCAAACCAGACTTCTCTAAGCTGACAAGTGCTGGTCTCCTCTATGCTCTGGGACAATCTTTCTTTGCCCTCTCACTAGGGGTTACAGCCATGCTAACCTATGCATCTTACTTGGATAAGAAAACCAATCTAGTCCAGTCAGGGATTTCCATTGTAGCCATGAATATCTCAGTATCCATCATGGCAGGTCTAGCCATTTTCCCAGCCATGTCAGCCTTCAATATCCAGTCTGAAGGAGGACCGAGCTTGCTCTTTATCGTCTTGCCTCAACTCTTTGACAAGATGCCTTTTGGAACCATTTTCTACATCCTCTTCCTCTTGCTCTTCCTCTTTGCGACGGTCACTTCTTCCGTTGTTATGCTGGAAATCAATGTGGGCAATATTACCAATCAGGACAACAGCAAGCGTGCCATGTGGAGTGCCATTTTAGGAATTTTGACCTTTATCTTTGGAATTCCTTCGGCCCTTTCTTACGGTGTTATGGCAGATATTCACATTTTTGGGAAGACCTTCTTTGATGCTATGGATTTCTTGGTTTCCAATCTCCTCATGCCATTTGGAGCTCTCTGCCTTTCACTTTTTACAGGCTACATCTTTAAAAAGGCTCTTGCTATGGAGGAACTGCATCTTGATGAAACAGCATGGAAACAGGGACTGTTCCAAGTCTGGCTCTTCCTTCTTCGTTTCATCATTCCAATCATCATCATCGTGGTCTTCATCGCCCAATTTATGTAATCAAAAAGGACTTGAGTAGTAAACTCAGGCCCTTTCTTTTTTATGGATGACTAACAATCAATTCCAAACCTTGCCCTTCCAGAGTCCAAACTTCAACATCACTTGGTAGAATAAAGTGGCTGCCTTTTTGGATTGGATAGTTCTTTCCATCAACAGTTAGCTGACCTTGACCGGCTAAGACACTCAACAAGCTGTAATCAGCTGTCTTTTCGAAGTCAACTTTTCCATCGATTTCCCACTTGTAGACTGCAAAGAAATCGTTGGACACAAGTAAAGTTGATCGTAAATCATCTGCTTTGACAGTCACAGGACGGCTATTGGCAGGCTCTCCAATGTTTAAAACATCGATAGATTTTTCAAGGTGAAGTTCACGCAAGTTTCCATTATCGTCCTTGCGGTCAAAGTCATAGACGCGATAGGTGGTATCACTAGACTGTTGCGTTTCAAGAATCAAGATGCCCGCACCAATAGCATGCATAGTGCCACTTGGCACATAGAAGAAATCTCCAGCTTTAACTGGTACTTTTGTCAACAAAGCATCCCAATTCTTGTCCTCAATTTGCTGGCGGAGTTCTTCTTTTGATTTGGCATTATGCCCGTAGATAATCTCTGAACCTTCATCCGCAGCGATGATGTACCAGCATTCTGTTTTTCCGAGTTCGCCTTCATGCTCGAGTCCATAGGCATCATCTGGGTGAACTTGGACGCTGAGCCAGTCGTTGGCATCCAGAATCTTAGTCAAAAGTGGAAATACAGACTCTGGACGATTACCAAACAATTCACGGTGTTCTGCATACAAAGTAGCTAGATCTGTTCCTTCAAAGCGACCATTGGCAACTTTAGAGACGCCATTTGGATGGGCTGATATGGCCCAATATTCTCCGATTTTTTCACTTGGGATGTCATAACCAAACTCATCACGTAGCTTGGTACCACCCCAGATTTTTTCTTGCATAACTGATTGTAAAAATAATGGTTCTGACATGTCAATCTCCTATCTGATTTTTCTCCCTCATTATAGCAAAAAGCTCCATCTAATTGAACTCTTTTTCATATCTTATAAAGTAGGGAGAAGATTTTATAAAAATAGTGAACAAATGTGCTCTACTCAATGCTTGCACCATTGCTGGCAATGACATCCTTGTACCAATAGAAGGATTTCTTCTTGGTCCGTTTGAGAGTCCCATTTCCTGCATTATCACGATCTACATAGATAAAGCCATAGCGCTTATTCATTTCGCCTGTTCCAGCTGAGACCAGATCGATACAGCCCCAAGTCGTATAACCAAGCAAATCAACTCCATCGTGGTAAATAGCATCTCGCATGGCCTTGATATGAGCCTCTAAGTAAGCAATCCGATAGTCATCTGCTACATAACCATTCTCATCTGGTGTATCCATAGCACCGAGACCATTTTCTACGATGAACATGGGCTTTTGGTAACGATCCCAGATGGCATTGAGGGTGATGCGAAGACCAAGTGGGTCAATCTGCCATCCCCATTCTGAGGATTCAAGATAAGGATTTTTGAGAGAGGCAAAGACATTTCCAGCAGTTAATTCTTTAACTTCTGGATCACCTGAGGCCACTCGACTTGCATAGTAAGAGAAGGAAACAAAGTCAACAGTGTAATTCTTCAACAAGTCCAGATCCTCTGCCGTCATATGAATCTCAATCCCCTCACGTTCCCACTGCTTCTTGGCATAGTTTGGGTATTCCCCACGCGCTTGAACATCAATGAAGAAGTAACTCTTGCGATCTTCCTCCATAGCAACCCAGTAATCTCTCGGATGGGCTGTGTTAGGATAGTATTGCCCTGCTGCCAACATACATCCCACCTTGTTTTCTGGGTCAATTTCGTGGGCAATCTTAGTCGCCATGGCTGAAGCCACCAACTCATGGTGAGCCGCTTGGTATTTGACCTGTTCTTGATTTTCTCCTTCTTCAAAACAGAGCCCAGCTCCCATAAAGGGGGCATGGAGAATCATGTTGATTTCGTTGAAGGTAAGCCAATATTTGACCAAACCCTTATAGTGGGTAAAGAGTGTGCGACAAAGTTTTTCATAGAAGTCTAACATCCGACGATTGCGCCATCCTCCGTATTCTTCAATCAAGTGCATAGGACAGTCGAAATGAGTGATAGTCACCAGAGGTTGGATACCATACTTGTGGCACTCCTTAAATAAATCCTCATAAAAGGCTAGACCAGCTTCATTTGGCACTGTTTCGTCTCCCTTAGGAAAAATCCTAGTCCAAGCAATGGATAGTCGATAAGTCTTAAAGCCCATTTCCGCAAAAAGAGCAATATCTTCCTTATAATGATGGTACATATCAATGGCTTCTTTGGCTGGGTAAAAATAACCCTCCTCAAACGAAAACATCTTTTTCTGACCTGTGATAATGGCTTCACGCTCTGGACCGATGGGGACGACATCCACGTTGGCCAACCCACGACCGTCTAAATTATAAGCACCTTCACATTGATTAGCTGCCGTAGCACCACCCCAGAGGAAACCCTCTGGAAATTGTAGTCTTTCTATCATCACTTTACCTCACTTGATTTATTAGTTCTATTATACTAAAAAGGAGACAAAATGTTTGGAACTATATAGGTAATGATGTCCTGAGCTTGCTTATATATACGAAAAAAAAGACTGAAATCAGTCTTCTTTTTAAATCAACGCCGTAATAGCCGTTACTAGACCAAAAACGATACCCGGTGCATTGGCAGCTGCAAGTGGAATATCTCTTTCCTTTTTGAAAAGACCATAGTAAACCCAGAGACTACAGTTGATAGCTGCGACTAGGGGTTGAATGAAGTTGCCTTTTTGACCGGCAAGATTATTCATGATTTGTGGGAAGTAAGACACATACATCATAACAGACATGAAGGTCGCTACCCAACCCAAAATTTTCATTTGTTTTTCAGACATTTTTAAAGCCTCTTTTATTCTTTTATGCTTTTTATTTTATAATATGATGCAAAAATAAGCAAGAGTTTGAGAATTTTATTATAAAAATGTAAACTATCACAATCTTGTGATAAGAAAAAGACCGGATCGCTCCGATCTGTTTAATCCATAAAATGGGTCAATCTTCTGAAATCGCAATGAATTGACTGAATTTTCTTATAGATTTAAATATTTCTTCATAATTAGATAATTTTTTCAATATAGTCTCCCTCTTTTCCATTTTGTGAACGATTTGCTTTTGGTAGTCTAAAGAAAAATTACCATTATCATCAACAGGGATATCTATCTTGATATATTTTTCTAAATTATCTTTATTACATTTTATTGTGTAACCAAAACCATATTTTTTCTTAATGTTCTTTAAGCTATAATATACATATTCTGGTAAAATATCTTGATTTTTAGTTACAATTGAAAGTCTAGAGGTATTTAAAAAGTAAGGCTCTTTATGTAAAATTATATTTGTACCTGCGGTTCCGTCACCATCTGTCGCTATTGAAATATGCGGTCTGTTTGTCTCAACAGTTACTAGCTTTGCATGATTTTTAGGTAAGTATGCAACACAATCTTTAGCAGCTGTATATAGCGGATAACCTTCTGATGAATCTACCTGTTTTTCTCTGTATTCTTTTTGTTTGTAACCAATCAAACTTGAACTAATATCAAAGAATAGATTACCAGTTTCATCAACTTCATTTAAATTGACATTTTTATAATTATAATTTTCTTGAATATTATCAATTTCTTTCAATTCAGTGTCTAACTTAGCTAATTCTCGTATAGCTTCAGCTATACTCTGACTTACATCAGTTAGAGTGTTAAACTCCTCATCTTCTTTGATATTCAATTCTTTCAATTGATAATCTGATAGAAGTCTTTCTGACAACCACATATCTTCATTTTTGTAATACTCAATTTCTTTTGTAAAAATTTGAGTATAATTACTAACATACTGTTCCTTGTCTGTCATAAAATATTTAAACTCTCTAGCAAGACAGTTTAAATCCTCTAAATTAGTATTCACGCGAGCAATATCAAGACTTTCCCCAACATCAGTTACAATATAATTAAAAATTGGAGAGGTTTGTGGAATATTTCTATCTGTTTTCTTCGTAAGACATAGTATATACGTTTTTTTGGCAGTTGTATAGAAGGTTCGACTAGGTAAAGAAATTATTCCATCAATTATAGTTTCTTCTAATAGAAAATTTCTCAACCCTCTATCGCTTTTTGTATGGAAAAAACCATCTGGTAATACTATGAAAGCTCTTCCTTTAGGTTTTAACGATTTCACCATATTTATGACAAAAAGACCTTCCTTGCTATCAAAATCTTTATCATAAAAAGCTGAAAGTTGTAAATCATTATTGATAAAATCTCTGTATAAGCTCATTCCTTTTCTAACATAAGGCGGATTACTTAAAATTAAATCATATTGACCATCTGTTTTGCTTAGTGAGCCGATGGTCGACTTATGAAAGCTTTCAAAAACAGAATTAACAAAATCGGAGTATTTGCTTAGATTATTTCTGTATTCATTGATTTTTGATGACAACAACATAGTAAGTGATGCCTTCGCTAGTATGATTGTTTGTTTATCTAAATCATATCCTGAATAGTTGATTTTAGAACTTAAAGTAGCAGGATTATCACAAAAGTCTTTTGTAATATTTCTTGCTATCATACTCTCAATGACAAATCCCCCCACTCCACAAGCAGGATCACAAATAGACTGTCCATCTTGTAGTTGAGATACATTTGCCATGTTAACCATCGTTCTTATGATATTTCTTGGCGTGAAAAACTGCGCCATTAATTTAATACCATTAGAGCCTTTTAAAAATTCTTCGAATAAGTTGGACTTAAATTCAATAGAAACGTGTTTTAAATTGCCAAACTTCTTGAAATCTTCTAATATAGAATAAAATAGTTCGTCTTGCTTACTGTCTTTTTTTACACTAAGACCATTTATAATAGTAGTATCATCTTCCCCTTTCGGAAATACCTCTTTTATATACTCACGAACATTATTCATATAATACTGAAGACACCTATCCTTACCTTTTGAAAATGTGTCTTCAAAGGAAATTAAAGTTCCATCTTCTTTTTCAGTTAAAATTCCTAAGTCGCTTAAATACTTATACATAAATAGTTCAGTGAAAGTCATAAGACATTTTTTAGGGTCATCTCCAGTAGCTAACCAAATTGACTGCCAAATTCCTTTTGCTAGGCTTCTAGGGTCGACTATGTCAATGTTTTCATTTAATGTTATATGGTCACAATCAGTTGTTAGAAACGCTTTTACTAATGTTTCTTGACTTGCTTTATTATTTTTTATATTTTCAAGCTTTAATTTTTGATTATTTTTCAAGATATAGTCGGCATAATAGTGCTCCTCATTGCTTATGAATGAAAAATCATGTTCCGTTTTTGAACTATCAACAAAGAGTATTTCATAGTCTGTTCCATTAGTTACAATCCCATAATTTACATTACTAAAGTGACAGTATTCACTCACTTGCTTTATTGAAGCTTCTTTCTTTTTATCAGTATTCCATTCATCTGGTTTTTTATACTCAACAATGGCTATAACTTTTGCAGGATAACTACCCCCATCTAAAATTAAAGCATCGGGTTGTTTTAATTTTATAAGATGTGAAATCTTATTGGAAATTATTTTGGACTTTGTTAGTTGATTAAAAGTGGTCTTTCCTAAATCAATGTATCTGAACTCACCTATTGGAATGTAGTTTTCTAATGTACTGTATTGAATAATCTCTTCGCTCATGAAAAATCTCGTATTTCTATATTTGATTAAGATAACCCTATTATACCATCTTACAGATGTTATAACAATAATTATAGTAGTTTGTTATTCAAATATCAGAAAAAGGAGTAACAGCTATGAAGTTTGAATTTAAGTCTTTATTTGATTTACAGACAGTTTTTCATGACGAACAGTCATGTGTAGACCATTTAGAGGAAATGAGTTGGAGTGATGTTATCATTAGTCCTTTTGACGAGTCTTAAAAAGTTTATAACTGCAAAGATAATAAGTGATAACTCGAATACGTCTTGAGCATGAAAATTAAAGTACTAGTAACCTCTTGTTCTATTGTTCAATAGTTAACAGGAGATTTTTATAATGGAAGTCATGATTGAAACATGTTGTGGTATCGATGTTCACTAAAAGTCCATTGTTTTACACTTAATTAATTAAAAAGTGTATTTATGATACTTTCAAAAAAACTCGATAAAGGCTCTAGCGAAAAACAACTGGCAGAGTTAGAAGCTCTAGCTGATGTATCTGAAAACAAAAAAATTTCAAATGTTTTTGAGAAAAACATCATCTTAAATTTCCTAATTTAGAGGATTGTATCTATCAAAAGAAAAATAAACTTTCTGACTTTGATAATAAATTATTGATTACACTGCACCACAATCCTAGAAAAAATAAATCATTTTAAAAAGGCAATTCCCGAAAGGAAGGAAGCATTTTGATGTTATAGTTCATAACACAATCTATTGAAATAAGAGCAGGACAAAAAGCACGTAAAAAGTATTGCAATTTGGTAATACCTTTTGGAGGTGCTTTTTAATATGATCCCATCTTTTCTCGATAGGATTGTACTCAGGTGAGTAGGGAGGAAGTGGTAAAAGTTTATGCCCAAATTCTTCACATAAGAGTTCGAGCTTACTCATTCTATGTAATCTTGCATTATCCATAAAAATAACTGATGGTGTGTTTAATGTTGGTAAGAGAAACTTCTGAAACCAAGCTTCAAAAAAGTCGCTCGTCATCGTCTCTTCGTATTACTTGATGGTTTAGCTCTCCTGTTTTATCTTTTAACTTTAACCAGATATAAATGTTATTACGTGAGATTTGAAAAACGTGTGATGCTTCCGTTATACTACCTGTTCGCTTACAAGAGGCGAAAACTTTTTTACGAAAATCTAATGAATATTGCATAAGAAGATTAGACCACAGTGTGTACTATTTTTAGGTCATCTTACTATATTAAAAAAGACCGGATTGCTCCGATCTTTCAATAGTTCATATTCTCATATTCTGTTTTAAGAATAGTTAAGGTTATCTTCAAATGACTAAGCGCCCTATTTCATACGATAAAAATCAAGCACTAGACCAGCAGGACCTTTAACTAATAAGGACTCTGTTCCCCAATCCGTTTCACAAGGACCGTGTAAAATCTCGACACCGATCTCTTTTAAACGTTGGTAATTCTGGTCTACATCCTCAACCTCGATATGAAGAATGATTCCTGACTGAAAATCTTCCAAAGGAATCAAATGATTTTGGGACAACATCAGACAGTGACTGCCAATCGTAAACTGAGCAAAACTGTCATCAACATAATCTGACTTTTTATCCAAAATACGCTCCAAGTCAGCACAGACTTGGGGAACATCTGAAACGATAATATCTAATTGATTTAAATTCATTTACTATCCTCCATAAAAAGACCGGATTGCTCCGATCTTTTTAAGTTCCACGAAGGAATTATTTAATTGCGCGTGATTGCAAACCTTCTTCTTCCAAGAAGAGACGGAATGGTACGAGTTCTTCTGCTTCGTATTTTTCCTTGAAGGCTTTGATTGCTTCTTCTGAGTGAAGTTTTGGATCCAATTCAAGTACTTCTACTGGAAGTGGACGGTGTGGAGTGATGTGAGCATCGATAACAACAGTTTTACCTTCTTTGTTCAATTTAACAGCTTCTGCAACAACTGCATCGATATCTTCGATACGGTTTACAGTGAACCCTACAGCACCTTGCGCTTCAGCGATTTTCGCATAGTCAGCATTAGGGAAGTCACAACCAAACAAGTGTTTGTTTGTGTCTTCGTATTTGTCCTTGATGAAGGCATATTTACCATTTGAGAAGACAACGTTGATAACTGGAAGGTCGTATTGAACGTTTGTGATAACGTCTGGGTAGCACATGTTGAATGCACCGTCACCCATGATGTTCCATACTTGGCGATCTGGATTGTCTTTCTTAGCAGCAATACCACCAGGAAGGGCAATACCCATTGTCGCAAAGAGTGGAGATGTACGCCACATGTTCTTAGGTGTCATGTGAAGGTGACGAGTAGATGTTTGAGTAGTGTCACCTACGTCGATTGAGTAGATAGCGTCTTGATCAGCATGTTTGTTAATTGCATTGTAAACTTGGTACAATTGCAATTCACCCTCAGTTTTACCTTCGAGTTTGTTCATGTAATCACGCCAGTTTTGGTTATTCTTAACGTTTGCACGCCACCATGGAGTAGATTCAACTGGGTTCACTTTGTCAAGGATAGCTTGTGCTGCTTGACCTGCGTCACCAAGGATTGAAGCGTCAAGGGCATGACGTTTACCAAGTTTGTAAGGGTCAATATCGACTTGGATGAATTTTTCAGTGTTCTTAAATGCTTCGTAAACTTCAGCAAATGGGAAGTTTGAACCAAGGAAAAGAACTGTGTCTGCTTCAAAGACCACTTCGTTGGCTGGTTTCCAACCAACACGGTAAGCAGAACCTGTCAAACCTTCATAGTTCCATTCGAAAGCTTCAAAGTTTTTACCAGTTGTGATGATTGGTGCTTTGATTTTACGTGACAATTCAGTAATCACTTCACCAGCTTTAACACCACCGTAACCAGCATAGATAACTGGACGTTCAGCATTGTTCAAGATTTCAACAGCTTTGTCGATTTCAACTTCGTTCAAAGCAGGAGCGATGAATGAGCGTTCGTATGAACCTGAACCGTAGTATGAGTTTTCGTCGATTTCTTGGAAACCGAAGTTTACTGGGATTTCAACAACAGCTGGACCTTTTTTAGAAACTGCAGCACGGCAAGCTTCGTCGATTACTTTTGGCAATTGCTCAGCGTAAGCTACACGTTTGTTGTATACAGCGATACCGTTGTACATTGGGTTTTGGTTCAATTCTTGGAAAGCATCCATGTTCAATTCGTTAACTGGACGAGATCCAAGGATTGCTAGGAATGGAGTGTTATCCATAGCTGCATCGTAAACACCGTTAATCAAGTGAGTCGCACCTGGACCACCTGAACCAACTGCAACCCCGATTGAGCCGCCGAATTTAGCTTGCATAACCGCTGCAAGAGCACCTGTTTCTTCGTGGCGAACTTGCAAGAAACGGATATCTTTGTCTTCAGCCAAAGCGTCCATCAATGAGCTGAGTGTTCCTGATGGGATACCGTAGATTGTGTCTACGCCCCATGTTTTCAATACATTAAGCATTGCTGCAGATGCAGTAATTTTCCCTTGAGTCATAATGATAACTCTCCTTCAAATATTTTTAAATCTACTAAAAAAGGTTTCATATAATTTTTGAAAACGTTTCAGTAAATTTTTACACTACTAATTTATCACATTTATTTTTAGTTTACTAAGAATCTGCTCAGAAGTTTTTATTCTCTATTACAGTACAGTTTGAAAACGTTTTTTAGACTCTGTTTTATAATAAAAAGCGAGCAAGCCCGCTTTTAATCTATTTTACTAAAGTTTAAGAGAAGGGAACTGGTCAGAACGGATACAGAACTAAAGGCCATGGCTAGACCTGCCAGTTCTGGATTGAGGGCCAGTCCAACACCAGAAAAGACTCCTGCTGCAATCGGAATTCCGGCGACATTGTAGATAAAGGCCCAGAAAAGATTGAGCAGAATTCGATTAAAGGTTTTCTTACTCATGTCAAAGGCACGAACCACTCCTAGGAGGTTATTGGTTGTCAACACCAAATCTGCTGACTCGATGGCAATATCTGTTCCAGCTCCCATAGCAATCCCCACATCTGCTACACTGAGGGCAGGAGCATCATTGATACCATCACCAACAAAGGCTACTTTCCCAGCTACTTGTAGTTTATGGATTTCATGGGCTTTTTCTTCTGGCAAGACACCTGCAATGACCTCTTCGATTCCGATCTGATCGGCAATGGCACGCGCCACACCTGCATTGTCTCCTGTCAGCATGACTGTTTTAAGGCCACGTTTTTTCAACTGACTGATGGCAAGCTTAGCATTTTCCTTGGGAATATCTTGCAAAGCAAGCAAGCCTTTGATTTCATTGTCAACAGCCAAGAACACAACTGTCTTAGCTTCTTTTTCCAGTTCTTCTAGTTTTTCTTGATAAATGCTAGAAATATCCATGCCATCCAGCATTTTAGTATTTCCAAGCAAAACTTGTTTTCCATTGATTTGCCCTGAGACACCTTTTCCGTGCAAGGCTTGGAAATTTTCAACAGTGTGAAACTCAAGTCCAGCTTCACTCGCTCGTTTCACAACGGCTTCAGCCAGTGGGTGTTGAGAAGCTTCTTCCAAGGAAGCTGCCAATCCAAGCACTTCTACTTCGTCGCCGATGATATCTGTGACCACAGGTTTCCCTTCCGTCAAAGTTCCTGTCTTATCAAAAACAATAGTTTGGACTTTCTGGATTTCCTGTAGAACCGTTCCATTTTTGAGGAGAACTCCCATCTTGGCACTGCGACCTGTCCCCACCATAAGGGCTGTCGGTGTTGCAAGTCCCAAGGCACAAGGGCAGGCAATAATCAGAACTGCTACTCCATAGAGAAGCGAAGAGACAAAACTCGCTCCAAGCACAACTACACTATCCCTGAGCAAGACGAACCAAACCCAAAAGGTCACAATCCCTAAAATGACAACTGCTGGGACAAAAATCCCTGAAATTTTATCCGTCAAGTCCTGAATCGGCGCACGACTTGTCTGAGCTTTCTTCACAAAATCCACAATCTGAGCCAAAACAGTCTCTGAACCAACTTTTTCTGCTCTAAAAACAAGTGTTCCACTATTATTGATGGTTGAGCCAATAACAGTATCTCCAACTGTCTTGTCCACAGGTAGACTCTCACCTGTCACCATGGATTCGTCAATACTAGAGACACCTTCTACTACGACACCATCAACCGCAATCTTTTCACCGGGACGCACTCGAATCAGGTCACCTACCTTGACTTGCTCCAAGGGGACTTGAACATAGTTATCCTCACGCAAGACTTCTGCAGTTTTAGCCTGCAAGTCAAGTAATTTCTCAACAGCTTGGGAAGTATTTTTCCGCATTTTCTCCTCAAAAACGGCTCCCATAAGAACGAAGAAGAAGATAAATGCAGCACTTTCAAAGTAAACGGGGAGGCCAGCGAAGAGGGCAACTAAGCTATAGAAATAGGCCACTAGGGTTCCCAGAGCAACCAAGGTATCCATGTTGGCATTGTGCTTTTTAAAACTAGCCCAAGCACTTTGGATATAAGGACCACCTGCTACTAGCATAATCGGTGTTGTGGCTAAAAAGGTGCCCCAACGCATGACTTGGTGACTAATTCCTCCTGTCGACATCCCAATCATGAGGATCACAAGAGGCACAGTAAAGATACTAGTAATCCAAAAACGCTGTAAAAGTGATAGAGATTTTCGAGTCTTCTCAACGACTGTATAGCTTCCTTTTTGCATCTTCATGCCACAAGAAAATTCATGTTGGCCTAATTCTTGAGGAGTAAAACGAATTGTCTTCTCTTCATCCACGCCGATTGGTTCCAAGATGCCTTCTTCTTCAAACAGAATTTCCTTATAACAGTTTGAAGGTGTCACACGGTGAAAGGTGATCTCAGCAGGAACTCCTTTTTGCAGTTGAATGTGGGCTGGATGGTAGCCTTTGTCTGCCGTGATACGGATTTTTTGAACACCATTTTCAAGATTTGCTTTTATAATTTCAGTCATATCATTCTCCTATTCTACAATCATCTTGCCGTGCATCATATTCATGCCACAAGAGAAATCATACTCTCCAGCCTGCTCAGGCGTGATTTCCACTACATACTCTTCCCCCATAGGCAGGTCCGCATGTACACCAAAATCTGGAAAAACAATTTGGTCTAGACAGGGTGAAGGGTCCTTACGGTCAAAGACAATGCGGGCTGGTACTGATTTCTTGAGGATAATCAACTCAGGCGTATAGCCCCCCATGACCTCCACTCGAATCTCTTGGTAACCCTTTTTTTGCTGGGCCTTTTGTCCAGATTTTTCAGGCTTTTTGAAAAACCAAAACAAGATAAAGGCGATAAGGGCAATACAAATAATGGTTACAATACTATTTAACATGACGTCTCCTTTACATACAATTACATTTTACTTCTGTTACAGCGCTTGATTTCTTCTCAGAAATCACAGCTTCCAAGTCTTCCAAGTCAGCCTGAGTAAAATCACATTCAGCAATCAAATCAGCCAACAAGTTCTTAATCCTACGGGAACAAACCTTGTCCTTGATATCTTGGACAAGTAAATCCCGACTTTGGTCCAAAGTTAAAAGGGCTGAATAAACAAAGGACTTACCTTCTTTTTTCCTCGTCAGGCACTCTTTCTCAACCAGACGAGCCAAAAGAGTTTGAATGGTCGACTTGGACCAGTCGAACCGCTCCGCTAGAACCCTGATTAAATCCGTACTAGTCTGCTCTCCTTGCATCCAAATAATCTTCATGACCTGCCATTCTGCATCTGAAATCTGCATTAGCACACCTCCAAAATCTACATTTGTCAATTACAATTATCAGTATACTCTTAAAATCTACATTTGTCAATCATAAAAAATCAAATCTTTCTCTTTTTTTAATCTTCATTACAAAATTGATTAATACTCAATAAAAATCAAAGAGCAAACTAGAAAGCTAGGCGCAGACAGTACTTTAGTACTGCAAGGCGAAACTGACGTGGTTTGAAGAGATTTTTGAAGAGTATAAAACACAAGCAAAAACCTCCACAATCAGTGGAGGCAAGCTGTTTTATCAATACAATTTTAAGTCACGAGGGTCAACTGGGAAGGTTGGGTTGTATGGGTTGTGACGGAGTTTGAAGTGTTTGACATCTTCAATGGTCTGAGTTCCAGACAACTGCATGACTGTCTTCAATTCCGCATTCAAATGTTCAAAGACTTGGCGTACACCGACACTACCACCGAGAGCCAAGCCATAGATAACCGGGCGACCAATAGCTACCAAGTCGGCTCCTGAAGCCAAGGCTTTAAAGACATGTTGACCACGACGAACACCTGAGTCAAAGACAATTGGTACGCGTTTGTCAACTGCTTCTGCTACTTCTTGAAGTGAATCAAATGCAGCTGGTCCACCGTCGATTTGACGACCACCGTGGTTAGTTACCCAGATACCAGAAGCTCCCGCAGCAAGCGAACGTTCAACATCCTCACGGCATTGTGGTCCCTTGACATACACAGGAAGTCCTGAGTATTCAGCGATAAATTCTACATCACGTGGAGACAAGCGTTGTTTAGCTGATTTGTAAACAAAGTCCATTGATTTTCCAGCACCTTCTGGCAGGTATTCCTCAACAATCGGCATGCCAACTGGGAAGACAAAACCATTACGCTTATCCACCTCACGATTGCCCCCTACAGTAGCATCTGCCGTCAAGACAATCGCTTTATAACCTTCAGCCTTCACACGATCCATGATGTGGCGGTTGATACCGTCATCCTTACTAAAGTAAAACTGGAACCAATGTGGTGTCCCTTGAAGGGCTTCCGTAATTTCTGGAAGGTCTACAGTAGAGTAAGAGCTAGTTGTATAAAGAGAACCGAACTCATGCACACCACGCGCAGTCGCCACTTCACCCTGTTCATTTGCCAATTTATGAGCTGCAACAGGTGCCATAATGATTGGTGAAGACAATTTTTCACCTGCAAATTCAATCTCTGTACTTGGATTTTCTACATTACAAAGTGTATGAGGAACGATGAGCTTGTGGTTAAAGGCGCGGATATTCTCTCTTAAAGTGAAAGTATCTTCCGCCCCACTAGCGATATAGCCAAATGCTGCTTTAGGGATAACTTGTTGCGCCATTGGCTCCAAATCATAGGTATTGATGAAATCTACATGGCCTTCTGCATTGCTTGTTTTGTATGACATAAAATGCCCTCCTTAATAAGTAAGCGTTTACTTTGTATGTTACAAAAATATCTTAACTCTTTTTTCAAAACTTTTCAAATATTTTGTTTGGAAATTTCAGAAATTTTATGTCTATGATAAAAAATCCTTATAACGGCAATAAAAAATAGATATTATCCAAAGAAGATTTTAAGTGCTACAATAACTGTATTATTTCTAGATAGGAGGTTCTATTTTTGGATTGGTCCATTGTTGAACAATATCTACCACTATATCAAAAGGCATTCTTTCTAACCTTGCATATTGCAGTTTGGGGTATTCTGGGATCCTTTCTGCTCGGCTTAATCGTTAGTATCATCCGGCATTACCGCATCCCTGTTTTGGCGCAAGTAGCGACAGCCTATATTGAATTGTCACGCAATACGCCTCTTTTGATTCAACTCTTCTTTCTCTACTTCGGACTTCCCCGAATCGGGATTGTCCTATCTTCAGAAGTCTGTGCCACTTTAGGACTGGTCTTTTTAGGAGGCTCCTATATGGCAGAATCTTTCCGAAGTGGGCTGGAAGCCGTCAGTCAAACCCAGCAGGAGATTGGCCTAGCCATCGGTCTGACACCTGTACAGGTCTTTCGCTATGTGGTTCTTCCGCAAGCAACAGCGGTGGCCCTACCGTCTTTTAGTGCCAATGTCATTTTCCTCATCAAGGAAACCTCTGTTTTCTCAGCAGTAGCTTTGGCCGACCTCATGTACGTCGCCAAGGACTTGATTGGGCTCTACTATGAGACAGACATTGCGCTAACTATGTTGGTAGTTGCTTATCTGATGATGCTTCTACCCATCTCACTAGTCTTTAGCTGGATAGAAAGGAGGCTCCGCCATGCAGGATTCGGGAATTCAAGTGCTCTTTCAGGGAAATAATCTCCTGAGAATCTTACAGGGATTGGGCGTTACGATTGGCATATCCATCCTGTCTGTCCTCTTATCCATGATATTCGGAACAGTCATGGGAATCATCATGACCTCCCATTCTAGAATCGTACGATTTTTGACACGATTGTATCTAGAATTTATCCGTATCATGCCCCAGCTGGTGTTGCTCTTCATCGTTTACTTTGGCTTAGCTCGAAACTTTAATATCAATATCTCAGGTGAGACTTCAGCTATTATCGTTTTTACCCTCTGGGGAACAGCTGAAATGGGAGACTTGGTACGTGGAGCCATCACTTCCCTCCCTAAGCATCAGTTTGAAAGTGGACAGGCGCTAGGTTTAACCAATGTTCAACTTTACTACCACATCATCATCCCGCAGGTCTTGAGAAGATTACTTCCACAAGCCATCAACCTTGTCACTCGGATGATTAAAACCACTTCCTTGGTTGTTTTGATTGGGGTAGTTGAAGTGACCAAGGTTGGACAACAAATCATCGATAGCAATCGCTTGACTATCCCAACTGCTTCCTTCTGGATTTATGGAACCATTCTGGTCTTGTATTTCGCAGTCTGCTTTCCTATTTCCAAACTATCCACACACCTAGAAAAACATTGGAGGAACTAAATGTCTGAAACTATCTTAGAAATCAAGGAACTAAAAAAATCCTTCGGAGACAATCCCATCCTCCAAGGTCTATCCCTACAAATCAATAAAGGGGAAGTTGTCGTCATCCTAGGACCCTCTGGTTGTGGGAAAAGTACCCTCCTTCGTTGCCTCAATGGCTTAGAAAGTATTCAAGGTGGAGATATTCTTCTGGACGGTCAGTCTATCGTTGAAAATAAAAAAGATTTTCACCTAGTTCGCCAAAAGATTGGCATGGTCTTTCAAAGCTATGAACTCTTTCCCCATCTGGATGTCCTACAAAACCTCATCCTAGGCCCTATCAAGGCACAGGGAAGGGACAAGAAAGAAGTAACGGAAGAAGCTTTGCAATTACTGGAACGTGTTGGTTTGCTAGACAAACAACATAGCTTTGCGCGTCAATTATCTGGTGGACAGAAGCAACGGGTTGCAATTGTTCGTGCCCTTCTCATGCATCCAGAAATCATCCTTTTTGACGAAGTGACGGCTTCGCTGGATCCAGAAATGGTACGTGAGGTGCTGGAACTCATAAATGACTTGGCCCAAGAAGGCCGTACCATGATTTTAGTAACCCATGAAATGCAGTTTGCTCAAGCAATTGCCAATCGGATTATCTTCCTCGACCAAGGGAAAATCGCTGAAGAGGGAACGGCTCAAGCCTTCTTTACCAATCCTCAAACCAAACGAGCTCAGGAATTTTTAAACGTCTTTGACTTTAGCCAATTTGGCTCATATCTATAAAGGAGATTCTTATGAAACTATTCAAACCACTTTTAACTGTTTTGGCTCTTGCCTTTGCCCTAATCTTTGTCACAGCTTGTAGTTCAGGTGGAAACGCTGGTTCATCATCTGGTAAAACCACTGCCAAGGCTCGCACAATTGATGAAATCAAAAAAAGCGGTGAACTACGAATCGCCGTATTTGGAGACAAGAAACCGTTTGGCTACGTTGACAATGACGGCTCTTACCAAGGTTACGATATTGAACTTGGGAACCAATTAGCCCAAGACCTTGGTGTCAAGGTTAAATACGTTTCAGTCGATGCTGCCAACCGTGCGGAATACTTGATTTCAAACAAGGTAGATATTACCCTTGCCAACTTTACAGTAACTGACGAACGCAAGAAACAAGTTGATTTTGCCCTTCCATATATGAAAGTTTCTCTTGGTGTTGTATCACCTAAGACTGGTCTTATTACAGATGTCAAACAATTAGAAGGCAAAACCTTGATTGTTACAAAAGGAACGACCGCTGAAACTTATTTTGAAAAGAATCATCCAGAAATCAAACTCCAAAAATACGACCAATACAGTGATTCTTACCAAGCTCTTCTTGACGGACGTGGAGATGCCTTCTCTACTGACAATACGGAAGTCCTAGCTTGGGCGCTTGAAAATAAAGGCTTTGAAGTAGGCATTACTTCCCTCGGTAATCCAGACACCATTGCGGCAGCAGTTCAAAAAGGCAACCAAGAATTGCTAGACTTCATCAATAAAGATATTGAAAAATTAGGTAAGGAAAACTTCTTTCACAAGGCCTATGAAAAAACACTTCACCCAACCTACGGTGACGCTGCTAAAGCAGATGACCTAGTTGTTGAAGGCGGAAAAGTTGACTAATACTCAATGAAATCACAAAAAGAAATCAGGTAATCCTAGTGACTACCTGATTTTCTATGTTTTAAGCATTTTGCCAATTTTCTTGGTCTTCTTTAAAGCGTTTTAGAAGATCGAGTCCTTCTGGTGTAATGTAACCTTCTTCTTGGGCTAGATGGATAAGCTCGCTATAGTTTGAAAGTGTTACCAATTTCACACCGACATCTGAGAAGTTCTTATCTGCTTTTGGCAATTGGTAACTGAAAATCGCTACAACTCCGAGAACCTCTGCTCCTTCTCGTTTAGCGGCTGCTACGGCCTCGAGAACAGAGCCACCTGTTGAAATGAGGTCTTCAACCACTACCATTTTTTGACCTTGAGCTACACGACCTTCGATTTGATTACCAGCACCGTGGTCTTTTGGTTTGCTACGGATATAGGCAAATGGCAAGTTCATCTTATCAGCAATGATGGCTCCGTGAGGAATCCCTGCTGTCGCAGTTCCTGCAATCACCTCAACCTCAGGAAAGGCTTCTTTGATAGCATCCACAAAACCATTTTCAATGAGATTACGAGTTTCTGGATAGGCTAGTGTCACACGATTATCAGTGTAAATTGGTGACTTGATACCAGATGCCCAAGTGAAAGGCTCCTCTGGTTTGAGGTAAACGGCTTGAATTTTCAAGAGGTGGCTAGCGATATCTTTAGCAAGTGTCATGGTATTCTCCTTTTATTTTTCTAATATATTCTTTAATTCCAGTCCTGTGTCCATTCATCCTTGATGGCATAATAAGCTGCAACAGGATCCTCAGCTTGGGTAATGGGACGTCCCACTACGATATAGTCACTACCGATTTGATAAGCATCCGCTGGCGTCATCACACGTTTTTGGTCTCCAACTGCAGCTCCCTGAGGGCGAATCCCCGGTGTCAGACAGATAAAATCTGGATTGGTGGCCTGCTTGATGACTTGCACTTCCTGAGCTGAGCAAACAACACCATCCAAGCCAGCTTCAGCTGTCTTCTTGGCATAGTGGATGACAGACTCTTGCAGGCTGGTTTGGATATTTTGAAAGTCCTGCATCTGAGCTTCTGATGTTGATGTGAGCTGAGTGACAGCGATCAATTTGGCTTGACTTCCAAGACCTTCACGCGCCGCCTTCATCATCTCTACACCGCCAGCGGCATGAACATTGGTCATATCCACACCAAGATGAGATAAGACCTTCATAGCTGACTTGACTGTATTGGGAATGTCATGAAGCTTGAGATCCAAAAAGACACTATGCCCCAAGCCTTTCAAGTAGGACACAATCTCAGGCCCCGCTGCGTAATAAAGCTCCATCCCTACCTTTAGATAAAGGCTTTCTTCCTCTGGAAAAAGAGCTAAGAATTCCTTGACCGCCTCAAAACTAGGAAAATCAAGAGCAATGACTGGACGATGTTCTCGCATAGGTTTCTCCTTTTACCTTTGCTAGTGAGAGAGTCTGGACACAAGAAGCCACGAAAAAAGGAACCTGCAAACAGCAAGGTTCCACGAAAAATGGGTAGTCTCCACCCTTTCACCGTCTAACCTTAGCTGCCTCTCTGGACTGCTTTAAAGGTTTTCTATTATTCTATTATTTCTACTAGCACTTGTCAAGTAAAAACATGGTTACTAAAGAACTATAAGAGAAAAGGTAAGCCTAGCGACGCGATGAACGCTGGGTCGTTTGGTTTCGATTACTCTGTTCCTCTTGTTTTTTTTGTTCTTCTTCTAAACGTTTACGTTCTTCTTCCTGCTTTTTCTCAGCTTCTTCGGCCTCTTTTTTGGCTTTTTCCTCAGCCTCCATAATTAATTTATCCGCTACAGTGTAGCTGTAGATTCCAGCTTCCATGTCAATCACACTCGGTTCTGACAATTGAGGCTTAATCTTACTGTAGTAAGGCAGTTTCTTACTCATTTCAGAAAGGGGAACCAAGACTTCGTCTGTATCATACATGGTCAATCGAATTAAATCGGAAGTTACCTTGCTTGGGGCTAATTCCACCTTTTGGATATCCGCCTTGAGTTCTGGGCTAATTTGAGCAAGTTCTGAGACAAAAACCTTGATTTGTTCACTATCATTAAAGAGAACTGATAAATAAGTTTCTGGTAGACTGACCAAGCTCACAGAACTGGTCTCAAGCTGACCACTGGAAAGAATAGGATAATGGTTTTCACCAGAAATATAGTAGGCCACAATATCATATTCCTTAACCTTGATAGTGAACTTAGTTGGAAATTGATAGACAAGCTGAGCTGATTCAACCCAATAGTTAGACTTGATCCGCTCTTCATATTTTGCCTTATCTAGCAGAAGGTTAATCGTATAATCCGAATCCTGAATGCCTGAAGCTTGTCGGATATCATCAGCCGTAGTTTGCACCGTTCCCTCAACACGGATATCCTTCATGGTCGCATAAGGACTGAGTAAGTAGGCAGAGACAATCAATAAAAGCAGACTTGGAAATAAAATCGTTATAGCTCGCAAGATATGGAGGCCAGGAATCTTTGCTTTGGCTGTTTTTTCTTTTGTAGCCTTTTTATCCTGATCCTCGTTCTCTTTAGACCCTGATTCTTCTTTCTCTTCTTCCTCTTTGTCACCCTCTGAGGATGCTACTTTTTCTTCAGACTCTTCCTTAGCTGATTCTTCATCTTCCCGGTCTGTTTCACTCTCCTGATCCTGCTTGTCCTCTGACTTCTCAGATTCTTCTCTCATTCGAGCTTGTCTTTCCTTTTCCTTCTCCTCAGCTAGGGCTGCCTCTTCTTCAGCCTTCTTTTTTAGATATTCTTGGTTCCGTTTCTGCCATTCTGATAACTCTTTCAATTCTTCGAGGATTTCTTTGCCCTCATTTTTCTTATCTTTTGACATTTACTTTCCTTATGATAAATCGTTTTTCAATAGTTTATAAAAATCTGCTAGAGATTTCAATTCCTTAGAAGCCTTCATCTTGGCTTGGTAATCTTCCTTGTGGCTTAGTAAGTGAGAAAGCTTCTCTTCCAAACTATCCAAGGTCAAATCGCTTTCTTGAAGCTCTTCTGCATAGCCTTTTTTTACAAAGTAGGCTGCATTTTCAATCTGGTCACCACGACTAGCTTCACGACCAAGTGGCACAATGACATGTAATTTTGCCATGGCCAAGAGCTCAAAAATCGTATTGGCACCACCTCGTGTCACAACAATATCAGCCAATTCCATCAAGGGTTGATAGAGATTGGTCACATAGTCAACACGAAAAAGATTTTGGCTCAACTCGTTCAGGCTAGAGTCTCCAGTTAGATTGATAATATTGTAGCGCTCGGTCAGCTCTTTCTTATGGTCTGTCACCAATTGGTTAAAAACACGAGCTCCTGCAGAACCACCTACAAACAATACAGTTGGCAATTTTGGATTAAAGTGGGTTTGGATATCTACCAATTCATCTGGTTCTGGAGTTTTTTGGTCTGAAACCTTGGTCACTGCTCCCACATGCTCAACCTTAGCCAAACTTGAAGCTTGCTCAAAGGTTGAATACATCTTCGTCGCAAATTTATAGGCAATTTTATTGGCCAAGCCCATAGATAGGTCAGATTCGTGAATAAAGACAGGCACTCTTGACACACGCGCAGCGATAACAGGCGGTACTGAGACAAAGCCCCCCTTTGAAAAAAGAGCCTGTGGACGAATTCGTAACATGATAAAGAACGATTGGACAATTCCCCAGCCAACTTTAAATACATCCAGCATATTTTGCCAAGAGAAATAACGACGCAATTTCCCAGTCGCAATAGAATGGAAGGTGACATCTAGACCTGACTTAAGGATTTCTTGGTGTTCGATACCACGCTTGTCCCCGATATAGTGGACTTCCCAGCCATCTTCGATGAACTTGGGCATTAACAAAAGATTGAGGGTGACGTGTCCAACCGTCCCCCCACCTGTAAAGACAATTTTTTTCATATTATTCCTTTAACTCCGCTACTGTGTCGATAAAGAGGTCGCCACGTACTTCAAAGTTAGCATACATATCCCAGCTAGCATTGGCAGGACTAAGAAGAACCACATCTCCTTGAGTAGCAAACTCATAGGCCTTGCGGGTCGCATCTGCAATATCTGTCGCATCCACATAAGCGACACCAGCCTTATCCGCTGCCCGTTTGACACGCTCTGCAGACTGACCGAGGATGACCATCTTCTTAAGTCCAGTAACGTCTGGTACCAATTCGTCAAACTCATTACCACGGTCCAAACCACCTGCAATCAAGATGACCTTACTATTGTCAAAGCCTGACAAGGCTTTTTGGGTAGCCAAGATATTGGTTGACTTGCTATCATTATAGAACTTGACACCCTGAATTTCATCCACAAATTGGAGACGGTGTTTGACACCACCGAAGGCTGAAAGAGTTTCCTTGATGGTTTGGTTGTCTACACCACGAAGCTTGGCTACAGCAATAGTCGCAAGAGCATTTTCCACATTGTGACTACCTGGAACACCGATTTCACTAGCTGCCATGACCACTTCTCCACGGAAGTAGAGCTGACCATCTTCCAAATAAGCTCCATCAACCTTTTCAAGTGTTGAAAATGGTACAACAGTGGCTTGTGTTTTAGTAGCCAATTCTTTTACCAAGTCTTGATTAAAGTTCAAAACAAGGAAATCATCCGCTGTCATCTTGTTTTGGATATTCCACTTGGCTGCCACATACTCCTCAAAAGAACCATGATAGTCGATATGAGTTGGCATGAGGTTGGTAATAACCGCAATCTCAGGATGGAATTCTTGAACACCCATCAGTTGGAAAGAAGAAAGTTCCATGACAAGCGTATCCTTGTCTGTCGCAGTTTGAGCCACTTGACTGGCAGGATAGCCGATATTTCCTGATAAAAGACCATGTTGCCCAGCAGCAGTCAAAACTTCTCCAATCATCGTCGTTGTGGTTGTTTTACCATTTGAACCAGTAATACCAACAATCGGTGCTTCTGAAATCAAGTAAGCCAATTCCACCTCAGTCAAGACTGGAATACCCTTTGCCAAAGCCTTTTCAATCATGGGATTGCTGTAGGGGATACCTGGATTTTTCACCATGAGGGCAAACTCTTCATCCAAGAGTTCCAAAGGATGACCGCCTGTGATGACCTTGATCCCTTCTTCCAGCAAACTTTGGGCAGCTGGATTGTCCTCGAAAGGCTTCCCATCATTTACTGTCACAATGGCACCTAGCTTGTCCAACAAACGAGCTGCAGATTCACCAGACTTGGCCAAACCTAAAACAAGGACTTTCTTATTTTTAAATTGATCTATTACTTTCATGTCTCAAACTCCATTTCTACTCTTACTATTTTACCATTTTTATGGAAATAATTCTAAACGAAAATGCTCAGATTCAGCATTCTAACAAGCAAAAAAGAGAGCCGAAACTCTCTTTTTATCTTCTTTTACTTTTATGAACCGACATAAGGGTAATATCTCGCAAGCTAAAGTATGCTAGGAAAAGCATAGCAACTGCGATGAAGAATTCTGTCGGTAGCTGAAAGATTTGCAGAACTGACAGCATAAGCAAAATCAAAAGTGCTACGAAAGCAAAGACGACAAGGACGATATTTACTGTCCCTTTAATGCTTTCTGGTGTCGCAAATACATAGAGTAGTAATAAGAGGATTCCTATGATTAAATAAACCATCTTTATCTCTTTCTAGCTCTTATTCAGCTGATTTTTTCTTCTTGTTAGCTTTCTCGCGCTCTGCCTTGTTAAGGATTTGTTTACGCAAACGGATAGACTCAGGCGTTACTTCCATGTACTCATCGTCGTTCAAGAACTCAAGAGACTCTTCAAGTGTCAAGATACGAGGTGTCTTGATAACAGCTGTTTGGTCCTTAGTAGCTGAACGAACGTTGGTCATTTGTTTAGCCTTAGTGATGTTAACTGTCAAGTCGTTTTCACGAGAGTTTTCACCGATGATCATTCCTTCGTAAACCTCAGTACCTGGGTTAACAAAGATTGTTCCACGTTCTTCGATAGACATGATTGAGTAAGTTGTAGCCTTACCAGCATCGATAGAAACAAGGGCACCACGGTGACGTCCACCAATTTCCCCTGGAATCAATGGCAAGTATTGGTCAAAGGTATGGTTCATGATACCGTAACCACGAGTCATTGACAAGAACTCAGTTGAGTATCCGATCAAACCACGAGCTGGAACAAGGAAGACCAAACGAGTTTGACCATTACCAGTTGAAATCATATCCAACATTTCACCCTTACGTTCAGAAAGGCTTTGGATAACAGATCCTTGGTATTCTTCTGGAGTATCGATTTGAACACGTTCAAATGGCTCACATTTAACACCGTCGATTTCTTTGACGATAACTTCTGGACGAGATACTTGAAGTTCATATCCCTCACGACGCATTGTTTCGATAAGGATTGACAAGTGCAATTCTCCACGTCCTGAAACAGTCCATTTATCTGGTGAATCAGTTGGGTCAACACGAAGGGAAACGTCTGTTTGCAATTCTGCCTGCAAGCGTTCTTCCACCTTACGAGAAGTTACCCATTTACCTTCTTTACCAGCAAATGGTGAGTTGTTAACCAAGAAAGTCATTTGAAGAGTTGGCTCATCGATGTGTAGAATTGGAAGAGCTTCAACTGCATCTGTCGGAGTGATAGTTTCACCGACAAAGATGTCTTCCATACCTGAAACGGCAATCAAGTCACCTGCTTTGGCTTCTTGGATTTCACGACGTTCCAAACCAAAGAAACCGAAGAGTTTTGTAACACGGAAGTTTTTAGTTGTGCCATCAAGTTTAGAAAGGGTAACTTGGTCCCCAACCTTAACAGTACCACGGAAGACACGACCGATACCGATACGTCCAACGAAGTCGTTGTAGTCCAAAAGTGACACTTGGAACTGCAAAGGCTCATCTGAGTTATCTACTGGAGCTGGGATGTGATCGATAATTGTGTCAAAGATTGGTGCCATCGTAGCTTCTTGGTCAGCTGGATCATCTGACAATGAAGAAGTTCCGTTAATCGCTGAAGCATATACCACTGGGAAGTCAAGCTGGTCGTCATCAGCACCAAGCTCAATGAAAAGTTCTAACACTTCGTCCACTACTTCTGCTGGACGAGCTGATGGTTTGTCGATCTTGTTAACAACCACGATTGGGACAAGGTCTTGTTCCAAGGCTTTTTTCAATACGAAACGAGTCTGTGGCATTGTTCCTTCGTAGGCATCTACGACCAAGACAACACCGTCAACCATTTTCATGATACGCTCAACTTCTCCACCAAAGTCCGCGTGTCCTGGTGTATCCATGATGTTGATTCGAGTTCCGTTGTAGGCAACAGCTGTATTTTTAGCAAGGATAGTAATTCCACGCTCTTTTTCGATATCGTTTGAGTCCATAGCACGCTCAGCCAATTCAGTACGTGCATCAAGCGTTTCTGATTGTTTCAACAATTCGTCAACGAGGGTTGTTTTACCGTGGTCAACGTGGGCGATAATCGCAATGTTACGGATATCTTCTCTTAATTTTGTCATGATTTCCTCTATAATATTCAAAATTTATTTTCTAACTGAACGATTATACCATATTTTCAAGTAAATAACATAACTCAAGCAAGTGTAAATGTTTTCACTCTGCTTTTCTTTTCACGTCAAGCCTTTTCAAAGTATACAACTTATGATAAGATAGGCACAGTATGCGTTTAGATAATTTATTAGCCCAAGAAAAAATCAGCCGAAAAGCCATGAAACAAGCCTTACTCAAAGGGGACATTCTCGTCAATGGTTGCCCAGCCCGCTCCCTAGCCCAAAATATCGATACAGGACTACAGGAACTCCTTTTTCAGAACCGAATCATTCAGGGCTATGAGCACACCTATCTTATGCTTCATAAGCCTAGTGGTGTCGTTACAGCCAACAAAGACAAGAAACTTCCAACCGTCATGGACCTTCTCCCGCCTGACATCCAGTCTGACAAGCTCTATGCCGTTGGCCGACTGGACCGAGATACGACCGGACTCCTCCTCTTGACCGATAACGGTCCCTTGGGCTTTCAGCTCCTCCATCCTCAGTATCATGTCGATAAGACTTATCATGTTGAGGTTAATGGACTTCTAACACCTGACCATATCCAAGCCTTTCAAAAGGGAATTGTCTTTTTAGATGGTACTGTCTGTAAACCTGCAAGACTAGAGATTCTATCAGCAAGTCCTTCCTACAGCCAAGCCTCTATCACCATTTCAGAAGGAAAATTTCATCAGGTTAAGAAAATGTTCCTCTCGATTGGTGTCAAGGTGACCTCACTCAAACGCACACATTTTGGACCTTGGAGCTTGGATGACAATCTTCAAGAAGGAGATTACCGCCCCCTCAACTCAGAAGAGCTGACAAGCATTCGTGACTTTCTCAGAAAAAGTGGTTAAAAAATGAGCTCGGAAACATCCAAGCTCGTTTTCTTATTTCTCAACTTTGACTTTCCCTTTCCAAGAATCCAAACCATAAGAAAGGATATAAATCTCAGAAAAACCTTGTTTTTTCAAATAAAGGGCTGCATTTGTAACCCGTTGCGCACGTTGGTTTTCGTAAAGAAGGACAGGTTTATCTTTACGAAGGGCTGCAAGACTCGTTTTCAACTGACTTGAAGGAATATTGCGTGCACCAAGGATATGTTTTCTGTGGAATTCTGCTGGGTCGCGCAAATCAATCAATTGACCCGTACGAATCAAGGCTTCAAACTCCTCATTGCCCACAATTTTAGCCGCATGGCGAATACGAAGATAGTTAAAGCCCATCCACGCCAACATTGCCAGTATAAGTGCCCACAAAATCCAAGTAACCATTAGTTCTTTTCTCCATTTTTCTCAATATAATCCAATTCTACCTTGTGCTCTCTGCGAAGAACCGCTTCTGCTTCTAGATAGTCTAATTTGTTCATCAACCCTGCATCGTAAATTCGAGAGAGCTCCAACTTCATCAGTTCAATATCATATAAGCGTTTTCCCATATAAACAATAATACCAAATCGTTTGAGGAATTGCTGCACATCATAGAATGTTTTCATAAGAATCATTCTAGCAAATTTTTGTGTTTTTTTCAAGAAGAGACCCACACACTCCCCTGATTTTCCTATCTTCTTTGGCGATTCTGACGCAAGTGTGGTACAATAAAAACATGAGAATTCAACAATTACACTATATTATCAAAATCGTCGAAACTGGCTCCATGAATGAGGCAGCCAAGCAACTCTTTATCACCCAGCCAAGTCTTTCCAATGCTGTGAGAGATTTGGAAAATGAGATGGGGATTGAGATTTTTATCCGAAATCCCAAGGGTATCACCTTGACCCGTGATGGGATGGAGTTTCTCTCTTATGCCCGTCAGGTTGTCGAGCAGACTCAGCTTCTAGAAGAACGCTATAAAAATCCTGTCGCCCACCGTGAACTCTTTAGCGTTTCGTCTCAACACTATGCCTTTGTAGTCAATGCCTTTGTCTCTTTGCTCAAGAAAAGCGATATGGAAAAATACGAGCTTTTTCTTCGTGAAACGCGGACTTGGGAGATTATCGATGACGTCAAGAACTTCCGTAGTGAGGTCGGTGTCCTATTTTTGAACAGCTACAACCGTGATGTTTTAACCAAGATGCTGGATGACAACCACCTCCTGGCTCACCATCTCTTCACAGCCCAGCCCCATATCTTTGTCAGTAAGACCAACCCTCTGGCAAAGAAAGATAAGGTGAAACTGTCTGATTTGGAAAATTTCCCTTACCTCAGTTATGACCAAGGGACGCACAACTCCTTCTACTTTTCAGAAGAAATTCTTTCTCAAGAACATCACAAGAAATCCATTGTGGTTAGTGACCGTGCCACCCTTTTTAATCTCTTGATTGGTTTGGATGGATATACCATTGCAACAGGAATTTTGAACAGCAACCTCAACGGAGACAATATCGTTTCTATCCCACTTGATATTGATGATCCAATTGAACTGGTCTATATCCAGCATGAGAAAACCAGCCTATCTAAGATGGGCGAACGCTTTATCGACTATCTCCTAGAAGAAGTCCAGTTTGATAGTTGAGAAATGATAAGAACCAATATGTAGGCTACAACAACCTGCACATTGGTTCTTTTTACTTATAATTAAAAGTTTCCCCTGCCAACTTATCAGCTAGCTTGGGAAAGAGAGTATAAAACTTATGGGCTAGGTTCAACAAGACAGGAAGATTGAGTTCTCGTTTATTTTTTCCTATAATCTTGACAATTTTTTGCGCGACAGCATCTGGTTCCAATAGAAAACGGTCAACAGATTTAAGATAGGTTCCATCTGGGTCGGCCTGGTCGAAAAATCCTGTACGGATTGGACCTGGATTGACTGTTGTCACATAGACTCCATAGGGCATCAGTTCGAGGCGTAACGCATTTGAAAAACCAATGGCCGCAAACTTGGTCGCTGAGTAGAGACTAGACTTGCCAGTAGCAATCAAACCTGCCATGCTAACAATATTGATGATATGACCTTTTCGACTTTCCTTCATTCGAGCCGCAAGGCGACGAGACAGATTCATTAGGGCAAAGGTATTGACCTCGAACATCTGATGAATATCTTGGTCGGAAATCTGGTCAAATTCCTCAAAGATCCCGTAACCAGCGTTGTTTATCAAAACATCAATCTTGCCATAGCGGTGATAGAGGTCTGCTACCAGAGTTTCTAAGGCTAAATCATCGGTAATATCGATTTCAATCAATTCTGCATGGGGATGGTCTCCGTATAGTTTGGCTAATTTTTCCTTATTTCTACCAAGCAAGATGAGTTGGTCATTCTGCAAGAGTTTGACCATTTCTTGGGCTAGACCACCGCTAGCTCCAGTAATGAGAATAGTAGGCATACTTATCCTTTCTGTGACTGCTAGATTTCCACTTCTTCCAAATCTTTGACCACATGGACATTTTCAAAAACACTAGCAGCGTCTTTTTTGAGCTTGCTGATATCTTTTGAGAGGAAACGGGCACTGATATGGTTGAGTAAGAGGCGTTTTGCACCTGCTTCTACTGCTACTTGTGCAGCTTGCATGTTAGTAGAGTGGCCATGGTTACGAGCAATTTTTTCATCACCCTTGCCATAAGTCGATTCATGGACTAGGACATCGGCATTGACAGCCAGACGCACACTGGCATCCGTTTTTCGGGTGTCACCCAGAATAGTAATAATCTTACCTGGACGTGGAGCTGAGATATAGTCAGCTGCCTTGATTTCAGTACCGTCTTCGAGAACAACATCCTGGCCGTTTTTGATTTTCCCAAAAAGTGGGCCAAATGGGACGCCAGCAGCCTTGAGCTTTTCAGCATCTAAAGTTCCTTCTAGATCCTTTTGGATAACACGATAACCAACACAGAAAATAGTATGATCCAGCTCCTCTGCATACACCGTGAATTTATCGGTCTCAAGGATTTTTCCTAAAGAATCTTGGTCAAATTCATGAAAATGAATACGGTAAGGCAGGCGAGAACCCGACACACGAAGACTGGTTAAGACAAAGGACTTGATACCTTGCGGTCCATAGATTTCTAAATCTGTCTGCTCTTCATTGGCCTGAAAAGCACGGCTAGAAAGGAAACCTGGCAAACCAAAGATGTGGTCTCCATGTAGGTGGGTAATAAAGATTTTGCTGACCTTACGTGGTCGAATTGTGGTTTCCAGAATGCGATTTTGCGTACCTTCTCCACAGTCAAAGAGCCAGACTTCGTTAATCTCGTCCAAGAGTTTCAGGGCGAGACTTGAAACGTTGCGGGCTTTAGAGGGCTGACCTGCCCCCGTTCCTAAAAATTGAATATCCATTCGATACTTTCTAATTAATCAATATATAACATGGCTGTGCGGTTTTCCGATCGGAAATAGCGCTTGCCAGAAAAAGCAGTGGCTTCTTGCAGTAAATCCTCTTGGCTGTAGCCTTTGAGACGCTTACGACCATCAGCCAAGCTTTCCAAATCAGTCAAAGCTGTTAGATTTTCCACGCTAACAACTTCCTCATCTCCGACATCCTTCATGTAAATCTTGCCAGACTCCTCAAAGACTAGTTGATGGGGGAAAATTTGTGCAATCTCAAAGAGCAAGTCTTCTGAAATAACCTCTTCATTTTCAGAGAAAATTCGACCCAAACCCTCACTCTCATAACAAAAACCAAAGGATTTACCAGACAGATTAAGCCGAATAAAAGGCTTATTTTCTAGAGTGAAACTTGGCTCAGTATTGTAAAGATTCAGTTCCTGACTGAGTTCCGCAAAATAATCCGTCGCAGCCTCAGGACTTTTTTTCTGGTAGAGTTCTGCAAAGTAAGCATTGACCACACTTGGCGGAGGCGTGATCAGTGCCAACTGCTCCTGCTCTGTTCTACCAGCTAGAAGTTGATCCAGATAGACCTTATCCAGACTTGTATAGCCCCCATATTTTAGAGCCAACGCTTTAATATCAGTCATAAAATTCTTCTAACCTCCATTTGTTTTTCTCAGAAATGTAACCTCTAATCACTTCGCCATCCTCCTGATAATCACGTTCTTCCAGAATCGCGACACTTTCTAAATCATGAATCTTGTATGACTTTGAAAAAGGCACGCGCAGGGTAAAAGATTCAAAAATATCCTTGATTTTCTCTAAAAATAGTGCCTGCAAATTCTCGCGACTATCCTCAGACTTGGCAGAAATGAGGGCATAAGGCGTTTGGGTCGGCGTAAAATCTTCGACCAAATCCGCTTTATTATAGAGGGTCAGGCGAGGAATATCTTCCATGTCCAAGTCTTTCATAATAGACAGAACTGTTTTTTCATGCTCCTCGTGGTAAGGATTGCTGGCATCAATAACATGAACCAGAAGGTCCACATGCTTGCTTTCTTCCAAGGTTGACTTGAAACTAGACACCAACTCTGTCGGTAAATCTTGGATAAAGCCCACGGTATCTGTCAAAGTTACTTGGAGATTTCCACCCAGATGGATACTCTTAGTCGTCGCGTCCAGAGTCGCAAAAAGCTCGTCAGCCTCATACTGGGTCTTACTGGTTAAGGTGTTCATGATAGTTGACTTCCCAGCATTGGTGTAACCAATCAAACCAATCTTGAAGGTGCTTGACTCCAAACGTTTTTCTCTGACAGTCGCTCGATTTTTCTCAACCACCTTGAGCTGGCGCTCGATATCCGTGATTTGGTTGCGAACGCTACGACGGTTCAGCTCCAGCTGGCTTTCACCAGGTCCACGGGAACCAATTCCCCCTGCCTGACGACTGAGCATAATTCCCTGACCAACCAAGCGAGGCAAGAGATATTTGAGCTGGGCTAGGTGGACTTGGAGCTTCCCTTCATGGCTTCGAGCTCGCATGGCAAAGATATCCAGAATCAACTGCATACGGTCAATGACCTTGACACCGAGAACTTCTTCTAAATTGACATTTTGCCGTGGAGTTAAACGGTTGTTGACGATGACAGTGGTAATTTCTTCTGCATCCACCATAAGCGCAATTTCTTCTAACTTACCAGAGCCGACGAAGGTCTTGGAATCATATTTTTCACGTTTTTGTCTGTAGCTATCTACAACGACTGCCCCAGCTGTCTTAGCTAAACTGGCCAATTCTTCCATAGAGAGATCAAAATTGTCCATGCCCTGCAATTCTACACCAATGAGCAGGACCCGTTCCTCTTTTTTCTCCGTTTCAATCATCTAAAAACTCCTCTATCTGGCTTAAAATGCGATCTTTTACACCAGTTTCTCCAATCTGATAAAAGGTGACCTGCATGCGATTACGGAACCAGGTCAACTGACGCTTGGCAAAACGACGGGTCGCCTGTTTGAGACTCTCACTGGCTTCATCCAGAGTCTGCTCTCCACGGAAATAAGGAAAGAGTTCCTTATAGCCAATTCCTTTAGTAGCCTGCACATCAGGGTAATGGTCAAAAAGCCACTTTGCCTCATCCAAAAGCCCAGCCTCAAACATCAAGTCCACGCGGTGATTGATACGTTCATATAATTGACTACGTTCATCATCCAAGCAGATAATCAGCGGTTCATATAGACTCTCTTGATTTTCCAAATCCTGACCAAAATGGGCAATTTCCAAGGCACGCATAGCACGACGACGATTAAACTGAGGAATTTTAAGGCCTGCTTGCGACACAAGATGAGCTAATTCCTCATCTGTATAGGGTTCTAAACTAGCTCGATAGGCCAAAATCTCCTCATGGGGAGTCTCCCCACCCAGGTGGTAACCTTCTAGCAAGCTCTGGATATAAAGTCCAGTCCCACCAGCAATAATGGCAAGCTTGCCACGGCTGTGAATATCCCCAATAGCCATCTTAGCTTCTGAAACAAAATCAAAAGCCGAGTAAGACTCGGTTACCTCTCTAACATCAATCAAATGATGAGGAACAGCTGCCTGCTCTTCTGGACTAGCCTTGGCCGTCCCAATATCAAGTCCTCGATAGACTTGCTGGCTATCTCCACTAACCACTTCGCCATTAAAACGCTTTGCAACTTCAATGGCAAGGGCTGTTTTTCCAACAGCAGTCGGTCCAACGATCACAATTATTTTTGGTTTCATATTTTTTCCTTGAAAAATTCCCATTTTTTCGTTACTATTATTATAACACAAAAAGGTCAGTCAGAAAAATGTGACCTCTTGAGGAGGCTGGCTGATTAAGAAGATAAAGGAGGAAGACTCATGGCTAAAGGATTCGCTAAAGGTCTTGTAACAGGTGTCGCAGGAACTGTCGCTGCACTTGCAGGTGCAGTATACGCATTTAAAAAGAAAGTGATTGAACCAGAAGAGCAAAAAGCAGCTTTCATCGAAGAAAACCGTAAAAAAGCAGCTCGCCGTCGCGTATCACGTTAAGAAACAAAAGAAGTTGGGATTTATTGTCTCAACTTCTTTTTTCTATTCTTTTAAATAGCTAGGTCAAACTTCAACTGCGGCTTGACAGGGTCATAATCTACCAATTCAAAATCTTCTGCTTTGATATCAAAGAAATTGGTCTTATCTGGCACATTCAATACCAGACGTGGTTGGCAGTTTGACGGCTCCCGACGAAGCAATTCCTCTGCTTGTTCAAATTGATTGTCATAGATATGGAGGTTGTTGATAAAGTAGAAGAACTTCCCAACCTTCCAGCCAAAATGCTTGGCAATCATCATTTGAAGAGCCACATACTGCATAGCATTGATGTGGTGGGCCACCAGCATGTCATTCGAACGCTGAGTCAAGGTCGCATCCAGATAGATTTCCCCATCTACACGACGAACATCAAACATGGTCTGAAAGGCGCATGGAAGCAGCCCTTCTGTTTCTTCGAAAGCTTGGTAATCCCAGAGAGAGATAATATTGCGGCGGTTCCAAGGATTTGCTTCCAACTGCTTGAGAAGCTTATTGATGATGTCGTGTTTCTTAACGACAGCCCCGTAACGCTCACCAATGGTCCCTGTATCTCCCACTTCCCAGTCATTCCAGTAGTGAACATTGTACTTGTCATTAAGCACGTCTAGGCTATTTGACTGGTCTTGGTAAATCCAGAGCACTTCCTTGATGGCGGATTTGATAGCTATAGGACGCAAGGTTGTGATGGGGAATTCCCCCTTGGCCAAGTCATACTCTGCAAAGGCACCCGTTACGTACTTAGAATTGGCAACTGTCCCATCCTTGTACTTAGGACGAGCCTGCTCAGAAAAGACACCGTCTTTGAGGATTCGTTCAATATTCTCTTTAAAAATCGTATCTGCTTTTGTCATTTACTCTCACCTCATTTATTGTCCTAACTAGTATAGCATAAAAAAAGAAAGGAGGAAAATCACTCGCTTATGGAAAGCAATTTTCTCCTTTTTTATTTTACTGCAATACAAGTGATGCTGCTCCGATAACTCCAGCGTCATTTCCTAGAGTTGCAAGAGCCAATTTAGTGGATGTGCGTACTTGTGGGAAGCTATTTTCGTCGTAGACTTTTTGAACACCTTGTAGAAGGAATTCTCCCGCAGCTGATACACCACCACCGATAACGATTGTTGATGGGTTGAGGATTGAACCGATGTTGGCACAAGCGATTCCCAAGTAGCGTGAGAAGTTACGGTAAACGATCAAAGCAAGGTCGTCTCCTTCTTTTGCGAGATCAAAGACAGTCTTAGCAGTTACTTCTTCTCCGTTATCAATCAAGCGTTTCAAGGCTGCATCGCCTTCATATGCATCGGCATAGCGACGAGTCAAGTTAACAATCCCTGTTGCTGAAGCAACTGTCTCAAGGCAACCTTTCTTACCACAAGTACATACGATTGGTTGATCAAAGTCAACAGTGATATGGCCAAGCTCACCTGCTGCACCAGCAACACCGTGAAGCAATTTGCCTTCTGCGACGATACCGCCACCAACACCAGTACCAAGTGTCATAAAGACAACGTCTGGTTGGTTATCACCAGCACCCATCCAACGTTCACCAAGAGCTGCCACATTGGCATCATTATCGATGAAGAATGGAATGCCCAAGGCTTTTTCAATTTTTTCTTTAATCGGTTGAAGGGTTTTCCAGTTGAGGTTGTAAGCACCAATAACAGTTCCCTTTTCACGGTCAACCACACCTGGTGATCCCATCCCAATTCCTTGGAAGTCCGCTGCTGCCAATCCAAGCAAGTCCAAACGATGTTGAATAGACTCAATCATATCATCTACGATATGACTTCCCTCATCCAAAATGTTGGTCTTGATAGACCATTTTTCTTGGATTTCTCCTGCTGTTGTCAAGATTGCAAATTTGATAGAAGTTCCACCAAGGTCAATCCCAATAATCTTTTGACTCATCATATTCTCCTTTTACTTTGTGAATTAATTGAAAATGCTTACAGTACTAGTATAACAAATTTTAGTTGCTTATGCAAAGGTTTGCATTAACTTTCTGGATTTTATCCTGACTTATGGTTTCCAGAGATCTGAAGCATCTACATAATAACGGCCTCCATCAACTCGCTCATTTTTAGCCATTTTACCATCTGATTTCAAATAGTAATTTCCTTGCCATGTACTGTAAGCATAAGATCCATCTGATTTCAAGTAATACCAAGCCTGATAAGAATCATCATAAATCCATTCGCTCTGGGCCATTTTTCCGTCTGCTTTCAGATAATAGCTTCCCTGCCAAGCATTTTTCACTGAATTTCCATTTTCATCAAAGTAATACCAAGCACCGTCCTGCTTAACCCAACCACTTGTTATTGCTGAACTTGTATCAGTTTGAGCCACAGTTGCTTGTTTTGATTTAAAGGCGCCCTTAGGGGCATTTTTCAATTCGCAAGCCACACCATCATGATCGCGGTCTAACTTGGCAGAATAACCAGAGTCTCCCTCATGAAGATCTGAATAGCCATTAGCCCAAGCTTCCTTACAGCTAGAAAAATGGATGTTTTCTTCTGCTAAAACTGGTTGTGAAAACAAAGCTAAAACTGACAACGTCGCCAAACTCATTTTAAAAAATAGACGTTTGTTCATTACTTTCTCCTATAGGAATGTTATCGATTTCAATATTATTTTATCAAACTTATTTCAGCAATTCAAGGAAACTTCTGGTATTTTCTACAAACTCCTTTGGTTTTTCCTTATTCAAGACATGAGGGCCGTCTGGGATAATCTGAAATTGGGATTCTGATATTAGTTTATGAAGACTTCTCATAGAACTAAGATTCGGTTTATCTTTGCTGCCACAAATTAGTAAGGTTGGATGAGGGCAAATCCCTGCTATATCCGTTAAATCAAGTGTCTTCAATTCCTCAGAAACTCCGACCATAAGAGTCTTATCTGCTCCCTGTTTTTCAAATACCCTTTTGGGAAGTAGTTTAAAAATCAGCAACTGAAGATAAAATAGGATATTACCGGACAATTTAAGTGGGCATCCTGATAGAACCAACGCTCGGAGATTTGGTAAATCATAACTGGAAAGTTCTAGTGCCAGGGCAGCACCTAAGGACAATCCAACCAAAACAAAAGGTTCTGTCTCTTGAGCTAGGTACTGATATACTCGCTCCTTGGCTTTTTGATAGCTGCTAACTCCAGAAGGAAATAACTCGATAGCCTCAGAAGGATAATCTGTCAGTAGATTCCGAACTTCTTTCCAACTCTCTGCTGACTGCCCTAACCCGTGTAAAAATACCAGTTTCATCTAGTTCTCCTCTAGGCTCAATTCATACAAGCCTCTCACTGCATTACAGCCGTAAATAGCTTCTGCTTGGGCTAAGTCTTTTAAGGTCAAGACTTTCTCTCCTACCTGTCCTGTTTCCATCAAATGCTGACGGTAAATTCCTGGCAAGATTCCCAGTCGGATAGGCGGTGTATAGAGTTTCCCAGCGATTTTCAAAACTAAATTTCCGATAGAGCTCTCAAGCAATTCTCCTCTTGCATTATGGTAAATGATTTCCTGTTTCCCTAGAGTCAAGTGTGGTCTATGAGTCGTTTTAAAATAGGTAAATGCTTGATTCAAATCTGCTTCTTGCAGACAAAGTTTGGCCTCGCAAAAACTTGGACTAAGGGGTGTTAATACTTGACGACTGAGTTTTATCTCTCCAGACTTGCTGAGAGAAATACGCAAGCGGTAATCTTGATTAGCATCACAAGCCTGACACTCTTCCTCTATCTTTTGTCTTAAGTCTTCTGCATCAAAAGGAAAGGCAAAATATCGACTAGCTTTTCTCAGTCTTTCCAAATGTTGATCTTCAAACAGCAAGCTCTTCTGACTGATTTTTCCAGTTGAAATTAATTGGAAACGAGCTTGTTTACGATAGAGAACAGCTGCCTTTTGATGAACCTCTCGGTATTCAGATTCCCAAGTGCTATCCCAAGTAATGCCACCACCCACTCCATATATGGCTTTTTCTTGATGCAATTGAATGGTCCGAATGGCTACATTGAAAATCCGTCGCCCATTTGGAAGCAAGAGACCAATCGTTCCACAGTAGACTCCGCGCGGTTGTGGCTCCAAGTCCTTGATAATCTCCATTGTCGCAATTTTGGGTGCTCCCGTTATGGAACCGCAAGGAAAGAGAGAACGGAATATTTCAACAAGGTCAATGTTCTCTCGCAACTGACTCTTGATGGTTGAAGTCATCTGCCAGACAGTCGAATACTGTTCTACCTGACACAGACGCTCCACATACTCACTGCCCACTTCAGAAATACGGTTCATATCGTTGCGCAAGAGGTCCACAATCATCATGTTTTCAGAGCGATTTTTAGGATCCTGCTCCAACCAGCTAGCCTGTTCCAGATCTTCTTTGTCAGTCGTGCCACGTTGAGTCGTTCCCTTCATTGGTCGCGTAGTCAACTCACGGCCATTTTGCTCAAAAAAGAGCTCTGGACTCATGGAAATCACTGCCATCTCATCATGTTCCACATAAGCATTGTAGCCTGCCTCCTGCTCTACCACCATACGATTGTAGACGGCAAAAGGATTTGCACTTAAGTCCTGCTTGAGTTGGACTGTGTAGTTGACCTGATAGGTGTCCCCCTGACGTAAATGATGGTGAATCCGAGCAATCGCCTTTTCATAGTCTGCTGCAGACGTTACTTCCTGCCAATTTGAGGGCAAATCAATCTCCTCATAAGTCAGAGGAATAGGGGAGGTCTCCACCCTATCGTGAACAGTAAAATACAGTAGGTACTCTCCCAGTAGGGGTGTCTTGTGAACTGCTAATTTTTCCTCAAAAGCAGGTGCAGCCTCGTAGCTGACATAGCCCACCACATAGTAGCCCTTCTTTTGGTAGCTTTCCACTTGTGCCAGCAAGTCCACCACTTCTGCTAAATTTCTTGTTTTTAATTCTTTGATAGGCTGGGTAAAGGTGTATCTCTCCCCCAAAGCCCTAAAATCAATCACTGTTTTTCTATGCATATCTTAAGTATAGCATAAATTAAGAAAACCCTCATCCGCAAAGCAGATGAGAGATTTCGATTATTTAAAGATTGAAGTTTTAAAGCTGTTTGTTTGTTGAAGAAGTTTTTTGAATAATTTCTCTTTAAGTGATACAGTATTATCAAATTTAACTGATCCATTTTTAAGAGTAGCTTTATCTTTATCAACAGCTGCAGCAAATGCATTCTTCAAGTCATCGTAACTACTGTATGTAGTACCGTCGATTGTAACAGGGTTAAATCCTGCTTTAGCATTATCAACAACTTCTTTGAAGTATTCTTTCTTCCAATCTTCTAGAGTATTAAATTTACCATCAGAAACTTTCTTAATGATAAAGTCATCACCTAGAGTAGCATGACCAGCCTGTTTAGACTCATTTTTCAGCATATTAGAAGCGTAGTTTAAGAAGCCTTTTTCATATCCAAAGTAACCCCACATACGGAATGTGTTATGTTTGAATGACATAGAGCCTGGAGCTCCTTCACTTGTATTACCACCATAGATACCAGCAGTGATAGGCACCGTTACATAGGCAGAGCCAAATCCAGTTGGGTCATAAGTACCATTACCAGGACCGTGTTTGGTCATGAAGTTCTTGTCTACTAGGTCGTTAACAGAAGTTAAGTTATATTCTTTTTCTTCTGCATTCAAATCACGAACCTCATCGTATTGGTTCTTCGTATTAGCGTTACGTAGTTTTTTAGCAACTTTCTTGAACCAAGCGTTGTTTAGTGCTTTATCGTGTTTATCAATTACAGCTTCTCCTTCAAGATAATCAAGAAGCATAAGCGTATCATTGAAACCTTTCATGTAGTGATCGATTTCTGCACGAGATGTCAAATCATTTGGATTAGTATTATACCATTGGTTTCCGTCATTTGGACGTTCGTATGCCATGTTCAACCCTAGTGCTTTAAAGTCACCGTTTGGACTTGTTTCAGCAGGTGATTGTAACATACCTTGTGCAAATGCTTCTAAGTCAGTACCTTCACGGTGTCTAGAACCACCTAAGTAAACCATACGGTCATTGACGTGAGTCGTTTCGTGAGTGAAGGCTGAGATACCGAAGTCACTAATCATATTGGTAACCATGAAGAAGACTGAATCATCCTTATAAGGATTACCGTAGATACGAGCTACAGCTCCCATACGCCAGTCAGTAGCATGGTAACGACCTGTTGGTCCGTACAATTCACGAACTGGAGCGACATCTTTACCGCTATTAGTGTGACCGTATTTATCAGTACCTTCTTTGTAGTTTTGGTTATCTAACACAGGAGTTGGTACCATATTGTTGCTCTTGAGCAGTTGGTTACGAACTTTATCTAATGATAGACGAGACCAGAAGTCTAGGTAATTTTGTTGACCTTTAGCGACTTTATTGATTTCAGCTTTGAATGCTTCGCGTTCTTCCGCAGTATTCTTACCGTATTTTTCAAATGAACTGTAAGCCATAGTGTTATATGTTGAGATTAAGAACATATGTGCATCTTTTAAATTCAGAAGTGGAAGAATCATTTTACCGTGAACATCATTATTCAATCCTTCGTATGCTCTGTGTTTCTTATCAGCAAATTCAGGAGTTGTTGTCTTCGGTTCAACGACATATACATTATCTTTAGTTGCTTTTATGAACCAATCGTTTAAATCTGTGTCACTTGTAAATAGACGCATATTATAGTCTAAGAAACTGTTTAACTCGCCTATACCGATAACTCCACCGATCGTTTCGCGATAAGCTTCTAAAGTTCTATCACCTTTAATATTACTTTCTTTAGAACCAACCTTAATCAAAAAGTCTAACACACTAACATTCTTACCATAGAAGTCCGGTTTGAATAACATTAACTCTTTAATATTAAAGTCATCGAATTTAACTCCGTAGTAACGGTTGAGGTAAGACAAACCAAGAAGAACTGCAGCCTTATTGTCATCAATTTTCTTAATCAAGGCACGTTTAGCAGCTTCATCTGTGTTAAGCTGGTGATCTTCATTTTCAACTAACTTCGTAACAAATTGAGTGAGATTATCTTTCACATACTTGAAGCTTTCTTCTAAGTATAAATCCTTAATTGCATTGACTTTGTTGCCACCAGTTCTACCCAAATGTTGGTAAATCGGGTCAGATTGTAATTCTACTGGACTTAATTTACTTTCGATAGCGCTGATTAAATCTGCACGATCTTTAACAACGATATTAGGAGTATAAACTATTTCTCCAAGTTCAGCAACACTATATTCTTTAACTTGTTTTACTTGAGATTCTTTAGGTGAGATGTTAAAGATTTCTTTTGTCTTATCTGCGTAGTGAACCATAATATGGTCAGCATCTGTAAGGTCGGTGACAAAGTCATTGCCTTTCATTGCAGTTACAGACAATACTTCTTTAGTCATTAATGGACTATCAGTAGCTAATTTATTTCCTTGATTTACAATCCATTCTTTATTGTAGAATGGTTGAAGTTTTTCAATGTTACGGTAAGCAAGCTCACGAGATGCATCGTAATCTTGAGTATCTTTGTAAGTGTCAGATTTTGGTTTTATATTATTTAGTGTATCTGAAACAAGAGGATTGATAACATAATCATTAGCTGTAATTCCTAAAGTTGCAATTTTCTTATCTGCTTCTTCTTGAGATACCTCTTTAATTCTATCAGAAGTAGAGAATCTAAATGAACGCTTACCTGTACTTACATCTTTAACTATAAAGTTACGTTCTAATGCATTATTTGAGAAGTAACCATCATCTTCAGCGATATCTTTAGATCCATAGAATACTTCACCATTTTCAACTTTCATCATCGACACAGAGTCAGCAACTTTACCCCATGCCCAGTTCTTACTAAGGAAACCACCTACTTCAACAGGTGTATTTACCTTAATAGTTCCTTTCGTAACAGCATTACGAACAGAACCATATTTACCAATTCCGTTAGGATCAGAACCGTTATCTGATCTAGCGACAAATCCACCGATACGAGCTTTATTAGCAACTATATCAGCTTCTACATATCCTTTATCAACATTACCTTTCCAGATTTCACCAACCATACCAGCGAAATCCCATCCTCTGTCACCTACACCAGCAAGTTTACCGATATAAGCAACATTAGTAAGTTGCCCGCCGTTATCTAATTTGTTAACAAGTCCGGCAATTCCATCTCTACCAGTGATGCTACCAGTTACTTTAATATTCTCAACAGTAGCATTCTTAACAGTTCTAGCAAGAGCAGAAATGTTATCAATCCAAGGCATATTAATATCGACATTAGCTAAGTTAACATCTTTAACCGAACCACCTTCAATACCACCAAATAATTGACGTGTCATATTGTGGATTGAATAACGTTGTCCCTCAACACTTGATAACTTACCTTTAAATGTACCAGGAACATACTCTTTATTTGGAGTTGGTACATTAGCTGCATTTAGATCTGCACCAAGTTTGAACTCACCGCTAGGGTTAGCTTTCATATCTTTTACAAGCTCATTGAAGTTGTAGTAAACATTACCTTCTTTTGCTTTTTGTTTTTCAAAGTAATGAACATACTCTTCGCTAAGTGTGTTATCGGCATTACGTTGAACTAAGTCTGGTGCTTTGGCAGTAACTTTATATAAAGTTTTTCCGTCTTTTTCTACTTCTTCAATCTTGTCAACAGCAAGTCGTGTAACCTTGTTGTCGTGAGTTGTAACTCGTAGGTAAAGTGGGGCAACATCAGCTGGTTTTTCTGTAAGCAAACTAGTGTCTGTTTCGTTACCATCAGCGTCCACACTCATCAAGCTTGTTTCTTTGATGTTTTTGATTTCAATTTTTTTGAGGTCAATTCTTAGAGGTTCTTCATTCAGAACTACTTCCTCATCGCCTTCACCACGGTCGTAAACCATCTTAGTTTCAATCTTATATTCTTTGTAGTATTGCAAATCTGTCAGGCTAGCTGTTAAGTTGTCAGGTGAAACATTCAATGTTTTCACAATCTCATCACCTTTTTTCAGAGTTAAGGTGATAGATTTAATGGCCGCCTTGCTTGGATTTTCTAGACTGTATTTAACATCTGAAATCCGTTTCAAATCCTTAGATTCAACTGCAGTGATGGTCAATACTGGTTTTTCAAAGGTCTTGGTACCACGTTTCAAAATTTTGTCTTGAGGTGCCTCAAGGATTTCCTCTGTAACTTTTGGAGCGTCCTCTGTTTTAACTCCCTTAATGGTATTAAAAGTCTTGGTGATTTTTTTCTGGCCTTCTTTTCCTTCTTGAGCTACAACTTCTAAGCCTTTTTTTAGTTGGTCATCTTCTTTAACAACTTCCTTAAATGGAATCTTTTCAAAACTTTCTTCTACAAGAGTTCCCTCAATTGGTTTTGTACCATGACTTACCTGTTGGTTTACAGGCTCCTTGGCAACTTCTGTGCTAGTTGAAAGAACTTGGTCAGTTTTAACACCTTCTACTGTTTTATAAATTGTTTTAGTAACTTGACTTCCTTTTTCACCATTTCGTAGGACAGTTTCTTCGTCCGTATACTTAGTTGGATCCTCAGTCGTTTCAGTTTTGTAGTCAATTTCTGTAGTTGATTCTTCAACAAGGGTTCCCTCAGTCACCTTATACTCAGGTAATTGATCTTGAACAAGTGCTTGACCTTCCTTGCCTGCCTCTTGGGTTCCTTTAGACTCTACTATAGCTTCTGGTAGTTCCGATTGCGTTAAAGATTGACCTTCCTTACCTGCTTCTTGAGTTCCTTTAGACTCTACTGTAGCCTCTGAAAGTTCTGGCTGTACTAAAGCTTGGCCTTCTTTGCCTGCCTCTTGAGTTCCTTTTGCTTCTACTGGGGCTTCTGGCAATTCCGGTTGTGTTAAGGCTTGGCCTGATTTACCCTCCTCTTGAGTTCCTTTTGCTTCTACTTGAGCCTCTGGCAATTCCGGTTGTGTTAAGGCTTGGCCTGATTTACCTTCCTCTTGAGTTCCTTTAGCTACTTGGTGAGTTGATTCAACTTGTGGTACTGGAGTTGGGGCAGGTTGCACCTCTTTCTTGGTTCCGACTGCAATGACTTGCGACACAGGATTTTGAACCACTTGGTCTTCGATGACTTCTCTAACTTCTTGACCATTAACCACCGAAACTTTGGTTACAAGGCGACGCTTACCATTTACTCCAGCTGTGACGATACGAGTCTGTCCTTCTGCTAGATTCGCATCTGGGCTTGTGACCATTTCAAAAGGAATCTCAACCAAGCTCTCTTCCTGTCTAACCTGAGGCTTCGCAGAAACTGGTTTTTCTTCAACAGCAGGAGCAACTGGAGTCTCTACTACAGGTTTTTCGACGGCAATTTCCGAAGCAACAGCAGGTCTTTCCTGAGCTACTTCTGTTTTCTCGATTTCATTTGCATTTTGCTTTTCTACTGGCAACTGAGGCTTCTCAGCTGAAGCTGGTCTTGATGGATGGAGTTCTGCTTCCTTGAAGTATCCAATGTATTCATAGCCATCAATATGGATAATCCCTTCAGCCAAACCTTCATGTGTTGAGGCCGAAATAGTTTGGTTATAAGAAAGCAATTCTTTATTTTCAAATGCAAATGTTCCATAAGGTACAAAGGTGCTGGCTCCTAAAGAACCAATCAAGAGAACACCTAGAACTTCTCTACGACCTTTTTTAGACACCAAAAAGACTGCTAGCGAGGCCGTTGCCAAGCCAAGACCTGCCAAGGCTAGTTCCTTACTTCCTGTGTATGGAAGTTGTTGACTGTTAGTTGCCTTCTTACGATAAACTACATAAAGAATATCATCATCTTGAAATTCTGTAGGAACCTCATGGTGAATCAGGGCCTTTTCAGACTCGGTCAACTCCTGCTCCGCCAAATAACGGTAATGAACACTATGAGCACCGCCAACTTCATTGGCTTGAACCTTATCTACTGAAAGGGCACTGGCACCAAAAAGGAAGGCTCCGATGGCTACAGGACCTACCCCAACAGTTAGCTTACGAATTGAATATTTTGTGATTTTTTCTAGTTGTTGTTTTGTTTTTCTCATTCTCACGACTTTCTGATAGAATCTTGTGGATAATGCGCACGCGCACCTCCAATTAATTTTGGACGACTAGCAAGAGCCGTTACATGGGCATGCCCAATTTCTCTCAAAAGAGGGCGAATCGGAACCTGAACATGCTTGACATGCATGCCAATTGCAGTGTCTCCGATATCCAAGCCAGCATGAGCCTTGATAAATTCAATCTCAACTGGATCCTTCATAAACTTGAAGGCTGCCAACTGACCCGAACCTCCTGCATGAAGAGTAGGAAGGACACTAACGATTTCCAGACCAAACTGCTCTGCCACCTGACGCTCAACAACGAGGGCCCGATTGACATGTTCACAACCTTGAACAGCTAGATGAATTCCTTTTTCCTCTAAGATATCTAGGATGGTCTTCACAATGATTTCGCCAATTTCTTGGCTGGATTCCTTGCCAATCTGACCACCTATCACTTCACTAGAAGAAAGGCCCAAAACAAAGATGGATCCTTGCTTCAAATTGGCCTTTTCCAATACATCTTCTACAATCTGGCTTGTCTCTCTTTGAATGTCTTTTTCCTTCATACTTGATACCTCTTTTATCACTATCTATCATATCGTTTTTTCTTGTTTTTAGCAAGATAGACAACCTGAAAATCTTACTCCAACCTGCATAAAACTCCCAGAATTGACTGGGAGTTAGTTAGTTTCTATTCTATTTATGTATATTTCAACTGTCGTACCCTTTAAAGGTGCAGAATCGATCTTCATCTGGTAATTGTCTCCAAAATGAAGTTTGAGCCGTTGATCAACATTTTGAAGACCGACTCCCCCACGTTTGAGTTGACTTTGACTACTATCGCCAGCATCTTGGAAGCCAACGCCATCATCCTCAATACGGATGACCAATCCTGAATCCTGTTTCTGGACAGAAAGTTTAATATGTCCCTGACCTTCCTTTTCCTTAATGCCATGGTAAAGAGCATTTTCTACAAGGGGTTGTAGGACCAGCTTGGGCAAGACTAGCCTATCAAAGGCAGGATTTTCAGCAATCTCGTATTCCAGCTTATCTCCATAACGCTGTTTCTGGATAAAGAGATACTGGCGGACATGATTGATTTCGTCAGAGAGACAAACCAAGTCCTTGCCTTGATTGAGCGCCAAGCGGAAGTAGGTAGCCAAGGACTTGGTCACCTGAACTACTCTCTGACTGTCCTGAAATTCAGCCATCCAGATGATGGTGTCCAAAGTGTTATAGAGGAAATGGGGGTTAATCTGGCTCGATAGGGCTTGAAGTTGGTACTGACGGGTCGTTTCTTCCTGTTTGCGCACATCTGCCATCAGCTGATCAATCTGATCCAACATGGCATTAAATTGGCGAGTCACTTCTCTCAGTTCATAGGCACCAGTTTCCTTGGCACGAAGATTCTGATTACCAGAAGCAATTTTCATCATGGTTTCTCTCAAATTCTTCAAAGGGGCAATCCAGCGTTTGAGACTGAACCATACCAAGCAGAGACAGGCAAGAAGAGATGTGACACTGGCCCCAAGCAAGGTCCACAAGAACTGACTCCGAACCTGGTCTAACTTCTCCAACGAAGACACACCTATAACCGTCCAATCAGTTCCTACAATCTTTTCCTGACTGACATAGGATTTGTGATCTGGAGTATAGCCCTGCCCTGCCTCAATATAGGGTTTCATGGCCTCCATTTCGCTAGACGAACTATAAACTGTGTGTTGAGGATGGTAGACAAATTCATGGTTTTCATTGATGATAAAGGCAAAACCCTGCTGACCCAACTGGAGTTGGTTGAGATAGGCTTCCAGAGTTTCATAAGAAATATCCAAACGAAGCACGCCCAAATTAGCTCCCTTCGCATCAACAAGTTCTTGAGTGACAGAAATGACCCACTGACTATCTGATTTACGAGCTGGTGTCAAAACAGGCTTAGCTCCCTGATGAATGGCCTTTTGATACCAATCCTCAGCCATCATATCAGAGGAAGTTTTCATTTGCACACTATCATCTGTAGAAATGACTTGACCGGATTTGGTCACCAGCACAACAGTTTTCAAGTCTTGGTCTGCCTTCAAGATAGTCAAAAATAGATCTCGAATTCCCTTGACCTTGTCTTGACTGGGATTCTCAGCATAGGCTAGGACATCCGTCTGCTGGGTCAAACTAGTTGAGGTGGTTTCTAATTTTTTGATATAAGACTGGATAAAGTGGCTAGTTTGGCTGATAGTCGTTTGGCTATTGCCTTCAATGGTGGCCTCAATGGCTGAAGAACTTGATTGATAGTAGAAAGTCCCAACCAGAGCTAGGAGAATGAGAAAGACCAGAAAGATGGAAATAACCATTCTGACTAGGAGAGAAGAACGCTTCATCGGCCTTCTCCCTTCTTAAACTGACGAGGTGTCACACCTGCAATCTGTTTAAAACGTTGGGTAAAGTAGTTCATATCTTCAAAACCAACCTTCTCTGCGATCTCATAAATCTTCAGATCTGTGGTCAGAAGCAAGAGCTTGGCTTGTTTGACACGTTCTCTCACCAGATAATCCTGAAATGGCAGACCCAACTCTTTCTTAATCAAAGAACTCAGATAAGTCGGACTAAAGCCCAAGTTACTGGCCAAGATCTTTAAACTGAATTGGCTATCAGCCAGATGGGACTGGATTTTCTGGGCCATGTTTCCTTCAAACTTATCGGTTAATAAATCTTGTAACTGCTCTTCTTTCTCTTCCTTGTCTAGTTTTTGTTTGATTTTCCCCAACATTTCCTCAATATCCTGACGAGAAAAGGGCTTGAGCAGGTAGTCATCCACACCTAGTTTGACAGCAGACAAGGCATAATCAAAATCATCGTAGCCTGTCAAAAAAACTAGATGAACCTGAGGATAGGTTTCTCGGACCAGACTGGCTAACTGGATGCCATTTAGCTGAGGCATGTTGATATCGGTTAAAATGATATCCGGCACCTGCTTTTGGACCAAGTCCCAAGCCTGTCTTCCATTTTCAGCCTGACCAATGATTTCCATATCGTAGGCTGCTACATTGACCAGCTTGGTCAAACCTTGTCTTACCAGATATTCATCTTCTACGATTAAGATTGTATAGGTCATGCTTCTCTCCTTTGTCACTTACTAGTATCAGTATAGCAAAATTCTCCTTTAACTGCTTAGGAAAGCCCTCTTAATCGACATAATCTAGTAAATAAGCGTAGCCTTTTTCTTCCATTTGGTCTTTGGGAATAAAGCGGATAGAAAGGCTATTGATACAGTAGCGTAAGCCACCCTTGTCCTGAGGCCCATCTGTAAAGACATGGCCAAGGTGAGAATCTCCAACTCGGCTCCGCACTTCCATACGCGTCATATTGTAGGACTTATCTTCCTTGTAGGTGGCGACATCTGGACTAATTGGTTGGGTGAAACTAGGCCATCCGCAACCAGACTCAAACTTGTCCTTTGATGAAAAGAGGGGTTCGCCAGTTGCCACATCCACATAGATCCCGGATTCAAACTTATCCCAGTAGCGGTTTGAAAAAGCCCGTTCTGTTTGATTTTTCTGGGTAACTGCATACTCCTCAGGTGACAAGGTCTTTTTCAATTCTTCATCGCTTGGTTTGGGATATTTGCTGGCATCGATGATGGGATAGGCCGCCTGATTAACATTGATATGGCAGTAGCCATTTGGATTTTTCTTGAGATAGTCTTGGTGGTAATCCTCAGCCACTACAAAATTCTTCAAGGTCTCCTTTTCAACTGCTAGAGGTTGATCATATTTCTTAGCAACTTCATCAAAGACTTGGTTGATTACCTCTAAATCCCTGTCATCTGTGTAATAAACACCAGTACGGTACTGGGTTCCCACATCGTTTCCTTGTTTATTTTTGCTGGTTGGATTGATAATGCGGAAGTAGTGAAGCAGGATTTCCTTGAGGGAAATTTGCTTGGCATCATAGGTAACATGGACGGTTTCTGCATGCCCTGTTTGGTTAATCAATTCGTACTTGGTTGTTTCCCCTCTACCATTTGCATAGCCTGATACGGCATCTGTCACACCGGGAACGCGTGAGAAGTATTCCTCCACTCCCCAGAAACAACCTCCAGCCAGATAAATTTCGTGCAAGTCTGCATCTTTACTCACTTCTGTTTTTTTCACTGTTTTTCCTCCTTGGCTAACTGATGCTTTCTCAATTTGAGAGCTATCTGTCTGCCCTGCATTTCGCATCAATAGAAAATAGAAACCGGTTATGGCAAGGAAAAAGATTCCTGCCAAGACAAACAATTTTATTTTATCATTCATGACCTTTCGCTACCCCATTTCTTTCAATGTTTTTAAAATCATATCCTTATCCATAAAACCTGGTTGCGTTTTGACCAGCTTGCCTTCCTTGTCTATAAAGGCTTGAGTTGGGTAAGAACGGACACCATAACTTTCCAAAAGTTTGCCTGACGGGTCAATTAGAACTGGGAAATTTTTATAATTCAAACCCTTGTACCAGTTCTTAAAGTCTGCTTCTGCTTGTTCACCCTTGTGTCCAGGAGAGACCACCGTCAAAACTACATAATCATCACCAGCATCCTTAGCAATTTCATCGGTATCTGGAAGACTGGCTAGACAGATGGAACACCAAGAAGCCCAGAATTTGAGATAGACTTTCTTGCCCTTGTAATCAGACAAGCGGTAGGTCTTGCCATCTACTCCTGTCAGTTCGAAATCAGCAACTGCCTGACCTTTAGTCGCAGTTTGCGAACTAACTTGTTCTGTTTTTGTTTGCTCCTTCATAGTAGATTCGTCTGACATATTTTTAGCCGAACAGGCTGCCAAACAACAGATTGAGCCTACTCCAAGGAGACATGTTTGCCATTTTTTCATTTCTTTTTCCTCTCTATTCAAATAATGTAGTCAAAATGGAAGCATTTCCCAAAAGCACCAATATTCCCATCACGATAATGAGGAAACCACCCACTTTTTTGAAGGTTCCGAGGTAGGGATGGAGTTTTCGAAAATGTTTCAAAACATAGCTGGAGGCAAGAGCTAGAACCAAAAATGGTAGTGCCAAACCCAGCGTGTAAACCAACATGAGCCCAGCTCCCTGCCAAGCACCTGAGCCACCTGAAGCCGCCAAGGCCAAAACAGACCCCAGAACTGGCCCCACACATGGTGTCCAAGCAAAACTAAAGGTCAAACCCAGTAAAAATGCCTGACTATAGCCCTTACCCTTTTGCCCCTGTCTCTTTAATTGCAGCCTTCTCTCCTTGTAAAGACCCTGAAAATGTAAGACTTCCATCTGGTGCAAGCCCAAGAGAATGATAACCGCACCCGTCACATACTGAAACCAAGAGGCATACAAAAGGTCTCCTAAAAAACCAGCACCATATCCCAGTAAGATAAAGATAAAAGAAATACCCGCTATAAAGGCCAAAGTTCGCAATAAACTAACAACTGAGATTGAAAATTTGCCACTAGAAGCCTGAGCACCATCTTTGTCATCCAACAAGACCCCTGCATAGACCGGTAACAAGGGTAAAATACAAGGAGAAAAGAAGGAAAGAATTCCAGCAAGAAAAACACTGATAAAAAAGATTATATTACCCATTGCCTTCCTCCATTCTTTGATTTGATAGGACTATTATAGCCCCAAAACTCAAGAAAAAACAGGGACAATGATAGGGAAAAATAGGAATTTGATCAGGTTATGTAAAAAATGTTGCAAAAAAAGCCAGACAAGGTCTGACTTTGATGGAAACTGAAAAGAAAATTCACTAGTCTTCCCTACTTATCTGATAGTAAATAAGGTCCGCAAGGTAGCCTTTTCTCTCTACACCATTGGTAATAGTCTTGATATAGGACATTCCAGCCTTCTCCATGACACGACCTGAAGCTGGATTGAGACTGACATAACGTGCCTTGACTTCTTGAAAGCCTGCTTGAGTAAAACAAAAGTCCAAAACAGCTTTCAAGGCCTCTGTCATAATCCCATGTCCCCAGTAAGCCTTGCCTAGCACATAGCCAATTTCACAAGAAAAATCGTTCTCATCTATTGCAACGATGCTGATATCTCCTATCACCTGCTCCGGGTTTTCTTTGAGACAAATGGCCCATTTGTAATAGTTGGGATTAGCATAGGAAACAACCCAATTACGAATCGAGTTTCGAGTCACCTCGACATCAGAATGAGGATCCCAGGTGACATAGGTCAGATTCTCAGCGGATGAAGCCCAATTCTGAAACATGGCTTCTGCATCACTTTCCACAAATCTTCGTAAGATTAAACGATCTGTCTGTAATATTTGCGTACCGATTGCTTTCATGACGCTACCTCGCTTTCTGATAGATGATTCTATATCCAATCTCAATTGAAACTTGTTTTGCTTTGGAATCTCAAGGTAATAAGCTAAAAAAGGTCCTCGAATCTCCTCGTTCTGGTATTTCTAGACTCGGGCTGAAAACTTCCACTGAAGATTATTCTTGCTCTCGAGTTTCAAGGCTCAAGCTAAAAAGGTCCCCCGGACCTTTTTACTCCCAAAAGTCATCAAATACAGTGATGGGTAGGTGGCGTTTGTGTTGGCCTTTGTGCCACCAGTTTTCGATAGTCGCTTGAGCTTCTAGGCTGATTGTTTTGCCTTCTAGGTAGTCGTCAATCTCTTCATAAGTGACTCCGAGGGCTACTTCATCAGCTAGACCTGGTTTATCTTCTTCTAGGTCTGCTGTTGGGATTTTTTCATAAAGGGCTGGGTCTGCACCAAGTTCCTGCAAGAGTTGTTTTCCTTGGCGTTTATTGAGGCGGTAAAGAGGGAGAATATCCGCACCTCCGTCACCAAACTTGGTAAAGAAACCTGTGATATTTTCCGCGGCGTGGTCTGTCCCAATGACCGCTCCGCTATGGGAACCAGCAAGGGCATACTGGGCAATCATACGGCTACGAGCCTTGATATTTCCCTTATTAAAGTCTGAAACAGGACTACCTGTCGCTTCAACTGCTGCTGTCATAGCATCTGCAGATTCCTTGATATTCACAACCAAGCTGACATCTGGCTGGATGAATGCTAGGGCTTTTTGAGCATCTGCTTCATCGGCTTGTACTCCATATGGCAGGCGGACAGCGATAAATTTGTAGCTGTCATCTCCCGTTTCTGCTCGCAGTTCTTCCATAGCTAGTTGAGCCAAACGACCTGCTAAGGTTGAGTCTTGTCCCCCAGAAATCCCTAGTACAAAGGTTTTTAGGAAGGGATGTTTTTTCAGATATCTTTTTAAGAAATCAATGGAACGACGGATTTCTTCTTGGGCATCAATCACCGGTTTGACACCCAGCTCTTGGATAATCGTTTCTTGCAAACTCATTCTTCTTCTCCTTCACCAAGAGCTTCCTTGCGCATTTTGTCAATCAAGTCCATCTTGTCTTGCCATACATCACGCGCCAAATCCACTGGATAATGCTGCGGATTAAGCACGCGCTTGTACTCATCCCACAACTTGTCAAATTCCTTACGAGCATAATCCTGAATCTCAGTCAAGCTAGGCAGGTTGTAAATCAATTTTCCGTCTTTGAAGATATCCACCAAGAGAGGAACAGCGTCAAAATTACGAACGGTCTTCTTGATGTAAGTATAAGTCGGATGGAACATCTTAATTTCTGTCATGTCGCTCACATCCACACCATCATAGGTAATGTAATCGCCTTCTGACTTACCTTTTTCACGACTGGTAATACGCCACACCTGCTTCTTACCTGGCGTAGACACTTTTTCCGCATTATTAGACAGCTTGATGGTATTGCGCATGTTCCCATTTTCATCTTCGATCGCAACAATCTTATAAACCGCCCCAAGAGCTGGTTGGTCATAGGCTGTAATCAGCTTGGTACCCACACCCCAGACATCAATCTTGGCCTTTTGCATCTTGAGGTTGAGGATAGTATTTTCGTCCAAATCATTAGAAGCATAAATCTTAGCCTCTGTAAATCCAGCCTCGTCTAGTTGCTGACGGACTTTCTTGGAAATGTAGGCAATATCCCCAGAGTCAATCCGCACACCCATAAAGTTAATCTGATCGCCCAGTTCACGCGCCACCTGAATGGCCGCTGGCACACCGATACGAAGGGTGTCATAGGTATCCACAAGAAAAACGCAATTTTTGTGGGTTGCAGCATAAGCCTTAAAGGCCTCATAGTCGTTACCATAAACCTGTACCAAGGCATGGGCATGGGTCCCCAAAACAGGAATGTCAAAGAGTTTACCAGCACGCACGTTGCTGGTTCCATTGGCACCACCAATCACCGCTGCGCGTGTTCCCCAGATAGCCGCATCCATTTCTTGAGCCCGACGTGTCCCAAACTCCATCAAGGGTTCGTCTTCAATAACCGAGCGAATACGAGCTGCCTTAGTCGCCACCAAAGTCTGGTAGTTGACGATGTTCAAAAGAGCCGTTTCGACCAATTGACATTGGGCTAGAGGCCCTTCCACCTGCACAATTGGCTCATTGGCAAAGACCAAGTCCCCTTCTTGGGCAGAACGAACGGTCAACTCCAACTTGAAATTGCGGAGATAGTCCAAGAATGCCCCATGATAGCCAAGCGACTCCAAATAGGCGATATCACTATCCGAAAAACGCAAACCTTCAAGATAGCTCACAATTCTTTCCAAACCTGCAAAAACTGCATAGCCATTCTTAAAAGGCTGCTGGCGGAAATACACCTCAAAGACCGCCTTTTTATTGTGAATCCCTTGGTCAAAGTAAACCTGCATCATGTTAATCTGGTACAAGTCCGTGTGCAATGTCAAACTATCATCTGGATACATACTTTTCCTACTTCCTTAACTAGAAATACATGAAAATTTTCAAGAACTTTCATGTATTCCAATAAATTAGTACTATTATATCACATTTTAGCTGGATTGAGAAAAGAGTAACAAGCTATTCTCCACTCTCCAATTCATCCATGTCTTGCTCAAATTTTTTCTGAGCCCATTCACCATAGCTCTTCAAACCAAGATTGCCGATAAAGACCCAAGGAAGATAAATAACATAAGTAATGACCCAAGCAGACAGGTATTTAACGTTCAAAGGATTGTGCTGATAAATTTCTATATTGAATTGATAATTCTGCAACATCAAAAGAGCCGTAATAGCCAAGGTTAAGAAAAAGCAACCCAAAATCGTAAAATGAAAACGACTATAGTAGGTTACTCTCAGATAACGGGCACGATTGAAAAAGAAGAAAATTCCTACTATCAGAGTATAGACTAGAAAATTCGGATTAAAAAGAGATGGAGCCAGCACTGCCACCAAATAGCTTAGAAGTACAAGCCCAATAAAGAGTGAAAAAGACTCTGCCCCCGCTTTATTCATCAGTTGTTCTTCTCTTTCGTCTAATAATTGATAATAAAAAAATCTATTTTTCATCTTCTTCCTCCCAAACTTGCTGATTTCTGCGATTCAAGTATAGGATAACTCTATCCATAGAATAACTCCCAACGAGATAGATGATAACTGCTAGAACCACTTTTAGGGAGTACTTCCAAGTCAATAGACTGACCAGTTCCTCGCGATTGCCTATGATATCAATCAATAAAATCACTATAGAAAATCCCAAAGCAGATAAAATTCTTTCTTTTCCAGTATTCTCAACAATATCTCGAATATCAATTCCTACATACATGCGGCGAATAATGACATACAAACCTACTCCAATCAATAAAAGTAATTCTGGTGAATAGGATAGAAGCGTTAAATTAAAAATATAAACTTTGGCAAAAATTTCCAGTGCCAAAAATAGGCACATTCCCAAAAGAATTTCTCCTGAAATCTTTCCATCCAATTTTTCTGTACGTTCATCTTTGATCACAAGTTTTTTTCTATTTTTCATCTTCTTCCTCCCAAAATAGTTGGTCTAATGTTTTTCCTAAGCATCTGCAAATGGACTGGCAGAGGGAGAGACTAGGATTGTATTTCCCAGCTTCAATCAAGCCTATAGTCTGCCTAGTAACGCCCACAGCTTCTGCCAAATCCCCTTGTGTTAAATCACGCTCCACCCGAGCTAATTTTAATTTTAAATTTTTAGCCACTAGCGTCCTCCTTCACATTCTTAAAAAGTTGCGCCTCTTTTCAACAACATTATATCATATATCTAACTTAATGCAATATATAAATGTCATTTTGTAAAATTTTATTAACAAAAAACTCTCTACCACAAAATAGAGAGTGTTAAGTTTAAATATAGGATTTCAAAATATCGACGACATCACTTCTTTTCTTAACCTTATAGACCTTGATTACCAATTTCTCAGCTGCGATTGTATTGTCCTCAATATCGTCTAGACAGACACAATTTCTAGATTCTAACTAGTATTTACCGAGAATCTCCTTCATACTTATGTCAACCCCCCCCTCTTTGCCTTATACTTTCATATTCTCCTTACAAATCCTTTTGGTAATAATATCTTTGCCCAATGTAGGGATAGTCTTGTAAGGTAAAGACTTCCTTGTAGCCATGGCTTTTATAAAAATCTGGAGCCTGAAACTGGTAAGTATTGACAAAAGCAAAACGACAATTTCGATTCTTAGCTTCAGTTTCTGCTTGCTGCAATAGTTTTGAACCGATTCCTTGCCCTCTCAGTTCCTCTTTTACAAATAAATACTCGATTTCTAGCCAATTTCCAAAAGTCTCTGCTATCAAACCTGCCAGGAGATTGCCCTTTTCATCTTCGACATAAAGATTCAGTGGCTCACTTTCAGCCTCTTCTCTTTTTGAACGATTATAAGCACGAATCAGATTCCCTATTTCTTGTGATTTATGGGATTCCTTATTTTCCAATCTAAAGTACATCTAAACCTCCTTAAACACTGTTACAGCTTGATTATAGTCCTATTTCAATAGACTGTCAAACTAACAAAAACTCACCAACCTGAGTTGATGAGTTTCAAATCTATTTTCTAAATTTCCACTGGCTATAAATCCCGAAACCGATAATCCAAATAGCTGATCCGATTGCTCCTACAAATGTAGACTCTTGTAAAAAGAGGGTTACAAAGACAAAGGCAAAGAAGAGCATGGTTAAAGGATTTAGGAAACGATAATGGGGCATGAGATAACCATCTGCCATAAAGTCTGGTGACTTGCGGTATTTAAGGTGAGCCACCATAATCAAGATATAAATGGCGATATAGACACCTGATGATGATGCCGTAATCAAGGCAAAGGCATCAGAAACACCTGGCAAGACGTTGATAAAGGCTGCTAGGGCAATCAAAATCGCTGAAGCAATGATGGCATTTTGTGGCACGTTATGACGAGAAAGAGTATCTGCCTTAATAGCCTTTAAGAATGGATTTGGCGAATCATGGGCAATCTGGTACAAATGACGACCTGTTGAATAAAGGGTTGAGTTAAGAGCAGATGCTGCTGACGTCAAGACGACAAAGTTAATCAAGGCCGCTGCCCACTTGATACCTGCCAATTCAAATACCGTAACAAAGGGAGAATCAGCTGAAGCAAGTTCACGCCACGGAATGATAGCCATGATGGCTAAGAGGGCACCACCGTAGAAAAAGGCGATACGCAAAGGAATTTCCTTAACGGCTTTTGGCAAGACCTGACGTGGATTTTTGGTTTCAGAAGTTGTTACTCCAATAAACTCAATCATTAGATAAGCAAAGAAAACCATCTGAAAGGCCATGACAAAGTTGACTCCACCATTTGGGAAGAGGGAGAAATTGTCGGCGATATTGGCCAAACTTGCTACTCCATGTGGTGTCTTAAAGCCTGTCAAGACCATAAAGACTCCTGTGGCAATCATAGCTAAAATAGCCACAATCTTGACCATAGCAAACCAAAACTCAACTTCTCCAAAGAGCTTCACCGCAATCAGATTGACCAAGGCTAGAATAGTCAAAAATCCTATCTCAATCATCCAACTTGGCCAGCTAGGGAACCAAAACTGAACATAATGAGAGATGGCTGTGATTTCTGCCATACCGATAAAGACAACAGATAGCCAGTAAGACCAAACTGAGAAATAACCCCAGCCCTTACCCAAATGGCGCGTGATAAAGTTGATAAAGGTATGTTGCTCAGGGTCTTGGTAGAGCATTTCTCCAACCGCACGCATCATGAGGAACATGAAAGCCCCAGTAATCATATAAATCAGTACAATGGAAGGACCTGTTAGGCTGATAGAGCGACCTGCTCCCAAAAAGAGTCCTGTTCCAATTGTTCCAGCAATGGCCATAACCTGCACGTGACGATTGGTCAGACCACGCTCCATCTTATTTTTTTTCTTCTTTGAACTCATATCGTCTCCAATTCAATTTAAAATGGAAAAAGGAGTGAGTGAAGCGCATCGCCTCCCCACTCCTTTTTTCTATTTTTAGGCTGTTTTTTCAACCTTCAAGATTTTTACATCATAACTACCAACAGGTGTTTCAATGGTTGCTGTATCACCTGTTTTCTTACCAATCAAGGCTTGTCCGATTGGGCTTTCATTTGAAACTTTACCAGCAAAGGCATCCGCACCCGCTGAACCTACGATAATATAAACTTCTTCTTCGTCCTCACCAATTTCTTGGATAGTGACTGTTTTACCAATCGCTACTTCGTCTTGGGCAACTGAGTCGCTATTGACGATTTCAGCGTAACGGATTTTTGTTTCCAAGCTAGAGATTTGTCCTTCGACAAAGGCTTGTTCATCCTTAGCTGCTTCGTATTCACTGTTTTCAGAAAGGTCACCGTATGAACGAGCAATTTTAATGCGTTCTACCACTTCTGGTCGGCGGACCAATTTCAATTCTTCTAATTCTTTTTCCAGTTTTACCTTTTCCTCAAGGGTCATAGGATATGTTTTTTCTGCCATTTTTCTCAACTTTCTTCTAATGATATTCTCTAAAGAAAATTATGTGAAGCATCACATAATTTTAGTTTGTTTGGTTTAACTTGCTGTTGACATGTTCAGCAACATTCCGATCATGTTCTTCTTTATTGCTAGCATAGTAGACCTTACCATCTGTCACATCTGCAACAAAGTAAAGGTTCTCACTCTTAGTCTGATTGATACTTGACTCGATAGCATCCAAGCTTGGACTATCTACTGGACCAGGCATGAGGCCTAGATTTGTATAAACATTGTATGGTGAATTAATCGATGTATCGATTCCAGCATCGTCGGCAAGACTAATCTTCTGACCAAGTTTGCCTTGGGCATACAAGATGGCAATATTGCTTTGAAGTGGCATACCAAGATTCAAGCGATTGTAGAATACACCTGCAATCAACTTACGGTCTTCCGTCTTAGCGCCTTCTTTTTCGACAAGAGAAGCAATGGTCAGCAATTCATTGACCGTCAAATTCTTAGACTTAATCGTACTGTAATGAGGCGCTAAAGTCTTGTCCATAGCTGCCAACATCTCATCAATCAAGCTTTCAATAGTTGTGCTTTCCTTGATAGAGTATGTAGCTGGGAAGAGGAATCCTTCCAAACGGTAACGAACGCCACTTTCCTTTGTAGGCAAGCTTTCAAGTAGACTAGGATATTTGGCAACTTCTTGGCTGATAAAGTTTTCATCTTGAACTTTTGCCAGAAAGGCATCCGCTGTCAAAGGCTCTTTGAATTCACCTTGCAATTGACCTACAGCTTGTGCCATTTGATCAATCGTATAACCTTCTGGAATTGTCAAAGTCGCAAGGACAGGTTCTTGAGCTTCAGCTGTTCCACCTTTTTGTAGTTCGTGGATGATATCTTCTGTACTCATGCTCTTTTGCAAATTATAGTAACCTGATTTCAAATCAGTATAATTTTTGTACTTAGCATACAAACCAAAAACTAGACCGTGTTTAATCAAGCCGGCACCTTCAAGTGTCTTACCGATTTCTTGAACATTAGCCCCTTCTGGGATTTGCACCGTTACATATTGCTTAGAATCAGCGTCAACAGGCTGTAAAGATGACTGAACATACTGATAACCGAAGTAACCACATGCCGAAATCAAACCTAAGAAAATGAGTAGAGAAATGAAGAAGGCCTTAAATCCTGATTTTTTCTTCTTGGGTGACTTAACCGTCTCACGACGGCTACGACGTGGAGTTGCAGGCATTTCTTCTACAACTTTCTTTTCCACTACTGGTTTTGAAGTAGGAACTTCTCTTTTTACCTCTCTCTGAGCTTCTGTCTTATAAGAAACAGCTACCCTCGTTGGGATTTCATTAAATTCCTTTTCTACTTTTCTAGGACTAACAGGTCCTGGAGTTGGTCTTGATACTCCCTCCGCTGATGGAGCAGAAGGTCCTTCTTGACTCGGGTGACTAGGAGCAAGTGGAGCTTGTCTTACAGCCTCTTCTGCGGGAGAAGAAGGCACATCTTGACTTGGATGACTTGGAACAGTAAGAGTTTCTCTTTTAATCTCATCTGATGAAGAAGCCGGTAAATCTTGGCTTGGGTGAGTAGGCACGGTAGGAGCTTTTCTCATAATCTCCTCTACAGCTGATAGAGAATCTTCCATTAACTCTTCTATCGACTGGTCATTTTTAGAAGAAAATTGGGGTTTTATTGAAGCTAAATCAACTTCTTCCTGATCTTCTTCATGTTTTTTAACTTGTTCTAAATCTCGTAAAATCTGCTCTTTAAAGCTTAATTTTTCTTCTTCTCTTGACTTTTCACTCAAAAGTTTTTCCTCCTCGTTGACAATCCATAATATTATATCTTAAAAACGAAAGAAAAGCAACCTAGCATGCTTTTCTGGCTTATTTTTTATACTCAATGAAAATCAAAGAGCAAACTAGGAAGCTAGCCGCAAGCTGTACTTGAGTACGGTAAGGCGACGCTGACGTGGTTTGAATTTGATTTTCGAAGAGTATTAGCTTCCCAGACCATATCATACCATGTTTCCCCTGCAAAGGTTGACTGGGACAGACCTTCGTTGACAAATCCATGTTTTTCATAGTAGGCGATGAGATAGTCATGACAGGTTAGGTTAATGCCTTCTCTCCCATCTTCAAGAGCCAGTTCTTTCAAGGCTGTTAGCAATTTCTGACCCAGTCCGAAGCCCTGTGCCTCTTTGGTAATGGAGAGGCAGGTCACAGAGATATAGCCACCCGTCTCATGACTATAGTCTTTTATGTCTTCTGTAAAGGACTGGTCTTGCAGATGGCGATGGGGGCCAACTGGCCCTTCTATATAACCCATGATTCTGCCCTCTTTTTCTGCAACCAGAAAAGAGGTCTGTATTTCTCGCAAATGCGCTTCAAAGACAGATTGAGGAATGGCTTCTTCTACCGAGAAATTCTCTAGTTCAATCTCGACAATCCGACCCAAATCTTCTAATCTTGCTTGTCTAATTTTCATTGTGCCTCCAGATAAAAGGGATTAAACCAAATCATACTATAACCCTGGCTAGTTGCATAAAGGGAAGTTTCTTCATCAATGAAACCGTTCATTTCAAAATAGGAAAGCAGCTCATCAGGACTCTCCAAACGAATCCCTTTGTAATCCAGCTCAACTGCCACCTCTTTCAAGGCTGCAAGAAGAAGTGTTCCCAAGCCCTGTCTCTGATGGTCAGACTCAATGACTAAAGAATGTATTTTTAGACATTGCGGATTGTCTAACTGAGGACTACCTATAACATAACCTAAAAGTTGATTTTCATCCCTAGCTAGAAGAAAGGTATCCGCAGACTTACGGATACTTTCTTCTAAAATATGGGAAGGTTGCTGCTTTTCAGCTGGAAAAGACGAAGTTTGAAGTACCTCTATCTCAGCCAAATCAGACTTACTTGCCTGAATGATCTTAATTGGAATTTCCATAAGAATATCCTATTGAACATTGCTTGTCAAGTTAGACAAGAGACGTTCAAATGAGTATTCATAGGTTTGGATGTCTCCTGCTCCCATAAAGACGTAGACAGCATTGTCATGGTCTAGAAGTGGAGAAACATTTTCAACAGTGATGACTTGGTGTTTCTTGTTGATTTTATTAGCTAGGTCTTCTACCTTGACATCACCATGGTCCACTTCACGCGCAGATCCATAGATTTGTGCTAGATAAACCGCATCCGCTTGGTTCAAAGCATGGGCAAAGTCATCCAACAAGGCAATGGTTCTTGTAAAAGTATGAGGTTGGAAAACCGCTACAATTTCCTTGCTTGGGTATTTCTGACGAGCCGCATCCAAGGTCGCAATGATTTCTGTTGGATGGTGGGCAAAGTCATCGATAATAACTGTATCATTGACAATTTTCTCAGTGAAACGACGTTTAACACCGGCAAATGTTCTCAAGTGTTCACGCACCAAGTTCAAATCAAATCCTGCTGTGTAAAGAAGAGCAATAACGGCTGTCGCATTCATGATATTGTGACGACCAAAGGTTGGAATATGGAATTGCCCCAATTCTTGACCACGGAAATGAACTGTGAAGGTTGAACCAGTCGTAGAACGAAGAAGATCGCTAGCTACAAAGTCATTGCCCTCAGCTTCAAAGCCATAATAGTAGATTGGTGCATCAGACGTAATTTTACGCAATTCAGCATCTTCACCGTAGACAAAAAGCCCCTTGGTAATTTGTTTAGCATAGTCGTTAAAGGCATTGAAAACATCCTCTAGACTTGTGAAGTAGTCTGGATGGTCAAAGTCAATATTGGTGATGATAGAGTATTCTGGGTGGTAAGGCATAAAGTGGCGCTCATATTCGTCAGATTCAAAGACAAAATATTTGGCATTGGCTGAACCACGACCGGTCCCATCCCCAATCAAGAAGCTAGTGTCTGTGATGTGAGACAAGACATGAGACAACATACCTGTCGTTGAAGTTTTTCCATGTGCTCCAGCTACTCCCATGCTAACAAAGTCACGCATAAAGCTACCTAGAAACTCATGGTAACGTTTGTAGCTGATACCATTTTGGTCTGCATAGGCAATTTCGACGTTGTTATCTGGACGAAAGGCATTTCCAGCGATAATTTCCATATCACCGTCTAGATTCTTTTCATCAAAAGGAAGAATAGTAATTCCTGCCTGCTCAAGACCCCGTTGGGTAAAGTAGTATTTTTCAACATCTGATCCCTGAACCTTGTGCCCCATCTGGTGCAACATCAAGGCCAAGGCACTCATCCCTGATCCCTTAATTCCGATAAAATGATATGTCTTTGGCATGTTTTCTCCCCTATTCTGTAATTCTGGTCAGATTCAACTCTTGGGCAACCCGACGTTCTTGTTCTGTTTGTTTACTTTTTTTATTGTAGATTTGGCTCTTCTTTAGAAAATCATAGTTGTTTTTCTTTGGAGCAGGTGCTGACACTTCTTCATTCTTGGTAGGGATAGAATGAACTTCTTCCGCCAAGATATAATGAGACTGGGTCAATTTTTGGCTATATTTGACAAATTCACCAGGATTTTCCTTTTGGAAAGGAGCTGTCGGTTGGTTGCCCTGTCTAAGAAGGCCTGATTTAGAATGACGTCTCGCACGGCTGAAATCCTGAGTTAGGTAGTTAGCAGAGCGTTTCTTTTTCAAGTCTGCACGCGCTTCTTCACGCGCCACCTCCGCATAGCTCTTTCCTTCTTTTTTAACCCCTAAAGGAGCTTTTTTAGGTTTCTCGACTTGCTTTTCAATCGGTTTTACTGGCGCCTCTTCAGTAATAGGAGCCCATTCTAAATAATTTTTATCTCGATACTCACCCTTGATATTACTGATCAGATCAGACTCATCGTACAAGTTCATGACTGGCATTTCAGTCAGCATGACCTCGTCATCTGACACCAATGGAAATCGTTCTTGTTTCATTTTCTATTTCCTTTCAACACTTCATTATAGCGTATTGTCTTGATTTTTCAAGTGCTGGCTTCAGAAATTCCCAAAATTTCTCTAATTTCTGCTAGGGTCAGACTGCCACGTGACTCTGTGCCATCCAATACTTGTGACACTAGATGTTTCTTCTGTTCTTGGAGTTCCTGAATTTTTTCTTCAATGGTTCCCTTGGTCACCAAGCGATAGACTTCCACCGTTTCTTCCTGTCCCATCCGATGGGCACGGCCAATGGCTTGCGCCTCCACCGCAGGATTCCACCAAAGGTCAACCAAGATAACCGTATCAGCACCTGTCAGGTTCAGACCAACCCCACCAGCCTTGAGGGAAATCAGAAAGGCATCTCTCTCCCCTTGATTAAAGGCCTTAGTCATGTCTTGTCTTTCCTTGGCTGGGGTTGAACCTGTAATTTTAAAGGAAGTCATGCCCAAGTCTGGCAGTTCTTGTTCAATTTTCTCCAACATTCCCTTGAACTGCGAGAAAATCAAGACACGGTGTCCACCGTCTGCCACCTGTACCAGCAGGTCTCGAAGACTATCCAGTTTGCCACTGGCTCCCTGATAATCCTCCATAAAGAGGGCAGGAGTGTCACAGATTTGGCGCAAGCGCATCAGACCAGATAAGATTTCCACCCGACTTCGCTGGAATTCCTGATCTGACACCTGATCTAAACGGTCTCGCATCTGTTGCAACTGGGCTAGGTAGATAGCCTTTTGCTGGTCTGCCAGTTCATTCTTATAAACTACTTCAATCAAGTCTGGCAATTCAGTCAGCACTTCTTCTTTCTTGCGCCTCATAACGAAAGGCTTGATAAACTGAGCCACTCGCTCTGCTGGCAATTTCATAAATTCTTTCTTGCTTGGCAAAAGTCCTGGCATGACGATTTGGAAAATAGACCACAGCTCACCTAGATGGTTTTCAATAGGAGTTCCTGACAAGGCAAAGACTGACGGCACCACAAATTGTCTCAAGGTCTGGGCTATCTTGGTCTGGGCGTTTTTCATAACCTGAGCTTCATCTAAGAAAAGAAATTCAAAGGACATCCCCTGATAAAGCTCACTGTCCTGACGGAAGGTAGCATAGCTCGTCACATAGATTTGATGGCTTTCAGCAAGAATCTCCTCACGACTAGCTTTCAAACCATGAACAACAGCCACATCCAACTGTGGGGCAAATTTCTGAAATTCATCTGCCCAGTTGTAAATCAAACCTGAAGGTGCTAAAATCAAGACTCGACTTTCTTTTGTCACTTGACTGGTCAAAAAAGCAATGCTCTGAAGAGTTTTCCCCAATCCCATATCATCAGCCAAAATCCCACCAAAACCATAATGATAGAGCATTTGTAGCCAGCTGATTCCCTTTTCCTGATAATCTCGCAAATCAGCCTGAACCTGAGTTGCTTGTCTAGGGAAGTCCTCTGGATGCGTCAAATCATGAGCCAGATTCTGGAATTCTTGTGAAAAAGAAACACGGTCACGTCCTTCAAAGAGATGAGCTAAACTATAAGCCAAGGATTTCCGAGCCTGCAAGGCCCCATCTTTTAATTCAAATTGCCCCAATTCCTGTAAATTTTGGCGAATTTTCTTGGTTTCTTCATCGAAAAAGTAGACTTGGTTAGACGAATCAATGTAAAAATCTTGATTGGCAACCAAGGCCTGCATGGCTTGATCAATTTCCTCCTGGGCAATATCTTGAAAATCAAACTGGATTTCCAAGAGCCCTCCCTTGGAAGCAATTTGCACTTGAGGGCTTGCTAGGCTATAGAGTTCTTCTAACTTGTCTGATAGATCAACATTCCCGAGTTTTTCAAAGACTGGAATGATTTCGTGGAAGAAATGATAAACAGACTCTGCTTTTAGGGCCTGACGCCAAGATTGAAAATCGGCTTCAAAGCCCGCAGTCAAACAGACTTGGAAAATTCTTTCTTCTAAGTCCGCATCACTCGAAAATGGTAATTCTTCTAGCTCTTGTCGGCTTGATACCTGCCTATCCCCATAATCAAACTGAATTTCTAAACGAATCCGATTATCCTCTTCCCTATCAAAATAAAAAGAGGGTTCAAAAGTTTTGATTTGTAACCGTTCTGGAGCTGAAACGGTCCCCATCTGGCTAAAAAGAGTTAAACAAGAAGCCAACTTATCTCGGTCACTACTATCAAATTGCAGGTATTTCTTTCCTTGTTGATCCACAGGTAGCGCTTTAATTTCCTTGAGAAGACGCATCTGCTGGTCTGTTTGAAAATAAACCTGTCCTTTATGGAAAAGCACAGCTCCCTGATAAAAGATATTAACCCTTGGACTCTCACTGATTTCCATTTCAAAATAATCCGAGTATTCTGTTACTGTAAAGGCAAATAGATTGGCATCAGCATGCATATCCTGAAAAAGCAGAGCCTGGTAGCTATCCACTTGATGGTCAAATTGAAAATGAGGCAAGGTCATCAGTAAATTCACCCCCTGCTCAAAAAAAGTCAGAGGGAAAAAGAGGTGCCGACCTTGGTTTTGGAAAAAGAGGTCTGGAGCCTGTCCTTCCTCCATCAGTCCTCGCAAGAAAGTCAGAAGTTCTTGACTGGCCTCATCAAAGGCTTCCCAAGAAAGAGACTCCTCATAAATCTTGCCAATCATATAAGACTTTCTCTGCTCGACAATCCTTAAAAAGAGTGGAATATCCCGAATGACATAGTATTTTTGGCTATTGATTTGGCCGATTCTCAGTGTCCACAAGATATGATTGGTTCCTGCTTCCACCTGCCCCACAGCCGATAATTCATAAGCACGTTCTGATTTTGGAGACAAGATTTGGTCCAAAAATTTGCCACCCAAGGTCACCTTGGTTTCAACGGCCTCTTTTTCTTCATGACCTTCTTCCAGACTCTGCAAAATTTCCTGACCACGCTCATCATTTTTTAGAAAATGCTCCAGCGCTGCCAAATGCACACAGTAGCCCCTCTTTTGGAAAAAATCGCAGGCACAAAAAACCAAATCATCCTCTAAACTATAGCGCAGTTCTTCTTCTGCAACGCGAGCGTAGAGCCGATTGTTCTTTTCCTTGATAATGTCAACCTTACCAGTTTCATAAAGGGCAACGCCTTCGATACGGACTTTCCCCGGAATCAATTTAGCCATATTTTTACCTTTACCTTATCTTTTTATTATACCATATTTTCCCCTATGAAAATAGCCTTCTAGGGATACTTTTCTCCTAGAAGGCTGGATTTTTAACGTTTGGCAAAAGTCGTCACAATCCGCTGACACACTTCTTGCAGCAGGGATTTGGGCATGGCTACATTGAGACGGGCATGGAGACTCCCTTCCTCTCCAAAATCCAAACCACGGTTGAGGATAACCTTAGCTTCATTTCTCAACAGCTCTTGCAATCTTTCATCAGTCAGATCATAGGCTGAAAAATCAAGCCAAATCAAGTAGGTTCCTTGCGGTTTCATGACCTTGATTTTAGTCTCTTTTCCAAATAAATCTACCACATAATTAATATGGTCTTCAAAGACTTGCTTGAGTTCCTCTAGCCAATCCTTCCCATAGCGATAGGCAGCTTCTGTCGCCAAATAACCCAGACCTGAAATTTCATGCTGATTATTAGCCAACTGACGTTTCTGGTAAGCCAGTCTCAACTTAGGATTTTCAATGACTGCATATGAATTTTTTGTTCCAGCGATGTTAAAGGTTTTAGTGGCACTGCTCAAGACGATAGCAAATTCTTTAAAGTCAGGATCAATGGTATTGAAGGAATGATGCTTGTGACCAAAGAGGGCCAAATCTTGGTGAATCTCATCTGAAACCAAGAAAACACCGTGTTTTTGGCAGAGTTGGCCAATCTTCTCCAAGACTTCTTTTTCCCAAACACGTCCACCAGGATTGTGAGGGTTGCAAAGAATATAGAGTTTGACCTCCTCTTCCACCAAATCCTTCTCCAGTTGGTCAAAGTCAATCTCAAACAGACCATCCTTTTCCACCAAAGAATTGGTAATCAATCTACGGTTGTTCAACTTAACACTGCGGGCAAAAGGTGGGTAGACAGGTGTGTTAATCAAAACCGCTTCACCTTCTTTTGTGAAAGCTTGAATAGCGGTTGAGATAGCCGGTACCACACCCTCGATAAAGACAAGAGCCTCTTTGTCAAAGTGGTAACCGTGTTGTGTGGCTTCCCACTTTTGAACTTCCTTAATTAACTCTTCACTGGCATAGGTATAGCCATAAACCAGTTGATCAGCGTAAGTCTGCACGGCTTGGCGGATTTCAGGCAAGACTACAAAGTCCATATCCGCTATCCAAGCTGGTAGGACTTCACTATCCGTTTCTGCTTCTTTCCATTTATAGGTATGGTGCCCTAAACGATTGGGCAGGCTTGTAAAATCATATTTTCCCATCTTTATCTTATCCTTCTAAGGCTTGGTGCAAATCTGCAATCAAATCTCTAGCATCCTCAATCCCAATCGACAAACGCAAGAGGTCATCTGTCAAACCATAAGAATGGCGCACTTCTGCTGGAATATCAGCGTGAGTTTGCGTCGTTGGATAAGTAATGAGACTTTCTACCCCACCCAAACTTTCCGCAAAAGAGAAGACCTTAAGACTGTTCAAAACATGAGGAATGCGTGTTTCATCGGCTACTTTAAAGGAAATCATCCCCCCACGACCAGTGTAGAGAACTTCCTTAACTGCGGGAGAATCCTTCAAAAAGGCAACCACTTCTTGGGCGTTAGCTGTTGAGCGCTCCATACGAAGAGACAAGGTCTTGAGACCACGAATCAATTGATAACTGTCAAATGGAGACAAGACTGCCCCTGTCGTATTGAGATTGTAGAAGAGTTTCTCGTATAGTTCTAAACTATTGGTCACAACCACTCCAGCCAAGACATCATTGTGTCCTGCTAGATACTTGGTTGCTGAATGGAGAACGATATCTGCTCCATCTTCAATCGGACGTTGGTAGATAGGGCTGTAGAAAGTATTGTCCACCACCACTTTGGCACCCTTAGCATGAGCTAATTTGGCTAGTTTTTCGATATCAAATTCCAACATCAAAGGATTGGTTGGTGTTTCGATATAGAGGACATCCACGTCCTTTTCTAACTCGGCAATCAGCTCTTCTTCTGTATTGGCATAGGTAAAATGGAATCGACCTTCCTGCTCGACTTGGTTGAACCAGCGGAAAGAACCACCGTAAAGGTCACGCACTGCTAAAACCTTACTTCCTACTGGAAAGACGCTAAAGGCCAATACAATTGCTGACATCCCTGAGCTAGTCGCTAGGGCATAATCTGCTGACTCAATAGCTGCCAAGACTTCTTCCGCCTTGCTACGAGTTGGGTTTTTAGTACGCGTATAGTCAAATCCAGTAGACTGACCAAACTCTGGGTGCTGGTAGGTCGTCGAAAAATGAAGCGGTGTTACCAAAGCTCCTGTTGCTTCGTCTGACTTGATACCCGCCTGGGCCAAAATTGTGTTAATGTGTAATTCCTTGCTCATACAATACCTCCAAATCTATAGTAACTATTGTACCACTTATTTTCATCAACTCATTTTCTTCTTTTCAAGAGCTAGTTATAGTTTTAAACTATAGACTTATACTCTTCAAAAATCTCTTCAAACCACGTCAGCGTCGCCTTACCGTAGGTATATGTTACTGACTTCGTCAGTTCTATCTGCAACCTCAAAACAGTGTTTTGAGCTGACTTCGTCAGTCTTATCTACAACCTCAAAACAGTGTTTTGAGCTGACTTCGTCAGTCTTATCTACAACCTCAAAACAGTGTTTTGAGCTGACTTCGTCAGTCTTATCTACAACCTCAAAACAGTGTTTTGAGCAACCTGCGGCTAACTTCCTAGTTTGCTCTTTGATTTTCATTGAGTACTAGCTAGTAAAGCTAAAAAGAATCCAGAAAAGCTTCCAGATTCTTTGTTTAAAATGATTGCTAGGGCTTACTTAGACTGAAAGAAATCCTGTTGGACTAAATAGTCATAATGCTCTTTGTTAAATTGATACTGCCCCACATGCTGACTAATCTGACCGACATCCACGGAAAAAATATAGGCTTCATTTTGATAGTTCCAGTTCAGCCTAACTGTATTCAAGACTGGCTTATAAGTAAAATCTTGAACTTGATTCCAAGGCATCTCCACGACGTGATTAGAATGATTTTCTGTTACATCACTGATGTTCATCAAGTAGATTCCCCTAGGCGTGAATGCCAGAATCTTAGGCTTCACACTCGACTGAACATAGTAGGAACCACCTATAATGAAAAAATCAATAAAGGATTTCAACCATGTCTTTTTCTTGAAAGCCATCAGAAAATTCTTTTGCCCTTCAATGTGGCAAGTTGAGAGAAATGATTCAATCTGTTTTTCTGTTGCAAACTCCATAATAGCACCCATGATGATACCTCCATAACGATTAGTAAATAGGTAGATAAGAACTCTTCACATAAAGAAGAACTTATCAATTATTGCGTTTTATCTTACTTTCACTGTAGATAGCATCCCTCCTATAATATTACCCTAGTATATGCATACTTCAGTTAACACTGGGTAGATTTTCGAAAATAGTTTCTCACGTTTTTATTATATTCATTATAACATAATTCCAACAAACAAATAAAAAAATGTGATATTTTTCCTTCCAAATTTGCCATCATTCTATTAAAAAACGACAGTTTCTTTCGAAACCATCGTTTTTCTTGAAAAATCCTTATTTGACATGTTTTGCCAATTCTTCTTGGGCTTTTTTATTGGATTCTTCTTTTTCTTTCAACCATTTTTCTTTGGCTTTTTCATATTCGTCTTTTGTGACTGTCTTATCTTGCAACTTGAGATACTTGTATGATTCTACACCCTTATTTCCAGCTTGTGAGAATGGTGCAGAGAATGGAACTGTCTTTCTCAAGCTAGGGGTTCCACCAAGGGAAACATTTGGAATTGCAAGGGCACTATCAACGAGCCAAGCTTGAACTTCAGCATATTTTTCATAACGTTTAGCTGGATCTTGTTCCTTGTTAGCTTCTTCCAGCATTTGAGTATAGACATCCAGCCCAACAGCCTTGACCTTGTCATTGGCTTCACCTGGCTCTATACCAAGGTGTTGCAACATACCCCCATTATTCACATTTAGGATATCAAGATAGCTTGATGGATCCAAGTAGTCCGCACTCCAACCACCATTATAAATATCAAAATCCATTTGAGCTGCAGTTTGAGCTAGGTAGCTAGAGTTCTCAAAGTCATCTGTTTTTAACTGTTGAATATCGATAACCACATTCTCAGCTCCTAGAACAGATTCGATGGATTGTTTCAAAGAACTTGTTTCTTGAACACCTTTTTTATCAACTTGGTCAACTGATATATCCAAGTGGATAGGGAATTGGACTCCTTTGGCTTCTAGTTCTTTCTTGGCTTCTGCAAATTTAGCCTTGGCCTTATCTGGGTTATAGTATGGGTCTTGGGCATCAGCAAAATTAATTCCTTGCCATTCCTTACCATAGTTGACCATCTTTTCTGAGACAACATCGCCAAAGTCTTTTCCGTTGATGCTTACAAATGTTGGAGGTACAACCAGATTACGAATAATCTTCGTTGCTCCGTCCTCCCCTTGAGATTGAGCTCCATATGCTGTTCGATTATAGGCATAGTTGAAGGCTTGTCGGAAGTTTTTATTCAAAACTGCTTCTTGGGTTGATTTCTTTTCGATATCTGAGGATTTAGAAGTAAAGTTATAAGATTTTCTATCCAAGTTAAAGTTCAAGTAATAAGAAGTTGCAGTTTGCATACTATAGATAATGTTATCCTTGTTCTTCTCTTTAATTCCTTCAAAGCTTGAACTATTTGGATAAAGTCGAGCATAGCTATAGGCCCCTTCCACAAAGTTACGAGCCAGTGCATCATCGTCACTACCATCATAATAGGCCAATTTCACATCATCTACAAAGACATTTTTAGCATCCCAGTAGTTAGGATTTTTCTTGAATTCGATGACAGATTTTGAAACTAAAGATTTCATCAAGAAAGGTCCATTGTACAAAATGCTAGATGGGTCTACCTTCCCAAAATCATCCCCTTTTGATTTCAAGAAATCAGCGTTAACTGGGAAGAGAATAGTTGACGTTGTTTTTGAGTTCCAGTAGGGTTCTGGTCGTGTCAAGGTATATTGAACAGTTTGGTCATCAAGAGCCTTGACTCCCACAGTTGAAAAGTCGCTTGTTTTACCGTTAATATAGTCATCCAAACCTGCAACAGATTCTTGCACCAAGTACAAGGCTTCTGATTTTTTATCAGCAGCGTACTTCAGCCCAGTGACAAAATCTTGGGCAGTTACTGGGGCATATTCTTCACCTTCAGAGGTATACCACTTAGCATCTTTACGCAGTTTGTAGGTATAGGTCAAACCGTCTTGAGAAACACTCCAATCCTCTGCCAAAGATGGAACATAATTCCCATATTGGTCATTTTCCATGAGACCATCTACTAGATTAGTCACAATATCATTGGTTGTTGCACGATTTTCTGCTAGATAGTTCAAACTAGATGGATCACTTGAATAAACATAATTATATGTTTTTGACCCTGTGCTAGAATTCCCACACGCGCTTAATAAAATACCTGCGCTTAACACGATACCTGCAAGTGTTGCATACTTGGCCTTAGACTTTTTCATCTCCAGAACCTCCTGATTTAAATATTTGTTTTATTATACAAACTAACTACTTTTTAGTCAAGTGTTTTTTGACATAAAATTCAATTACTTTCGTTATTTATTCTCTGTTTTACATTTTATATCCAATTCTAACAATAAAAAATGAATAAGAGAGTGTTTTGATTTTTAAAAAACTCAACTTATTCATTTTATTTATAAATTATTTTTTAAGAAATTTTTAATTTTGCTCGCAGGCGATCTGCTTGGGCTTTTCCAATCACCTTATCTAACAAACGAGTACGGAGACTCATGACTCCGTATACTCCTCCACCCATGGCACCGACAAGAGCTACATAAAGGAAGCTCCACAAACGTCCACTTGGTTGGAATACAAATCCTAAAATCCACTGCAATGTCCCAACTACAAGAAACATGAAAAGAGTCAACAAACTGATTAAAATGGTTCGCTTCAAAATCACCTTGCGCTTAACACCAGTTACTTGACAAATATCCCGATACATCAAGACGTTAGGAATGATAAGACCGATGGTTGTGGAAATCAAAGGCCCGTAACTGTGGAAGAGGGCGATAGTAGGTATTTGCAAGACTAGCTTGGCAATCGAACCATAGATAAAATAGAGAACAGCCTTGCGGTTGCGGAACATGGCCTGAAGCATTGGAGACAAGACCATGTACAAGCCTAAAATAGTAGACTGCAAAACTGCAAAGACAAACAAGCCCATAGCCAAACTATCTGGTTTGCCATAAAAGACTGTATAGAGAGGTTCTCCTACCATGACTACTCCAACTGTTGCTGGTAGCAGGAATACAAAAAGCATGGTAATGCTGTCCTGAACAAGACGAGAAGCTGCCTTCAAATCCCCCTTGACATAGTTTTCAGTCAAAAGTGGCAAACCGACACCCCCAATTGAAACCCCTACAGAAATCAAGATCATCGTGATTTTATTTGGGTTGGCTGAGAAATAAGAAAACATGACAATTAAGTCTTCATTACTATAGTTGGTAAACCACTTCATGCTATTGATAAAGGTATTTTGGTCCAAGATTTGGAAAAGCTGGATGGCAGACCCTGTCAAGATAAAAGGAATAGCTTCCTTAATGGTATCGACCAAGAGACGATTGCTATTAATCTTATCCCTCGTTTCAAAGACTCTTTTGAGTAAACCTTCTTGAGCAAGGAAATAGACCAAAACTGCAAAACTGGCTACCATGCCGACAAAGGCCGCAAAGGTCGATTGGGTAACGGCTGCTAGGTAATCTCCTGAACCGAGCTTCATAATGATAAAGGTTGCTAAGAGCATCCAGATAACACGAATGACCTGCTCAGCAATTTGACTCATGGCATAAGGCTTCAGGTTATTCATCCCTTGGAAAAATCCTCGGATAACACTCATAGATGGGAAAATCAAGACTCCCAAAGCCAAGCTTTGCATGATTGGGATCAAGTCTTTGCCCACGCCAGACAAGTCTGCTAGCCAAGGAGCAAAGACATACAAGATTAAAGCAAAAACCAAACCTAGTCCCGTCATAAAGCCTAAAAAGCTCCGAATCAGGGCAAAACTATGCTCTTCTTCTCGCATGGTATTATACTTGGCAACTTGCTTGGCCACCGCAACTGGAATCCCTGCTGTTGAAACCAGCAAAAACCAAGCATAGATATTGTAACCCATGGTAAAGAGACCATTTGCCGTAGCTGCATAAGATCCCATCCAGATATACCAAGGGATAATATAGATGGCCCCAAGCAGGCGACTGATAAAGTTACTAGCCGTTAGCCAAGCAGTCCCCCGTAACATCTGGGCCTGCTGGTGATTGTTTTCGTGCGACATAGATTCCTCATTCAATTTTGATAACTAGGAAAAACTCCTTATCTTCCATTATAAACTTTTCCTTGTTACTTGTAAATTTACGACTTTCGGTTTACAATAGAAAGTATGATTAAGATTGAAACCGTATTAGATATATTAAAGAAAGATGGTCTCTTCCGCGAGATTATCGACCAAGGACATTATCACTACAACTACAGCCATGTCGTATTTGACACCATCTGCTATGACAGTCGCAAGGCCAAAGAAAAGAGCCTCTTTTTCGTCAAAGGTGCTGCCTTTAAGAAGGAATTTCTTCTTTCAGCAATCTCTCAAGGTCTCGATTGGTATGTGGCTGAAAAGGACTATGAGGTTGGTATTCCTGCTATCATCGTCAGTGATATCAAGAAAGCCATGAGTTTGGTAGCTATGGAATTTTATGGGAATCCCCAAGATAAACTCAAACTCCTTGCCTTTACTGGTACTAAGGGTAAGACAACAGCAGCCTATTTCGCCTATAACATCTTATCTCAAGGGCACCGACCTGCTATGCTCTCGACTATGAATACAACTCTAGATGGCAAGACTTTCTTTAAGTCAGCATTGACAACCCCTGAGAGCATCGACCTCTTTGATATGATGCATCAAGCTGTGCAAAATGACCGTACCCACCTCATCATGGAAGTATCCAGTCAAGCCTATCTGGTCAAACGTGTCTATGGCCTAACCTTTGATGTGGGAGTTTTCCTCAATATCAGCCCAGACCATATCGGCCCGATTGAACACCCTAGCTTTGAAGACTACTTCTACCACAAACGTCTCTTGATGGAAAATAGCCGAGCAGTCATCATTAATAGTGATATGGACCACTTTTCTGTCTTGAAAGAGCAAGTGGCAGATCAAGACCATGATTTCTACGGTAGTCAGTCGAGCAACCAAATCGAGAATTCCAAAGCCTTTAGCTTTTCAGCTACGGGTAAACTCGCTGGAGACTATGATATTCAACTCATTGGTCACTTCAACCAAGAAAATGCCGTTGCTGCTGGACTTGCTTGCCTCCGTCTCGGAGCTAGTCTTGAGGACATCAAAAAAGGCATCGCTGCAACCCGTGTTCCTGGTCGTATGGAAGTCCTCACTCAGAAAAATGGAGCCAAGGTCTTCATCGACTACGCCCACAATGGGGATAGTCTGAAAAAACTCATCAATGTGGTTGAAACTCATCAAACTGGAAAAATTGCTCTGGTTCTAGGTTCGACAGGAAATAAAGGTGAAAGCCGTCGTAAGGACTTTGGCCTCCTCCTCAATCAGCACCCTGAGATTCAAGTCTTTTTGACTGCTGATGACCCCAACTATGAGGACCCAATGGCCATTGCAGATGAAATCAGTAGCTACATCAATCATCCTGTTGAAAAAATTGCGGATCGTCAAGAGGCCATCAAGGCAGCTATGGCTATCACAAATCACGAATTAGATGCAGTTATTATTGCTGGTAAGGGTGCCGATTGCTACCAAATCGTTCAAGGCAATAAAGAAGCCTATCCAGGAGATGCAGCCGTCGCAGAAAATTATTTATAAGATAGTAAAAAATCAAGGGAAATGAAACCCTTGATTTTTTCTATCTTTATTTAAAAGCGTTTTTCAAACCTTCAACGGCACCTTCTACAGCACCTTTAGCATCTTCAACTACTTCTTTTGCCTTAGCAACTGTCTTTTCAACAGCTCCTTCAAGTTCTGTCTTGCTATCCCCAGTAACTTTACCAAATCCTTCTTTGATAGCGCCTGTTGCTTGTTCCAATTTGTTTTCAAGTGACATATAATTGTCTCCTTTAGTTTATTCCGATATGTGTTACCGGTTACATATAGTTTATACCGAATACTAAGGAAAGTCAAACAATGTGCTCAGAAACAAGAAATCATGCCAAGTAGAAAGTTAATCTGTCCTTATCAAAATCGACAGCCAACTCATACTTTCCATCTTCATTTTGGATAATATAACCTAGGACAACTAAACTGTCCACAAAGATATCACGGCGTTTCTGCACAAGCTGGTCTTTTTTGAGAAATTTCAACAAAAAAGTCGTCATATATTTGAGAGCATACTCAGGATTGACATCTCCCAAAATGTCATAGAGCTCCTGCTGTTTTTCTGTCAAAGGATACTGATGTTTGACCTTGTAGAAATAATTAGACAGGGTCATTTTTGATCTCGCAAAGTCCGTCTTTTCAACTAAAATAGCTGCATTGGTTTGATTTCGTAATTCCGTCTCAAAACGTTGCTCCAACAAAGCTTGATAGACCGGACTAGCTTCGCTGACAAAAATCTCTTGATCCAGTTCGAGACTATCAAGTGACTCAAGCATAGGAAGATTGAGGTAATAACGCTTATTTTCCCGTAGAATCAAGCCTGCCTTTATATACTCTTCCATGAGTTTGTCAACTGCTACATCTGGAAATTGAGTCTTAATTTCCCGTAAAATCACATCCTCATGCTGGTCCAGATAGCGGATCAATTCTCCAAAAAATGGCTGTCTCGTCAAACGAGATGGATTAAAAATCTGAATCATGAAGATTCCTTTCTTTACATTCTAACAGAGGCGATGCTGCCAACTGACTAGGATTGGTCCCAGCTTGGTTCAGAGGAACAGGCAAACCTAGTTCTCTATAATACTCTCTCCAAAAATCACTAATCTCCTGAGTCCCATCTCCAAATTTCATAGGAATGGCTTCAAAAATCGGTAGAATTTCTGCTATATACTGGGAACAGTAGAAACCAGCTCCATCTGGATAGAAAGAAGCATTGTAGGGAGCCCCAAGATGTTTGCAGGCTCTTTCCTTCACCGACTGGATATCCATTTCTGGGTAGACATAGAGGTCGTACAAGTGATTGGGCTCAAAAAAGTCTGCTGGTTCCTGACAGATAACACTCGCCTTTCCACTAGCATGGTAAATCACCCCATCCAAATAAATGGCAACATAGTTATAGCTACCTGTGGAAGTCTGGATGGCCTTCCCCATATCTGACTCATTTCTCACAAAAATCATACTCTTCGAAAATCTCTTCAAACCACGTCAGCGTCGCCTTACCGTACTCAAGTACAGCTTGCGGCTAGCTTCCTAGTTTGCTCTTTGATTTTCATTGAGTATCAAATCGCCAGTTTCTAACATGCTTCACTCCTAGAAAAAAAGGAGCCGAAACTCCTTTCGATATAAGGCAAACTAGCCTTTCCTAATTTGAATTAACACTCAAAATCTCAAGCATTAAAGCTTTCAGTCAATTGAGGTACCACTTGTTTCTTACGTGAAACAGCACCAGCAAGGAAGGCATGGTTATTTTCAAGTTTGAAGTTGAAGGCTGCTTCAACCTTGCCCATATTAGCACCAAGTGCTAGGATTTCTGAGTTTGAGTTGACGATATCTGTAATCATCAAGACAAAGTCAGAGTAACCATTTGCTTCGTTGGCAGCTTGCATTGCAGCTTCGATTTCTGCTTGACGTTCCAAAACTTCAGCGATGTCCACTGTGTTTACTTGGGCAACACGGACATTATTTCCGTTCAATTCAAAAGTCTTAGCATCGATGTCAATCAATTCGTCAGCAGATTTGCTGGCCAAGTTTGTACCAGCTTTCAACATAGCCAAACCATACTCTTCCAAGTTTACACCAGCCAATTCAGCCAATTCAGGAGCAATGACTGTATCTGTTGGGTGTGTTGTTGGTGATTTCAAAAGAAGAGTATCTGAAATCAAACCTGAAAGCATCAAACCAGCAAGCTCTTTAGGCACAGCCACACCATGTTCTTTGAACATACGGTAAACGATTGAAGACGCTGATCCAACTGGCTCCAAACGCATGTAAAGTGGGCTTGCAGTTTCAAAGTTAGCCACACGGTGATGGTCCACAACACCATAAACTTCTACTTCAGCGATATCTGATACAGATTGTTGGAATTCATTGTGGTCAGTCAGGATAACTTGCTCTGCACCTTCTGCTTTAGCAGAAGTGATAACACGAGGTGCTTCTACACCAAAATAGTTCAAGACAAAGGCTGTTTCTTCATTTGGAGTTCCAAGGGCAACAGCTTCCGTATCCAAACCGTAAGCTTCTTTTGCAAGGTAGGCAAAGGCTACAGATGACCCGATGGCATCTGAGTCTGGATTTTGGTGACCAAATACTAGAATCTTAGACATGATAATACCTCATTTTGTTTATTCTCTTTATTGTAGCATTTTTTTCGCTTTTTGACAAAAGTAAGAGGAGTCAAAGGACTCCCCACGATTCTTCAAAATAACTGACTAAATTTCTATCTTGATTTTCAGATAAAAATCTTTCCTTCTGTGGCCTCTTCTTACGCTTGAGAAGGGCTTCAGCCGACATGGCTTCTTCCTTACTGGAAAAACCTTGAGCATAGATGAGTTTGACTGGCAAGCGTGCTCGTGTGTATTTGGCTCCCTTCCCACTATTGTGGACAGCGAGGCGTCTTCTCACATCAGTCGTATAGCCTGTATAGTAAGATCCATCACGACACTCCAGCACGTACATATAAGCCTTATGATCCATAATAAATCTCTTCAAGTTCAGGTGTATAAGAGCCATCATCATTGTGGACAATGAGAGGTGGTAAGACCTTAAAGCCACTTGTTGAACCATCCTTAATAGCCTCAATCAAAAGCATATTGGCTTCCTTTTCTCTTTTTGGATAAACAAACTGCAGGCGCTTAGGAGCTAGATTATGCCGTTGTAAGGTATCCAAAATGTCCAGAAGTCGATCAGGACGATGAACCATGGCCAAACGCCCATTAGACTTGAGAATACTCTGGGCACTGCGGCAGATTTCCTCCAAATTGGTCGTGATTTCATGTCGCGCCAAGAGATAATGTTCACTCTCGTTCAGATTGGAATGAGGATCTACCTTGAAATAGGGCGGATTACACAAAATCATATCCACCTTACTTCCCTGAATGTGAGCAGGCATATTTTTCAAATCATCACATATGACCTGCATCTGCTCTTCCAAACCATTCAAACGGACAGAGCGTTCAGCCATATCCGCCAAACGCTCCTGAATCTCAACAGCCAAAATCTGTGCTTGAGTACGAGTGCTTGCAAAAAGCCCCACTGCTCCATTTCCAGCACAGAAATCCACTACCAAGCCCTTTTTAGGAAAACGTGGAAATCGTGACAAGAGAACACTATCCACCGAATAGCTAAAAACCTCTCTATTTTGAATGATTTTAATATCTGTCGAAAAGAGCTGATTAATGCGCTCCCCTGATTTTAATAATTGTTCTTCTTCCATGGTTCCATTATAGCAAATTTATATTAACATTACAAAAGATAGAAATTTCTAACTAGTGCTTCTGCTTCTTCAAATGTTGAAGGGCTTCCTTGGTCCAAATTGGCATCATTCTTTTGAGAGGCGCAAAGCCGTAGTTAAAGCGGTCGCTTGAAAAGCGTCTCCGTCTCGGAAACTGGTGCTTTTCTTCCTCCAAAGTGCGGATAGAAAGACTAGCTTTCCCTGTAAATTCATCTAAATCCACTACTTGAACTTGAACCTCTTCATCGACTTTCAAGGCGTCATGGATATTTTCAATAAAGCCTGTCCGAATCTCTGAAATGTGAATCAGCCCCGTATCACCCGTCTCTAGCTCAACAAAGGCACCGTAGGGCTGAATCCCTGTAATACGGCCCTTTAGTTTATCACCGATTTTCATCTTAGTCCTCGATTTCAATTGTTTCAATCACAACATCTTCAACGGGCTTGTCCATAGCCCCTGTCTCAACAGCAGCAATAGTATCCAAGACAGCATAAGAAGCTTCATCCACCAACTGTCCAAAAACAGTATGACGGCGGTCTAGATGAGGAGTTCCACCTTGGTTGGCATAGATTTCCGCAATCGGTTCTGGCCAACCACCACGAGCAATTTCTTTCTTAGAATAAGGCAAATGTTGATTTTGCACGATAAAGAACTGGCTGCCGTTAGTATTTGGACCAGCATTGGCCATGGAAAGAGCACCACGGATATTGTAAAGTTCTTCTGAGAATTCATCCTCAAATGATTCACCGTAGATTGACTCGCCACCCATACCAGTTCCAGTTGGATCTCCACCTTGAATCATAAAGTCCTTGATAATACGGTGGAAAATGACACCATCATAGTAACCATCTTTTGAAAGAGCTACAAAGTTAGCCACTGTTTTAGGAGCATGTTCAGGGAAAAGCTTGATACGCAAGTCTCCGTGATTGGTCTTAATAGTCGCGATAGGACCTTCTACTGTTTCAATGTCTACTTGTGGGAAATGCAATTCTTTTTCTACCATACCAAATCCTTCTAAGGCATCAAAAATGCCATCTTCTTCTAATATTTTTGTAATATAATCTGCTTTTTCTTTGATCTTATCATGAGAAATTCCCATTGCAACGCTGATTCCAGCATAATCAAAGAGTTCCAAGTCGTTGAGGCCATCTCCAAAAACCATGACGTTATCTGGTTTTAAGCCAAGGTGTTCCACAACCTTTTCCACCCCCGTCGCTTTGGAGCCTGAAATCGGCACAATATCAGACGAATGTTGATGCCAACGAACCATGCGAAGTTTGTCTGAGAGACTGTCAGGCAAGTGCAAGTCATCTCCCTTATCTTCAAAAGTCCACATCTGATAGATGTCTTCTTTCTCGTGGAAATCGGGATCCACATCCAAATCAGGGTAAATTGGATTAATCGCTTCACTAATCATATCGGTGCGAGTCGACAATTTGGCATCATGACTTCCAACCAAGCCATACTCAATTCCTTCTTGCTTGGCCCAAGAGATATACTCCTCAACATCTGACTTCTCGATCTGATGTTGATAAATAACCTGACCTTTTTTATCTTCGATATAAGCCCCATTCAGGGTTACAAAAAAGTCAGGCTTGAGATCACGAATCTCTAGCACAACACCAAAAATCCCTCGTCCAGAAGCAATACCTGTCAAAATTCCTTTCTCACGTAATTGCTTAAAAACAGTTGGGATTGAAGCTGGAATAAAACCTGTCTTTGAATTCCTCAATGTATCATCAATATCAAAAAAGACAATCTTGATTTTCTTTGCCTTGTATCTTAATTTGGCATCCATCTCACTACCTCTTTCAATCTAACTCTTTCCATTATACCATAAAGTAGCTAAATCCCCTATGTTCAAAGAAATTCGCTATCTCTTATTCGAACTTCTTAGATAAGTACAGAACTAAATCATCATTATTTTGAATAGGAGCATTCATTTCCAAGGGTTGATTTCGATACCAAACGCCTGAACCATCTGGAATATAGCCCCGTCTGATATATAATCTCTGGGCAGGACCATAGCCTAAGTGCAAACCTACACCAAGAGTGACCTTACTCGAAACAAACTTGACTCGTTTTTCTGCTTCTTCTAGCAAGAGATTTCCAATACCTTGATTTCGAAATGGCTCAAAGACATTGAAATCTGAAAGTTCTGGATAGACTTCTGCAAAAGGACCATGTTTAGCAGAGGGCAAAATGGTAATATAACCTGCCACTACTCCATTCATAGTCGCTACCAAGACTTCTCTGTCGCCACTTGCTTGCTCCCTAAAATAGCTAGCTAAGATTTCTTCTCTAGCAGGCCAACCTTGATTCATAAATCCATGAGATAAGGATTCAATATCAGACTTAATCATATTTCTAATCGTACAATTCATCTTTGACTTACCCACCTTTACTCTTTTTATTACCATTATAGCACGCCAAGGTCAGAAAAAAACTATCTCGTGAAAAAAGACCCAACCGGGTCTGAAAAAGAGGTCCACTGGACCTGAAAAAAAGACCCGTCGGGGTCTTTTTTTTAATCTTCGTTTACGAAAGGCATCAAAGCCATTACGCGAGCGCGTTTGATAGCTGTTGTTACTTTACGTTGGTTTTTAGCTGAAGTTCCTGTTACACGACGAGGAAGGATTTTCCCACGTTCTGAAACGAAACGGCTAAGAAGCTCAGTATCTTTGTAATCAACATATTCAATTTTGTTTGCTGCGATGTAATCAACTTTTTTACGGCGTTTGAATCCGCCACGACGTTGTTGAGCCATGTTTTTTCTCCTTTATAATTTTACTTGTCCATTAGAATGGTAAATCATCATCTGAAATATCCAATGGATTTGTTGCTCCAAATGGATTTTCATCACGTGAAAAGTCTGGTACTGAATTTGTAGGCGCTGAATAGTTTGAACTTGGTGCAGAATAAGCTCCACCTGTGTGACCCTCACGCACACTACGGCTTTCCAACATTTGGAAATTCTCAGCCACGACCTCTGTCACGTAGACACGTTGTCCTTGCTGGTTATCGTAACTACGAGTCTGGATACGACCTGTCACCCCGATAAGTGAGCCTTTTTTAGCCCAGTTAGCAAGGTTTTCAGCCTGTTGGCGCCACATAACGACATTGATAAAATCAGCCTCACGTTCGCCATTTTGACTCTTAAATGTACGGTTTACTGCAAGAGTAAAAGTCGCAACTGCTACATTTGATGGGGTATAACGCAACTCAGCGTCACGTGTCATACGCCCTACAAGTACAACATTGTTAATCATAGTTTACCTTCTTACGCGTCAGTTTTGACGATCATGTGACGAAGAATGTCAGCGTTGATTTTTGAAAGACGGTCAAACTCTTTAAGAGCTGCGTCGTCGTTTGCTTCAACGTTAACGATGTGGTAAAGTCCTTCACGGAAATCTTTGATTTCGTATGCAAGACGACGTTTTTCCCAAGATTTTGATTCAACAACAGTTGCACCGTTGTCAGTCAAAATAGAGTCAAAACGTGCTACCAAAGCGTTTTTAGCTTCTTCTTCAATGTTTGGACGAATGATATAAAGAATTTCGTATTTAGCCATTGATATGTTCCTCCTTTTGGTCTAATGACCCCAAGACTTTGCAAGGGGTAAGTGAGGTTCGCTCACAATAAACTATTATACTAGAAAACAATTTTTTACGCAAGTAAAAACACCGAAATAAAAAAAGAAGATGACGAATCATCTTCTCAAAAACTATGAGCTTTTAGTCTTCTTTTTTCTTGCGAGAAAGAAGTCCAAATCCACTAAGGGCTCCAAGAAGTCCAAGTGCTGCTAGGCCTGCATGGGCTTCTGTACCTGTGTTAGGCAACTCTTTTTGACTTGCAACATATTTAGGTGTTGCTGGTTGTTTTGGTTGCTCAGGTACTGTTGGCATTTCCGGAGTCACTGGTTGCTCTGGGGTCTCTGGCTCTTGTGGAGAAACTGGTTGTACTGGTTCAACCGGTGTTGGAGTTGGCATCTCAACTTTGCGGAAGATATGTCTGATATTTCCATTTGAACCTGTCACAGTCTTCACATATTCGTAACCTGGAATTGTTCCCGATTCTTTAGAACCTGGCTCAGTTGGTTTCAATGGATTTCCATTCTCATCAGTCCAAGTAGTTGTGTTTTGCTTACCTGGATTTGGTTGAGGAACAGGTGAAGGTGTTGGAGCTGGTGGTGTTACTTTTTCATAGACATGCTCTACATCTCCATTTGGTAGTTTCTTCGTTTCTACGAATCTGTATTCTGGGATGTCTTTCTTATCTACTGTGCCCGGCTCACTTGGATAGTTCGGAATCTCATTACTTTCTTTATCTTTGAAGAATGTATTCACTTTTTCGTAAACATGTTCTGTATCTCCATTTGGCAGTTTCTTCGTTTCTACGAATCTGTATTCTGGGATGTCTTTCTTATCTACTGTTCCTGGTTCACTTGGATAGTTCGGAATCTCATTGCCTTCTTTATCTTTGAAGAATGTACTTACTTTTTCGTAAACGTGTTCAGTTTCACCATTTGGCAGTTTCTTCGTTTCTACGAATCTGTATCCTGGAATGTCTTTCTTATCTACTGTGCCCGGCTCACTTGGATAGTTCGGAATCTCATTGCCTTCTTTATCTTTGAAGAAGGTACTTACTTTTTCGTAAACGTGTTCAGTGTCACCATTTGGCAGTTTCTTCGTTTCTACGAATCTGTACCCTGGAATGTCTTTCTTATCTACTGTGCCTGGCTCACTTGGATAGTTCGGAATCTCATTGCCTTCTTTATCTTTGAAGAATGTACTTACTTTTTCGTAAACGTGTTCAGTTTCACCATTTGGCAGTTTCTTAGTTTCTACGAAGCGGTAACCTGGGATATCTTTCTTAGGTTGTTCGCCGTCTTATCTTGGATAATTTGGAATAGATACTTCTTTACCATTTGAATCAACTGTCACATAAGACGTTGTAATCTTAGTATAGTTGATTGGAGTATCTTGACTCGGATCAGTTGGTAATGTTGGTGGCACATAACCTTTAGTTGGATCTTCTGGATCAACTGGTTTCAACGGATTTCCATCTTTATCTCTTGGAATGTAACCGGGAACATAAGGAATTACAATATCTTCTGTTGGTACACCCGGTTTAGTTGGATCACCGTTTGGATCATTTGGATAATCAATACGTGGAGGATTCGTTTGTCCTGGCACGTTTGGAATCCAGGCTCCAAGTTTCTTATAGACAACTTTTTGAATGATATCTTTGTCTTCAGCCTTAACAGTTTGATCCTTGGTAGATGCCTCAATATCTCCACTTACTGCAATATAACCTTTAACAAATGGAAGTTTATTACCAGAAAGAACATCAGTTGTAGCTTCTTTCCCTTCGCCGTAAGTAACTTCACCTGTCACCAAGTTCACCTTAGCATCACGAGTAAATTTAACTGATGAAGTCACAGAAGTAGTAACCTCTTTACCATCTCCATCAACATAAGTAATTGTACGAGTTACTTCTTCTGAAGTTGTCAATTCCTTAACGCTTTCAGGCCATACTGGTGAGTTTGGATCCTCTGGATTAATTGGTTGACCTGGAACTGGTGTCACATCACTTGGAATAACTGGAACAAGGCGTGGTTGAACAGTGACAACAAATTTTTGAACAGCATTTGTATCATTATCAAATGATTGCTTGCTGCCATCAGCTTTTGTAAACTCATCAGACACAAGTTCGTAACCAAGTTTCTTCAGTGCGTTGATACGTTCTGCAGTAGAGTAGTTCATTTCAGAACCAGAATCACCTTGAAGAATATCCACTTCACCAAGAATTGTTCCGTTAGTATCTTTGTAAGTTACAGTTGCAACTTGTGTATCAGACTTCACTTCATAAACAGTTGGTGTATACTTAGCTTTTACCTCTGTTCCGTTAGTGTCTTTACGTACAATAGTTACTCCTGTTGCAGTTCCAACGAAATCTTTATTTGGTGTGAAGGTTACCTTACCTGTTGCATCAACAGTGTATGTTCCTTCGTTTGGAACTGTTTTACTTGTTGTACCATCTTCAAATGTAGCAGGAACAGTATTGTCCATTGGTACATCTTTATGACCAGGTACAAATGTTGGTGTTCCAGATTGAGGAGTGTTCTTAGGACCTGTAGAACCTGTATCCACACCTGTTGGTGTAACTGGAGTTACAGTTGGAGTGTAACTTGATTCAACAGTTGTACCATTTGTAGGATCTGTTACAACTACTTTAGCTGGATCTGGTGTTCCAACGAAGTCTTTGTTTGGTGTGAAGGTTACTGTACCAGTTGGATCGATTGTATATGTACCAACTGTCTTACCATCCTTAGTAGCTGGGATAGTTGTTTCCTCAGTTCCAACAAACTTAGCTGGATTATCTGTTGTTGGTTTCAACTCAGTTCCATCAGCATGTTTATATGTTGGAGCACCTGTTTGTGTCTTACCTTGGATATCAGTTGATGTAGCAGGTGTTGCAGTTGGTGCTACTGGTTTGTAGATAACGTATACTGTACTATCAGTTGACTCGTTTGTTACCTCAAGGCTTGCAACAGTTTCCTTATCGTAAGTATAATTAGCTACTTCTGGAGAAACTACTTCCTCAAGTGTTTGTGCTGCTGACCAGTCGCTATACTTCACTTCTCCAGTTACTAAGTTTACAGTTGCTTCACGTGTGAAGGTTACTGTTTGAACTTCATCAGCTGTTACTTCTTTACCATTCTCATCATTGTAGCGGTACTTGATTGTACGAGTAACTGTCTTAGTTAACTCAAGATTTTCTGCAGTACTTGGCCATACAGGTGAATTTGGATTTTCTGGATCAACTGGTTGACCTGGAACAGGTTTCTCATCATTTGGAGTCACAGGTTCCACACGTTGTTTAACTATTACATTGAAGTTTTGATTTACCGCTGTGTCGTTATCAAACAGTTTATCAGCTGTCGTTGCTGCAGCGAAACTGTCTTCTACTAACGTATAGCCAGCTTTTTCAAGAGCTGCAATTGCTTTTTCACGATTAATAAAGTCGATAGCACCGTTATAAACACCTTCTACTGTCTCAACAGATGCTGCTGGTACTTTAGCTGAATCTATCGCAACTTCTGCACCAGTTGTCACATCATAGTAAGAAATAGTTGCTGTTTGAACATTCTTTCTATAAGTATATGTTACAGTAGTTGTATCATTTGTAACCTTACCTGAAACCTTCTTAGTACCTTCATCAACCGTACCATTTGTTGTTGCCACTTTAACAAGAGTGTAACCAGGAATTTCTTTTGGTTCAGTTGTGAACGGAGTCGTCACTTTTTCGTTATTTACTGGGGTTGTTGAAGGAGAGATAACGTTACCTTCTTCATCCTTATACTCAACAATGACCGTTCCATCTTCAGCAACAACAGTTGGAGTGTAAGTAGTTGTTACAGTAGTACCGTTGATATCTGCAATTTGTACACGTACTGGTGTAGCTTTGCCTGTGAATTCTTCAGTTGGTTGGAATGTAATGACATTAGTTGTTTTATCAAGAGTGTAAGTTCCTTCACCATCAACCGTAACTGTAGTTACAGCATTTCCGTTCGCATCAAGAAGTGTCAAAGTACTCTTATCAAGAGCTACTGATTTTGGTTGGCCATCTTCACCTAATACTTCAGATGTTTCTCCTTTAGCGAAGTTCAATGTTGTAGCATCTGTATCAGGAGTATCAAAAATAATTTGTGACGTTTGCGCTTGACCTTGCTTACCAGCTGTAGCTGATTCTTTAGCTGTTGGGGTTACGCCTACGATTGTTGGTGTGTAAGTCGTTGAAACTTTTGTTCCATTTTCATCTTCAGCTTGTACTTTTACTGGTTGAACTTTCCCGATATAAGATTTATTAGTTGGCGTGAAGGTTACTTTGTTAGTTGCTAGGTCAATTGTGTATTCCCCGACTTTTTTACCAGTTTCTTCTACTGCATCTACTGGAGTTCCAGGCGCTACTGGGTTACCTTCTTTATCAAGTAATACAGCTGAGTTAGCTTTAATAGGAATAACTGGGTTACCTTCTTTAAACGCAACTGTTCCTGTTTGAATAGCCCCTTGAATACCAGTGGATTCAGCAGGAGTTGCTGTTGGTACTACTGGAATAATATTAGGTGTATATGTAGTTTCTGCAGTACTTCCATTTACATCTTCTGCACGAACTACAGCCGGTGGAACTTCACCTGTATAAGTTTTATCTGTCGGTGTATATGTTACTGTATTAGTAGTTGGATCTATTGTATATTCACCTATTTTCTTACCATCTTCTGCAAATACATCCAGTTTTGCATCAGGCGCCAAAACTTGACCATCCAGTCCAACTAAACGGGCACTATTTTCTTTAAGTGCAACTGTTTCTTCTTTATCTCCTACAGTAGCTTTTCCTGGGGCAAATGATACTGTTCCTTGTTGAACAAGACCTTGAGTTTTAGAAGATTCTGCTGCAGTTCCTTTAGGCTCTACTGGCACAATTTTGGGTGTGTATGTTGCTTCCACTTTTGTTCCATTTGAATCGGCCATTTGAACACGAGCTGATAACACTTTACCAACAAATGTTTTATCTGTCGGTGTAAAGATTACTTCACCTGTAGTTTTATCTAGTGTGTAAGTACCAACAACTTTTCCTTTTTTATCTTTTGCTGGTAACTCATCTGCTTCTTCTCCTGCATCATTTAATAATTTTATTGTCTCAGGTTTCATTGGAGCATTTTCTGAACCAGGAGTAAATATTGGTGCTCCTTTTTGTGTCGCTCCTTGTACAGCAATAGACTCCCCAGGTTGTGCCGTTGGAGCTACTGGTGTAATGTGTGGAGTATATGTAGCTGTTACTTTTGTTCCATTTTCATCTTCACCTTGAATCTTAACTGGAAGCACATCTCCAACATAAGTTTTATCTCTTGGTGTAAATACTGCTATCGGTTTTCCGTCTACAACTTTAAGTGTAAATTTACCAATTTCAGTACCATCAGGTTTACGAGCTGGCACTTCTGTCGCTGGTGTCACACCATCCTCTGCAAGTAAAGTATAACCAGCAGGATTCATTGGCACTGATTTTTCAACTTCAACTGTCTCATCATTTTTATCTAAATAAGTAACTGTTGCCTTACCAGCTGTAAAAGTAATTTCTTTTTCCTGTGTTTCACCTTGAGGTTTAGTTGTTTCACCATTTTCAGCTGTTGGATTTACTGGTTTAACAGTAGGTTGGTACTGAGAAGTACCTGTTGAGGTTACAGGACGACCATCTTTATCAACCCCGACTTTACCATCAAACGATACAGTTACTGGATCCGGTGTTCCTGTAAAATCTTTGTTCGGTGTGAAGACTATTTCACCAGTAGAAGGGGTAATAGTGTATTCCCCTATTTTTTTACCATCTTTTTTCGCATCAATTGTAGTTGTATCAGTAGGTTGATTGGTAGCTGGATCTACTAATTTAACTGGGAACTCAGCAGAAGGTGAAATCTTATTGCCAGCTGTATCTTTAAATTCCGGTGTTTTGTGTTGTTTAGATCCTTGAACATCATTTGAGACTTCTGTCTTTCCAATAATCTCACGCTTCATAACACGTGGGATATAACGTCCATCCATTGTTCCTTTCTCAATAGAATCTTCAGGTGCAACTTGCTCACTAATTGGAACTAATTTATCTTCGTTTTCTCCTTCTCCATTAATGATTGTCTTCCCATTTTTACCCCATCCTGTTGTTTCGCCATTGATATCTGTACGACGAATCGTAATTCCATCTGCATCTCCAACAAAACTATCCTCTGGTACAAATTCTACATCAACATCCTTACCATTAGCTGTTATTTTATATTTCCCTTGACCCGGAACAACATAATAACCATCTACTAATTCTGCATCTGTCACAATACTTCCATCAGGTTTTACAATTTGTGGTTTAACTTCTTCATCAATTTTAGAGTCAGTATCCAAATCATAAGCTTTATGCCCGTATGCATTAAATTTAATATTAGCTCGTTGCGTAGCTCCTTGAATATCAATAGTTGTCTCTTTAGAACCACGAGGCGGGATTGTTTGTTGAATTTCAAAATCTTCAACTTCTCCAGAGTAAGCAATTCCAGTCGCTTCTTTAACATCAGCTCCATCATTTGCGATACGTAGACGAGTAGCTAATTTAGTCGCAGTTACATCTAAGTTTTGAACAGGAGTATTCCACCTTAATGTCACTTCTCCATCACTAGTAACTTTAACGGCTCCGGCTGCTTCATTCTCATCAAATTTACCATTATTATTAAAGTCAATCCATCCGTTAACCCATGCTGGAGCACCGCCGTCTAGATGGGCATCTACAGTCATCTCATAAATTCCATCATTAACTTTTTTCAGTTTGTAGTTATCACCTTTTTCAGTGGCAATTACTTTATCACCCATTAACTGACGAGCGCCTTCATCTCCGCCTTCACCATTTTCATCATCATACTTAAAGGCATTGTCTTTTGTAATCTTTTCAGTGCGAATATCAACATCTGGAGCATTAGAACCCAAATATGGTTGTTTTACACCATTTCCTTTTGCAATAGCATGTGCTACTTTACCATATGAAGCTGGAGCATCTCCTTCATCTAACATCATAAAACCAAGCATTGCACCCTGTTGCCCAGAAGATAAGATATAAATTCCCACATTTTTAGCATTACGTGTCATAACTACAGGCGCTGACATACCTGAAGAACGGTGTGTTGCAACAGGTCCAAAAACCTGTGTCCCTAATCCATCTGCATATACTGTACCATCTTTATCAACAGCGGTAGACATTGTCTCTTCAGTTATCTCAGTTGTTCTAAAGCCACGAGCCTTATCTTTTAAAAACTCAGCAAAGGCTGGTTTCCCAGAACCTTCCATTGTATATGAGTTTCCTAATTGACGTCCTTGTCCTTCTGCTGTTTTCGGTACATCGTATCTATGATCATACGTTTCTGCTATATACGAACGTGTAGTTTCGGGTCTGTTTTTATCAATAAATTTCGGATTATAAAGTTCAGTAACTAACTCAAAACCATTACCATCTGTTTTATAAATCTCAATCTCAGATGAACCTGCTTCTTCACCAGTTGTAAATACTACATTCGCAGGAACTTCTTTACCGTTTAGGATAGCTTTAACAGAAAATTCTACCCCAACGTTTGCTCCATCTTTTACAGATTGAATAACAGTTGCTCCACCAGTGTCCAGACCGTCTGTTTTTACGATAGAATACGAACCTTGTTTAACAACTTTAAGTTCAGCAGGTGTACCGTCTTTATAAACATTCTGTGCATTAGCATCGTACCCTGCCCCACCACGCTCTTTATAAGTGTCAGTAGCATTAAATGGTTTTAGTGCCGTAACCGTTAGCTCTACTACATAACCCGGTGATAACTCTTCACTGAACTTTGTTCCTACTTTAAGTTTACCGCCTGCATCTAAGTTTTCAATAGTAGCAGTTTTACTGCTAATATCAAACCATTTAATTTGTTTCTTTAATCTTTCTGTATTCTTTTCAACATATTTTTTCCAATGGTCTGCCTGTTCGTCTGCTGTCAATGGTGCTTCATCCACTCTTTCAGCTACATCAGCTAAGGCCACCTCAAATTTCCCATCACGACCAATTCCTGCTTTTTTAAGCTCACTGTAAACCGCAAGAATTGATTCATTTAAGCGAGCTAATTGGGCATCTACTTGTTCCTTTGTGACACTCTTGTCAGCTAAAAGCACTTTTGATTCATTAAGTACAGCTTGGTTCTTGGCCACCGCTGCTTCAATTGCTGCTCGATTCTCTTCTTCTACTTCCTTCTTACGAAGTTCTGTAACCGCAAGTGTATTGGTTACATCTGCTTCTGATGAAACTTTATCGAGTTCTGATTTAGCTTCTGAAAGAGCTTTTTCTGTTGGTGTAGCCTTTCTTTCTGCTTCTTCTTTTGCTACCTTATCTTTATCAGCTTGTTCTTTTTCTGATCCAAGTTTGTTTGATTCAGTTACAACTGTTCCCAATGCAGAAAGAATCTCTTTTTGAACATTTATCTCTTCTTGCTTGGCAGCTTCATTTGCCAAAACAGCTTTTGCAGTAGCTAAGGCTTCACGGGCATTAGCCACAACTGAGGCATTCGCATACTTAGCAGTTGAAAGTTTAGATTCTAAAGTAGCAATACTTGCTTCAAGAAGTGACTTATTTACTTTAACTTCTTCTTTCTTGGGTGTTTCAGTTGTCATATCAACCAACTGGATATTACTTTCTCCTAATTCTGGAGAAGAATTTTCTACTTTTTGAATATTTTCTTTAGAGTCTGAAACTGGATTTTGTTCAGTTGCAGATACTGCTCCATTTCCTAAGAACATTAAACCAGCCGCAATCGCTACTGATGCTGCTCCAAAACTGTATTTACGAATACCGTAACGAATATACTTTTCCGTTCTAAAATCTTGTTGTTTACCCTTCATTTAGAGTCACAACCTCCTTTATGCATACTTTTTAATATTGAATTGAAATATCCAGACAAATAAAAAGCCCCCCCCCCTTAAATTTTTTATCAATATTAAGGGATTATCATTTTAAAAAGGGTTGCCCAATAATTATCAATATTACTTGATATTGTATCATGCCACTATTACTAATTCAAGTTTAATGCTTATATATATTTATCGTTTCAATTTGAAGAAAATAGAACATACATAAGTTTTTAAACAATCACATCAATATACTAAGATACGAAACTCTATTCTAAACAACTAGTAGTATGTTTCTATCAAAAACTCAATTTTATATGAAAAGGAAGTAAAGATTTTCAGAAAAGCCGCATATTATCACGGTTTTGAATGCCTGATAATATTTCCTTTCGCTTCCAGAGATTTCTATGAAAAAAACGCCACATGGGCGTTTTCCTATTCTTATGGTTTAATACGGTGCAACATACGTGGGAACGGAATGGCTTCACGGATGTGTTTTGTTCCTGCCGCGAAGGTTACCATACGTTCGATACCGATACCAAATCCTCCGTGAGGAACTGTACCGTATTTACGAAGGTCAAGGTAGAATTCGTACTCTGTCCGATCCATACCAAGTTCATCCATTTTTGCGACAAGGGCATCGTAGTCTTCCTCACGCATAGAACCACCGATGATTTCTCCATAGCCTTCTGGAGCAAGCAAGTCTGCACAAAGCACGCGCTCTGGATTTCCAGGAACTGGTTTCATGTAAAATGCCTTGATGGCTGCTGGATAGTTCATGACAAATGTTGGCACACCAAAGTGGTTTGAAATCCAAGTTTCATGTGGTGAACCAAAGTCATCACCATGCTCAAGATGTTCGTAGTCAGCATCTTCATCATTCTCATGCTCTTGCAAGAGGTCAATGGCTTGATCGTAAGTGATACGTTTGAATGGCTCTGAAATGTAGCGTTTCAAGAGTTCTGTATCACGTTCCAAGGTTTCTAAGGCTTGAGGCGCACGGTCAAGAACACCTTGAAGAAGAGCTTTCACATAAGCTTCTTGCAAGTCGAGTGACTCATCGTGTGTCAAGTATGAGTACTCTGCGTCCATCATCCAGAACTCAGTCAAGTGACGGCGCGTTTTTGATTTTTCGGCACGGAATACTGGACCAAAATCAAAGACACGACCAAGAGCCATAGCGCCTGCTTCTAAGTAAAGCTGACCTGATTGGCTCAAGTAGGCTGGCGTTCCGAAGTAGTCCGTTTCAAAGAGTTCTGTTGAATCTTCTGCCGCATTTCCTGAAAGAATTGGGCTATCAAATTTCATGAAGCCGTTCTTGTCAAAGAACTCATAAGTTGCATAGATGATAGCGTTACGGATTTGCATCACCGCTACTTGCTTACGAGAGCGTAGCCACAAGTGACGGTTGTCCATCAAGAAGTCTGTTCCGTGTTCTTTTGGTGTAATTGGGTAGTCTTGAGATTCACCAATCACTTCGATATCTGTGATATCAAGCTCATAACCAAACTTAGAACGTTCGTCTTCTTTGACAATCCCTGTCACATAAACAGAAGTTTCTTGGCTCAAGCGTTTGATGACATCAAACTTTTCAGCTCCTACTTCTTCACCAAATTTTTCTACAAAGTTTGGTTTAAAGGCTACACCTTGGAAGAAGGCTGTTCCATCACGCAATTGCAAGAAGGCGATTTTCCCTTTTCCTGATTTGTTGGCAACCCAAGCGCCAATCGTCACTTCTTGACCAACATAGTCTTTTACATCAATAATCGTTACACGTTTTGTCATTATTTTTCCTTTTTCTTTTTTATTCTTTATGGCAAACCACTTCTATATTGTTCCCATCTGGGTCAATCACAAAAGCAGCGTAGTAAATCGGTTGCTCACTGCGATAACCAGGAGCCCCATTGTCTCGCCCACCTGCCTCTAAGCCAGCCTCATAACAAGCTTGAACCTCTTCCTTATTTTCTGCTAAAAAAGCAAAGTGAATAGGATCTTGTGTCCCCTGAGCCAGCCAAAAATCACCACCAGGATGAGGGCTGTTTGGGGCAAGAAAACTCCTATAAAATCCTTCTGAAATTTGTAAATCCTTTACCTTAATTTCAAAATGATCAATCATTCTCACTCCCCATAAATGCTTTCAAGCGTTTAACTGCTTCTTTAAGTGTGTCTAGGTCTGTCGCATAGCTGAGGCGGACATTTTCTGGAGCTCCAAATCCTGCTCCTGTTACCAAGGCCACTTCAGCTTCTTCTAGGATAGCGGTTGTAAATTCTGTCACATCCGTATAGCCTTTCATCTCCATTGCCTTTTTGACATTTGGGAAGAGATAGAAGGCTCCTTGCGGTTTGACCACTTCAAATCCTGGCACTTCCGCAAGAAGGGGATAGATGGTGTTTAGTCGTTCCTCAAAGGCCTGACGCATGCTTTCTACAGTATCTTGCTCCCCTGATAGGGCCTCAACTGCTGCATACTGGGCTACTGCTGACGGATTAGAGGTTGTTTGACCTGCAATCTTGGACATGGCCGAGATAATGTCTACTTCTCCGACGGCATAGCCAATACGCCAACCAGTCATAGCATAGGTTTTAGACACACCATTGATGACCACTGTTTGCTTGCGAATCGCTTCGGATAGGCTAGAAATCGGTGTGAATTCATGGCCATTATAGACCAAGCGACCATAGATATCATCTGCTAGGATGAGAATGTCCTTTTCTACAGCCCAGTTCCCGATTGCCAAGAGTTCCTCACGGGTGTAAATCATACCTGTCGGATTGGATGGTGAATTCAGCACCAAAACCTTGGTCTTGTCTGTGCGAGCCGCTTCCAACTGCTCTACGGTCACCTTAAAGTGATTGTCTTCCTTAGCAGGAACAAAGACTGGCACCCCCTCTGCCATCTTGACCTGGTCTCCATAACTGACCCAGTATGGGGTTGGGATGATGACTTCATCACCTGGATTGACCACGGCCATAAAGAAGGTATAGAGAGAATATTTGGCTCCAGCAGCGACTGTCACTTGATTTGGCGCTACAGAATAGCCATAAAAGCGCTCAAAATAGGTATTAACCGCCGCCTTAAGTTCTGGCAGACCTGAGGTTACTGTATAAAAAGAAGCACGCCCATCTTGAATCGATGCAATGGCGGCATCTTGGATATTTTTTGGAGTAGTGAAATCTGGCTCACCCAAGGTTAGAGACAAAATATCTCTTCCCTCAGCCTTCAGTGCTTTGGCACGGGCTCCAGCAGCCAAGGTCACACTTTCTTCCATTTCTAAAACACGGTTGGATAGTTTCATAGGCCCTCCTTATTGACCAATGCTCCTGTTTCAAAATCTACTAGATAAAAATTAGTTCCTGACTTAACTTCCCAGATTGGTTTGTCTTGATAACGACCAAAGGTAATTTTGTCAATCTCGCCAGCTCCTTTTTCCTTAGAAACCGCTTCTGCTTTTTCTTGTGAAACACCCTGATTTAGCTGATAAACGTAAATCTTATGGTCATCTTTTCCAATCAGGACAGCAAGCGCTTCTTGCTGTTTATTACGACCAAGAACGCTATAATAGGATTCCAAGCCATTGTATAAATCAACCTGATCAGCCTGCTCTAATCCTGCATACTGCTGAGCTAATTTTTCTCCTTCACTTTTAGCTGTTTGATAGGGTTTCATGCCGAGAGAAACCAGATACAGAAAGGAAGCACTGATAACCACAAGCAAAATCGTCATCCCTAGACCATACTGCCACAGTAGATTATTTTTTGCTTTGTTTTGTCTTTTTTTCACTCGTCTATTTTACCATCTATTAAGCTTTATTACAAGTGAATGCAAGAATACTCTTCGAAAATCAAATTCAAACCACGTCAGCTTCTCCTTGCCGTACCCAAGTACTGTCTGCGGCTAGCTTCCTAGTTTGCTCTTTGATTTTCATTGAGTATAAGAAACCAATTCTATTTCTCCCTTCAAAGCAAACCGATTTTTCTTGATTAAAACCGATCAAGAAAAGTAAAGACAGCTCCAAAATCAACCTATTAAAAAACCTGAGCTTAGTACTCAAGTTTTCGTAAGTTCTTTTAATCTATGGAATTATTTTATCATCTATTCTTTTAGCCATTTTTCCTAAAAATACAGGCAGTAGAAGGCTAATCATGACTAAAAAGAATCCTAGATAAAGAAATGTTACTACAAAGCCTAAATGGTCAATCAACCAGCCTGTCAATGGAAAGAACACAATCATACTAAGGCTAAACATCATAGAGTAGACACTCAGCATGGTTGCCCTTACTTCACTTGGAAGCCGCTCTTGCAAATCGTTGTCAAAAATCGGCTGAAAAAGAGCATATAGAGCATTACTAATCAAATAAATCAAAATATAGATTAAAGGTGTCCCAAAGTAGGACAGCATATAGGTAACTCCAGTCAGCAGGACGAGGACAGGGAAAAGCTTCAAGGCGGCATATTTCTCTCCAATCCTACTCGCTAGATAGACTGCGACGATATTTAAGATACTACCAAGTAGCATAACTGCTGAAATTTGCCAACCACTTAAATCTGGTAACTGATTTTGATAGTAAAAATAAAACATGCACATGAGTACTCCGACAATCTGAGACAAAATCATCCAGTTGAAAAGCATGGGATTTCGCTTCAACTCATCCTTAACAGTCCAAATAATCTGTTTCATGGTCACACTATCAGCTTTTTCTAGCTTGACACTAGGTTCTTTCAGCATCCAAATCAGGAAAAGAACTATGATAGAAGTGGCAATCATGATATAGTAGGTCAGGTGCAATTGACCATGGACAAAAAATCCCGCCAACACTGTCCCCAAAGACCGAGTTCCTTCTGCTACTCCTGACATAAAACTTGAAATAGATAAGTAACGCTCCTTCAGTCCAGCCTCTACAGCCGAGTCATAGACCATTGCTGCGCTTGTGCCTGAATCAAAATTATAAGACAAGGCACTTACCGCCATCGCTAAGGCATAAATCCAAAAATTTCCCTGCCCAGCCAACATAAGAATAGAAGACAGAATCCCTGCTATTCGACTTAAATAAAGGTTGGTCTTATAGGAATAGCGGTCAGCTAACATTCCAGATGGAATTTCACAGAGAAGACTGGTCGTATGAAAAATACTTTCCAGAAGTCCAATCTGCCAAAGAGACATTCCGTTTTGACTGAGAAAGAGAATCCAAAAACTGGTAATCCCTAAAAATGCAAAAAACTCAACTCCGGCCATCAGGCCAATATTTTTCCGATAATTTCTTATTAACATCTTTTCTCCTTAACAAGTGTATTATTATTTCTTTTGTCCGTCACTTGTTAATCTGTGCTTTACATGATCTCCACCCCTTTTAGAAGCATTCTTCAATGCCATTATTGTTCCTTTAATGATTTATGAAATGATATCGGAAAATAGCCGTTCTACGGTTTCTATTGCGAGTTTTCTTGTTTATTTTAGCACTTATGTCATCATATTACAAGAGAATATAGGAATACTCCTATAAAATCAAAGAAAACCAAAATCCAAAAAACAGTTCTTACTTTTCCAGTGGCAACTGACTAGAGTTTCAGCAATTTTATATTTTTCAAATAAAGTCTGAGCAAATTTCTTGCAAGGTGTTTTCTTTTGTTGTAATATATTTTATAACAACGAGAAGGTTCTCGTAAATTTAAAGAAAAAGGAGACACATCATGTCTAAAAAAGTATTATTTATCGTCGGGTCACTACGTCAAGGTTCTTTCAACCACCAAATGGCTCTCGAAGCTGAGAAAGCACTTGCTGGTAAAGCAGAGGTTAGCTACCTTGATTATTCAGCTGTTCCTCTCTTCAGCCAAGATTTGGAAGTTCCAACTCATCCAGCTGTAGCGACTGCTCGTGAAGCGGTTCTCGCTGCGGATGCCATCTGGATCTTCTCTCCAGTCTACAACTTCTCTATCCCTGGAACAGTGAAAAACTTGCTTGATTGGCTATCTCGTGCCCTTGACTTGTCTGATACACGTGGTGCTTCTGCCCTTCAAGACAAGTTTGTCACCGTATCATCTGTAGCCAATGCAGGTCACGATCAACTCTTCGCTATCTACAAGGACCTCTTGCCATTTATCCGTACACAAATCGTTGGCGATTTCACTGCTGCACGTGTCAATGACTCTGCTTGGGCAGACGGAAAATTGGTTCTAGAAGAAACAGTCCTAAACTCACTTGAAAAACAAGCTCAAGACTTGGTTAATGCGATCAAGTAACTAACATAATAAAAGCGAACAAGACTACTTTTCTGACACTCAGAAGACTAGCTTGTTCGCTTTTTCTCATTTATAAACTAAAATGTCTGATGATACATATTGTCCAATACAAAATATCTTTTCATACTTCCTTTACAAAAACCAATTCCTGTGGCTGTGACAAATCTTCTCGGTAGTTAAATCCTGCAAAGTTTAAGCGACGAACTTCCTCCACTGTTTGAACTTGATTTTCTATCAGGGCTGTTAGGAAGGCACCACGCGCTTTCTTGGAAATAGTTGAGTGAATCTTCAGCTGACCACCCTTGTCCTCCATGAATTTGAAGGTCACCATTTTTTCTCTAATTTCCTTAGAAAATACAGTCTCAAACTCTGATGACAAGAGAGAGAAAATCACTTCTTCCTGCGTCACAGCTTCATCATAAGCTACCTTCCAATGGCTCTTCAAAGTTTTACCAGCTACTTTTAATTTCATCAAAAAGTCCAAACGGTGAGGGGCCATGGGTGACAAGGCTGGAACGACTCCGTACAAAGCCGAGGTAATGAAGACATGATTTTCAAAATAGGCTTGTTCTGCCTCGGTCAATTTGTCTCGCTTGATATGGCGATACATAAGCCCATCAAAAAGTTTCAAGGCTGGATAGTGTTGAGCAGTTTTGTTTTTTAAAGCTTGGATATTTTGAAATTCTTCCGCTGCCTTCTCAGCTGATACCTTGTAAAAACTCTCCAATTGACTAGCAGAATAGAGAGCCAAGGCATCCAGCACAGCCTGACTTTCTGGTTTTAAAGGATTTGCCTCGATACTTGGCAAATCTGTGTTCATTTCTTTTGCTGTTGGGATTAAAATTTTCATATTGATAGTGTAGCATATTTTTTGACCACAACCAAGAAATTCATCTGAAAAACCTCGGTTTGACCGAGGCTTCTCTATTTATTTTGGCCATCCTAACCAGACAGCTACGAGAACAAGGGCTAGGCCAGCTAAACTTGTTAAGATAGATAAGAATTTATCTTTTTTCTCCTTGAACTGAGAAAAACCTATCTTCAAAGCGAGCAGTCCGAGTAGCATTGAAGCAACCATCACATAAAAACCCATTTGTTGTCCTCCATTAGTCTTTAAATTCCCTTATTATAACATACACTTCTTAAATAAAGCCGTTCTTACTTTAGCTTAAAGTTCTTGAGATAATTGTCTTTTCCTACTTGACCTTCAAAGGTTTTACCATTTTCAAGGTAAGGAAGGTCATCTGATACAGAGGCCTTAACCTTGTAAATCTTGCCATCAACTTTAAAGAAGTAGACAGTATCGCCCTTGATAACAGCAGATTTGAGGTCTGCTACCACTCCCTTGATACTTTCAGTTGTTGCATTGTCAATCTCAAGATCGTTTTTATTGGCATATTTACTGAGCAGTTCTTCTACTGTCGTGGCTACGATAACATTTTGGTACTCGACTGCATCTACCAAAGCGTACTCTTTGACCAAGCCAGCATTGTCCTTCAAGCCCATGATGTAGAGAGGCTTGTCATTGAGGTTGATGAGGATTGGGAAGGTTGCCTTGTAGGATTTCTCCTGAACAGCGCCTTCGGCTGATTCACGGGCTGATTCTTCGGTCGCAGAAGCCAAGCTGTACTTAGTGATTTCTCCTGTTCGCATATTTTCAAGGATAAAACCAAGATTGCTCTCATCCGCATTGGCCGACGTAACGCCAGTGTAGAGGTAGATGTCATTACCGATAGACAAATAATTATATCCCTTGGTAGTTTGGGTCACGTTTTTCTTGGAAATCATGGCATTCCAGAAACCGTCCTTGTACTTACCATTGTAATTGATTTGCTCAATGGTTTCCTCAGCTGGATAAACCCTGTCCACCCATTCTGGAACATCTGCCAAGCTGTATTCCTTGGTGTCTCCATTTGTGGCATCCAGGATAATGACTGAAACAGGACGAGGAACAGCAAGTCCAAATTGCTTTTGGTAAACCGTTGCTACATAGAAAGGATTGCCCTCATCGTCCACCTCGAAAGATGGAGTTTTGAAGATTTTGGTTGGGTACTTCAAGCGCAGGTGGCGTTTGACATCACGGTTAAAATACTCCGAGTCAGAATACTTGATTGGTGTCTTCAAGTCCACCAAGTCCGCATTCCCGGTTACCATGTCCACCTTGATATACTCTCCAATTCCCTTGGCTTGATTATTAAACCACTTGATAGGATCTGCGTATTCTAGTGGTGTAACCCGATAAGGCTTCCCATCAATTGTCAGTTGGGTGTATGTATCTGCCGCTACATACTGCGACACCTTATCTGTTAGGGAACCCAAGTAGCGGTCACCAATTTTTTCAGCAGTACTTCTATCTAAAATAGGAACCTTACTGGTATCAGTCTTAGGAAATTCAGTAAAGTCTTTTTCCGTAACCGTGACTACATTGGCATAATTTTTAGCCTGAAAAATGCTAGAAGTCACTAAGGAAACCAAGGCTGCTAAGAGAAGAATTCCTCCAATAGAAGCTAAAAGGATTTTCCCTAACCGATTGATTTTGAAACCTTCAAGATTTAAGGCAGCTTCTGCCTTGCCGTGGCGCACATGAACCGTTTTGACCAGATTGATTCCCTTGCCAAAGCCAAATAAGACTGCTACAACCAGCAAATGCCCACAGAGGAAAAAGAGAAATTCCCAGCTAGTCAGGTTAAGGGGTGGTAAAAAGATATACCAGGTCGTTGCGATAAAAATAAGTTCAAAGATTATCCGTTTCATTTTCTGTCCTCCTAAATGATTCGTCCTTCCAAGTGATCCAGTTCATGCTGGCAAATCTGAGCTGGGAAGCCTGTCAAGGTAATGGTCTGTTCCTGCCACTTGCTGTCACGATAGGACACCCTTATGGTTTCATAACGCTTAGTGGGTCTCACACCCATCAAGGACAAACAGCCTTCCTCTGTCTCATAAGGTCCTTCAGAGGATAGGAGCACTGGGTTAAACATGACCACAGGAACCAAGCCCAGATTAAAGATAATCACGCGCTTCTGCACCCCAATCATATTGGCAGCCAGACCAACACAAGTTTCTCGATTTGCTAAGAGTGTATCCTGCAAATCTCTGGCAAGATACAGGTCTTCCTGACTTGCCGGCTGAGATACCTGAGATAAAAACAAAATATCCTTCACAATTTTCTTTTCCACTTCCTCACACTCCTCTTGCTTTTTACTATATTATAGCAATTATAGCACAAAAGCTGATAACTGCAAGCCCTTTCCCTCAACTGTAGTAAAAAGCCATCCGAAGATGACTTTTTTAAATCGCATTCTTGTCAAAACCGAGTTTACGTTGAACAAACTTAACGATTTCGACGATGATAATCATTGAGAAGCTTCCGCCCATAACGATTCCCCATTGTGACAAGTCTAGTTTGGTTACGTGGAAGATTCCTTCAAGCGGTTCTACGACAATTGTTGCCATAAGAAGGATGAAGGATACCAAGATGGACCAGTTAAATGTCTTAGACTTGAATGGGCCAACTGTCAAGATGGATTGGTAAACAGATTTCACATTGTAGGCATGGAAGAGCTGAATCAAACCAAGGGTTGCAAAGGCCATAGTAAGGGCATCCGCATGAATGGCATGATTGTCACCCACGTGAACTGGGTAAAGAAGGGCAAGACCATAAACACTCATAACAATAGCTGCTTGGAGTACACCTTGATAGATGATGGAACTCAAAACACCACCTGAGAAGAAGCTTGCCTTGCGTCCACGTGGCTTATGGTTCATGACACCAGGCTCAGCAGGTTCAACACCAAGAGCGATAGCTGGGAAGGTATCTGTTACCAAGTTAATCCACAAAAGATGAACTGGCTGCAAGACGTCCCAACCAAACAAGGTTGATAGGAAGATAGTTAATACTTCAGCAGTATTGGCAGAAAGTAGGTACTGAATAGTCTTTTGAATATTTGAGAAGACCTTACGTCCTTCTTCAACTGCGACGATGATAGTAGCAAAGTTATCATCTGCAAGAATCATGTCAGATGCCCCCTTAGAAACCTCTGTACCAGTGATTCCCATACCGATACCGATATCGGCTGTTTTCAGAGCTGGCGCATCATTGACACCATCACCTGTCATGGCAACGACTTTACCTTGTTTTTGCCAAGCCTTGACGATACGAACCTTGTGTTCTGGAGACACACGGGCATAAACAGAGTACTGACCAACGACTTTTTCAAAGTCTTCATCAGATAGTTCGTTGAGCTCAGCACCAGTTAAAACGTGGCCTTCTGTATCATTTGCGTCAATGATTCCCAAACGTTTGGCAATAGCTTCTGCAGTGTCTTGGTGATCACCCGTAATCATGATTGGACGGATTCCAGCTTCCTTAGCCACATTAACAGCCTCAGCAGCTTCAGGACGTTCAGGGTCAATCATCCCAATCAAACCAGTAAAGATTAAATCATTTTCAAGCTCTTCAGAAGTAAGGTTTTCTGGAATACTATCAATAATCTTATAAGCACCTGCAAGGACACGCAAGGCTTGGTGAGCCATTTCAGAGTTGTTTGTATGAATGAGGTTTGTAACCTTCTCATCAATCGGAGCAATATCCCCAGCTTTGTCACGAAGAACACAACGTTTCAAAAGTTGGTCTGGCGCACCTTTGACTGCTACAAGGAAACGTCCATCTGGCAATGGGTGAACCGTTGACATGAGCTTACGATCAGAGTCAAATGGCAACTCAGCCACACGTGGATATTTCTCTAAGAAACCTTTAACATCGTAGCCCTTGTCCAAGGCATATTGGATAAAGGCTGTTTCGGTTGGGTCACCAATCAGGTTGCCTTCCACATCGATTTTCGTATCATTAGCCAAGACAACTGAACGAAGAAGGGGCATTTCAAGACCTAGCTCAATGTCATCAGCTGAATCATGTAGAACCGCATCGTAGAAGACTTTTTCGACTGTCATCTTGTTCATGGTCAGCGTACCAGTCTTATCAGAAGCGATGATTTCAGTTGAACCAAGTGTTTCTACTGCTGGCAACTTACGAACGATAGAGTTTCGTTTGGCTAAAACTTGAGTACCAAGAGCAAGAACGATAGTTACGATAGCTGGGAGCCCTTCTGGGATAGCTGCAACGGCAAGGGCAACAGAGGTCATCAACTCACCAAGTGGATTTTTCCCTTGAATGAAGACACCCACTACAAAAGTAACAAGAGCAATAACCAAAATTGCATAAGTCAAGACCTTAGAAAGGTTGTTCAAGTTTTGTTTGAGTGGTGTATCTGTCTCATCCGCATCTTGAAGCATGCCAGCAATATGACCAACTTCCGTGTACATACCTGTATTGACAACAACACCAAGACCACGACCATAGGTTACGTTTGAGTTTTGGAAGGCCATATTGACACGGTCACCAATACCAGCATCTGCAGCAAGTTCAACTGTCAAATCTTTTTCGACTGGCACAGACTCACCTGTCAGGGCAGCCTCTTCGATTTTAAGCGAGTTAGCTTCTAATAAACGAAGATCCGCTGGTACAACATCACCTGCTTCAAGGGCAACAATATCACCAGGAACCAATTCTTTAGAGTCAATCTCCGCCATATGCCCATCACGAAGAACGCGGGCAGCTGGACTAGACATAGATTTAAGGGCTTCGATAGCTTCTTCTGCTTTCCCTTCTTGGTAAACACCAAAGGCAGCGTTGATGATAACCACGGCTAGGATGATAATGGCATCTGCGATATCTTCCCCACCAGAAGTCACGACTGACAAGATAGCTGCCGCAACTAGGATGATAATCATCAAATCCTTAAATTGCTCGATGAACTTGACCAGGATTGATCGTTTCTCGCCTTCTTCGAGTTCATTGTGACCAAATTCTGCAAGGCGCTTTTCTGCCTCACTTGATGACAAACCTTGCTCGGTCGCATCCACAGCCTTCAAGACCTCTTCAGGACTCTGAGTGTAAAACGCTTGGCGTTTTTGTTCTTTTGACATGTGTCTCCTCCTTGACATTGTGTGCAAAACAGACTCTCTTTTTCCTCATCGTATCTTTTCACGACAAACAAAAAGAGACCTGTTAATCATAACAAGTCTCGCTGTTTAAGATAGTGCCGGAAAGCATACTTTTCAGTATAAAATTCGGAATGACGACACTATCACAGGTTTCTGCCAGCTACTCCCTTGAGTACTTCTATTATACCAAATTTTGAAAAGTTTTCAAAGAGTAAAAACTGCCTTATTTGAATTTTCTCTTGAAAACCAGTATAATGGTAGAATGCTATATGACTAGAAAGGAAGTTGAATGAAGCAATCTATCTCAAATCTCAAGTTAGCTGAGCGTGGAGCCATTATCAGTATTTCAACCTATTTGATCTTGTCTGCAGCAAAATTAGCAACTGGTCACCTCCTTCATTCATCCAGTTTGGTGGCCGATGGTTTTAACAACGTTTCGGACATCATTGGAAATGTTGCTCTTCTGATTGGGATTCGGATGGCACGCCAGCCTGCAGACCGTGACCACCGTTTTGGTCACTGGAAGATTGAAGATTTGGCTAGTTTAGTCACTTCCATCATCATGTTCTATGTTGGCTTTGATGTTCTAAGGGATACCATTCAGAAGATTCTCAGTCGTGAAGAAACGGTCATTGACCCTCTGGGTGCAACTCTAGGAATCATTTCTGCATCGATTATGTTTGTAGTTTATCTCTACAATACTCGCCTCAGTAAGAAATCCAACTCCAAGGCCCTCAAGGTTGCCGCTAAGGACAATCTTTCTGACGCTGTCACCTCACTTGGTACTACTATTGCCATCCTAGCTAGCAGTTTCAATTATCCCATTGTGGATAAACTGGTTGCTATCATCATCACCTTCTTTATCTTGAAAACTGCCTATGATATCTTTATCGAGTCTTCCTTTAGTCTTTCAGATGGTTTTGACGACCGTTTGCTTGAGGATTATCAAAAAGCCATCATGGAAATTCCCAAAATCAGCAAGGTTAAGTCGCAAAGAGGTCGCACCTACGGTAGCAATATCTACCTAGATATCACGCTGGAGATGAATCCTGACTTGTCGGTTTATGAGAGCCACGAGATTGCGGATCAGGTCGAGTCTATGCTGGAGGAACGTTTTGGCGTCTTTGATACCGATATCCATATCGAGCCAGCACCTATCCCTGAGGATGAGATTTTAGACAATGTCTATAAAAAATTGCTAATGCGTGAGCAATTGATTGACCAGGGAAATCAACTGGAAGAACTCTTGGCTGATGATTTTGTCTATATTCGCCAAGACGGAAATCAGATGGATAAAGAGGCCTATAAAGCCGAAAAAGAGTTGAATTCTGCTATCAAGGACATCCAAATCACTTCCATCAGTCAGAAAACAAAACTCATCAGCTATGAATTGGACGGAATTGTCCATACCAGTATCTGGCGTCGCCACGAAACTTGGCAAAATGTCTTCCACCAGGAAACAAAAAAAGAATAGAGAAATCCTGTCATGAGACGGGATTTTTCTATTCTTCTAGCTATCAAAGTCACTGAGATACTCATAGCGTTCGTATTTTTCAAGGAGTGCTTCGTTTTTCTTATCTAGTTCTTTTTGAAGAGTAGCCAGTTTGCCAAAGTCAGAACCATTGGCCTGCATTTCCTCTTCAATAGCAGCGATACGATTTTCCAAGGTTTCAATATCGCCTTCAATGCTTGCCCACTCCTGCTTTTCTTGGTAGGTCATGCGTTTCTTATCTTCTCGAACCTTGACTACTTTTTCCTTTTCGGCCTTTTGTACTTGATTGGCCATCTCTGTTTCAAAGGCTTTTTCATCAAGGTAATCGGTATAATGACCAAAGAAAGGACGAATTTTACCATCCTCAAAAGCGAGAATCTTAGTCGCTACCTTATCCAAGAAATAGCGATCGTGACTAACTGTTAAGACTGGACCTGCAAAGCCTTGCAAGAAATTCTCCAAAACTGTCAAGGTTGCAATATCCAAATCATTGGTTGGCTCGTCCAAAAGAAGAACATTTGGTTTTTCCAAGAGCAGTTTGAGGAGATAAAGACGTTTTTTCTCTCCACCTGACAATTTCTCAATCAAGGTTCCATGCGTCGAACGTGGGAAAAGGAACTGCTCCAGCAATTCAGCGATGGAAGTCGTAGAACCACCGCTGGTCTTGACTTCTTCTGCCACTTCCTGCAAGTAATTGATAACTCGCTTGCTTTCATCCAATCCCTCAATTTGTTGAGAGAAATAGGCGATGCGAACAGTTTCCCCTATCACAACTTGACCTGCTGTCGGCTCAAGAATGCCTGCAATCAAGTTAAGGAGAGTTGATTTCCCAACACCGTTGTCACCAACAATTCCAATACGATCTTTAGCTTGCACCAAGAGATTAAAATCTTGCAAAATAGGCTTGTTTTCATAGGCAAAGGAAACATCCTGAAACTCGATGACTTTCTTCCCAATCCGACTAGTTTCAAAGTTCATGGTCAAGTCTGTCTCAGCACTACTGCCTGAAACCTCTTTCTTCAAGTCATGGAAACGATTGATACGAGCCTGCTGCTTGGTCGCACGCGCCTGCGGTTGTCTGCGCATCCAGGCCAATTCTTGTTTGTAGAGTTGTTCTTTTTTGTGGAGAAGAGCCGCGTCGCGCTCATCCTGTTCCGCCTTAAGGCGAACATAGTCCTGATAATTCCCCTGATATTCTGTCAAGCCTGCGCGATCCAACTCGAAAATCCGTGTTGACAAAGCATCCAAGAAATAACGATCGTGGGTAATAAAAAGGACGGTCTTCTTAGAATTTTTCAAAAAGAGGGTCAGCCACTCAATAGTCGCAATATCCAGATGGTTGGTCGGTTCATCCAAAAGCAAAAGGTCGTGATTGCCGAGTAAGACCTGCGCCAACTGGACCCGTCTTCTCAGACCACCTGACAATTCCCCAACAGGAGTAGATAAGTCCTGAATCCCCAGCTTGCTAAGAACCGTCTTGACCTGACTCTCAATTTCCCAAGCTTGGAGAGAATCCATCTCTGCCATGACCCGTTCCAAACGCGCCTGCTTGTCCTCACTGTAGTTGAGCATAATCAATTCATACTCACGAATGAGCTGGATTTCCTTGAGGTCGCTGGATAGAACCGTATCCAAGACCGTCTTGCTATCATCAAAATCAGGATCCTGAGTCAAGTAACCAATCTGGTAATCACTCTTCGCTGAAAAGGGACTGACATCCCCATCAAAGCCAGAAACACCAGAAAGAACATCCAAAAGGGTGGTCTTACCCGTTCCATTGACACCAATCAGACCGATTCTGTCTAGGTCATGGATGATAAAGGAAATATCCTTAAAAACGGTCTTATCACCGACGGATTTACTTAGTTTTTCAACGATAAAATCACTCATTTTTTCTCCCTCAGATAAGCATGGATGGCTTGACGGTCATTTTCCAATTCTCCATCGACAATGGCATACTCAATCTCTGTTAAAATCTCTCCCAAGTCTGGTCCCGGCTGATAGCCATATTCCTTAATTAAAATACCACCGTTGATTTGAATTTCTTTCTTGTCATGAATGGTCAAACTCTGGTAGGTTTCTGTGATAACTTGCGGATTGACTGCTTTCCCTTGAGCTTGACGAAGATTTTCAGCCTGTAGAAGGGAATCCAAGTCAAAGCGATAACAATCGCGCTTGCTCAATTCTCCCTTTTCACGCAAGGCCAAAATAGTCAGTAAATCCTGAACCTGCTTAGCAAACTGGCGTGAGGTCTTCCAAGCCTTCAAAAAGGGCTGCGCATTTTCAATCTCCAAAGCCCACAGTAGAGCCGCCCAGGCTTGTTCAGAGGATTCAAAGGTGAAATCAGTCTCCAAATCAAACAGTCTGTTAAGCTTGTCCTGGCTAGATGCCATATCAGGGAGATAGTCATAAGCTTGACTCTCAATCATGGAAGCCAAGCCCCTTCTCCAAAACGGAGCCAGCAAGAGTTTATCAAACTCGACGAAAGTACGCTCTACAGAAATTTTCTCCAAAAGTGGCGTCAAGGTCTTCATAGCTTTAAACGTTTCTGGCTCAAGTTCAAAACCAAGACTGGCCTGAAAACGGAAACCACGCATAATCCGCAGAGCATCTTCGTTAAAACGCTCACTAGCCACTCCAACTGCTCGTAAGACTTGCTTTTCCAAATCTTCTAATCCATGGAACAAGTCAATGATTTCCCCTGTCTCGTCCAAGGCAAAGGCATTGACTGTAAAATCACGGCGCTTGAGGTCTTCTTCTAGCGAGCGAACAAAAGAAACCGCACTAGGTCTACGATAGTCCACATAGACATCTTCTGTCCGAAAAGTAGTCACCTCATACTCCTCGTCCCCATCTAAAACCAAGATAGTTCCATGCTCGATTCCGATATCGGCTGTTCGCGGAAAAATCTGCTTGGTCTCCTCTGGATAAGAAGAGGTCGCAATATCCACATCATGGATAGGACGATTGAGGAGGGCATCTCGAACAGAGCCTCCAACAAAATAGGCCTCAAAACCTGCTTCTTTGATTTTTTCTAATACTGGTAAAGCCTTCTGAAATTCAGAAGGCATTTGCGTTAATCTCATAATAAGTGTTCTAATCCATAGACAAGCTCATGACGCTTGACAACTTCTTTAATTCCCAAATTCACCCCTGTCATGAAGGAGCTACGATCATAGGAGTCATGACGGAGGGTCAATCCTTCTCCCTGATTGCCAAAGATGACTTCCTGATGGGCTACCAAGCCTGGTAAACGAACTGAGTGAATCCGCATGCCATCAAAATCAGCACCACGGGCACCTGCAATCAATTCTTCCTCATCAGGCGCACCTTGCTGGATAGACTCTCTAACTTCTGCCATCAACTCAGCTGTTTTAATGGCTGTTCCACTAGGAGCATCCTTTTTCTTGTCATGATGGAGCTCGATAATCTCCACATTTGGGAAATATTTGGCAGCCTGCTTTGCAAATTGCATAAGCAAGACAGCACCCAAGGCAAAGTTAGGAGCGATCAAGCCACCCAAATCTTGGGTACGAGAAAATGCTTTTAGCTCTGCAATTTCTTCACTTGTGAACCCAGTAGTTCCAACTACTGGAGCAAAGCCATTTTCAAGAGCAAAGCGTGTATTTCCATAGGCAACAGCTGGTGTAGTAAAGTCTACCCAGACATCTGCTTCAAAACCTGCTAAATCAGCCTTATCCTTGAAAACAGGAATACCCTGCCATTCTGACTCAGACTCAAAAGGATCCAAAACTGCTACCAAGTCCAAGTCTGGATCAGCCAAGACCATCTGACAAGCAGCTTGGCCCATCTTTCCCTTAAAACCAGCAATAATTACTCGAATACTCATCTCTACTCCTGTCTAAGATACAAAGCCTGTAGGAACACAAAGTGAAAATAGGAGTTCTGATCAAGAAGTATCTACTCCTTGGAAGAACTATCTTTTTCACACAGGGTTCCAGGCGTGTTCAACTGCTAACTTCTTAACTAGTCTAGAAGTGCTAACTAAATCACTGGAATATAACCCAGAGCAATGCTTCCTGATCCTAGGTGTGTCCCAATGACACTACCAAATGTAGCTAGTGAAATATCCGTACCCACTCCAGATTCAAGCAAGTGTTGACGCAATTCTTCAGCCTTTTCAGGAGCATTTCCATGAATGACAATGACCCGATATTGACCTGAAGCCGTTGTTTCCTTGATAATCTCAATTAAGCGCTTGGTTGCTTTCTTCTCAGTACGAACTTTTTCGTAAACTTCAATCACACCTTGGTCATTGAAATAAAGTATTGGCTTAATGCTAAGCAAATTGCCCAAAATGGCAGCTCCATTTGAAAGACGTCCACCTTTCACTAAATGGTCCAAGTCATCTACCATGATAAAGGCTGACGTACGGCTGATTTGAATGGCTAGCTTATCCTGAATGCTGGCAAAATCATCGCCCTGGTCACGCCAATTAAAGACGCTTTCAACCATGATACCCAGAGGAGCACTTGTAATCAAAGTGTCTGGAAAAGCAATGGTTAAGCCCTCATATTCATCTATCATATACTGGATATTTTGGTAAAAACCTGAAATTCCAGAAGATAGGAAAAGCCCCAAGGCATGTGTATAACCTTGTTCTTTGAGCGAAGTTAAGATTTCATCTAACTTGGCAATACTTGGTTGACTGGTCTTAGGCAATTCAGAAGCCTGAGCCATTTTTTGGTAAAATTCCTCAGCAGTCAGATTGATACCTTCGACATACTCCTCACCATCAATATTGACAGGAATATCCAAGACAAACAAATCTTCTCTTTGCAAGGTCTCTGCACTGAGATAGGCAGAAGAATCTGTGATAACAGCTAGTTTCATATTAGAACTCCAAATTGATTCCTGGTAAGTCTAATGCAATTTCAGTTACTTCGTAAGTCAAACGGTTGAGCATATTCAAACATGGACGAGCCAAAGTTTCCACTTCTTCTTGGCTCAATTCACTTGGTTCATTGACAATACGGCCATCAATATGATTTACCTGTGAAATGGTTCCACTGATGACAAACTTATCAAATACAATCATAAATGTCAAGATGACAATCAAGGAAGTCACTTGATTTTCTTGATCATGTTGGAGCAATTGGAAGTTCACATCCACCTTAGTTTCAGGAGCTCCATTTTCATTTTCCCATTCAAAATTACGCGCATCAAAATGATACTGACTGACAAATTCTTGTTCACGTTTAAGATTCATGTCTTTCTCCCTAGGCTACAATATTATAAGCTATTGTACCATATTTTTTTATTTTCATCTAGTTTTCTAAGTTTTAGTCAATCCCGATTTCAGCACGAACAACGTCTGCAATGGTATCAACATAGTAGTCCACTTCTTCTGTTGTAGGCGCTTCTGCCATAACACGCAAGAGGGGCTCTGTTCCACTTGGGCGTACTAGGATACGGCCATTCCCTGCCATTTCTTCTTCCATCTTCTCGATGATATCCTTGATAGCTAGCACTTCCATAGCCTTTTCCTTCATGGCATTTTCCACTCGGATATTGACTAATTTTTGTGGATAAATGGTTACTTCTGCCGCTAACTCTGACAACTTCTTACCAGTTTCCTTCATGATTTTAGTCAATTGGACAGCGGATAATTGACCATCACCTGTAGTATTGTAATCCATCAAGATAACGTGGCCAGATTGTTCACCACCGAGGTTGTAGCCTGATTTTCGCATTTCTTCAACAACGTAACGATCGCCAACTGCAGTAACTGCCTTGTTAATGCCTTCGCGGTCCAAGGCCTTGTGGAAACCAAGGTTAGACATGACGGTTGTCACAATTGTATTTTGAGCCAATTGTCCTTTTTCAGAAAGGTATTTCCCGATGATGTACATGATTTTGTCACCATCAACGATGTCACCATTCTCATCAACAGCAATCAAGCGGTCACTGTCTCCGTCAAAGGCCAAACCGATAGCTGAGCCGCTTTCTTTGACCACTTCTTGAAGGGCTTCTGGGTGGGTTGAACCAACATTAAGGTTGATGTTAAGACCGTCTGGTGTTTCCCCGATAACAGTCAATTGAGCGCCAAGATCTGCAAAGATTTGACGGGCACTGGTAGAAGCTGCTCCATTAGCTGTATCCAAGGCAACCTTCATTCCATCAAGAGGAGTTCCAGTTGAAACAAGGTAGCCTTCATACTTACGCAAGCCTTCTGGATAATCTACTAAGGTTCCCAAGCCTTCTGCACTTGGACGAGGAAGAGTGTCTTCCTCAGCATCTAGCAAGGCTTCAATTTCTGCTTCTTTTTCGTCATCTAGTTTGAATCCATCCCCACCAAAGAACTTGATTCCATTATCAAGGGCTGGGTTGTGGCTAGCAGAAATCATGACACCTGCACTAGCTCCCTCAGTTTTAACCAAGTAAGCTACTGCTGGTGTTGCCAAAACGCCTAGTTTGTATACGTGAATCCCTACAGAGAGGAGACCTGCCACCAAGGCAGATTCTAACATTTCCCCAGAAATACGTGTGTCACGTCCTACAAAGACTTTCGGTGCTTCCGTTTCATGTTGGCTGAGAACATAGCCTCCAAAACGTCCTAGTTTAAAGGCCAATTCTGGCGTTAATTCTACGTTAGCTTCTCCACGGACTCCATCAGTCCCAAAATATTTACCCATTTTTATAAAATCCTTTTCCTATTTTTAATTCGTTTTTGAACTAGTTGCTTTTGTTGACGAAGATGTCTCCGACGAACTGCTTGTGCTTGAACTTGGCGTTACTGGTTTTGTAGTCACCTTCATTGTTGTATCAAACGGAGTGATAACTACTGGTAAGACTACCCCGTTGCGGTCGATTGCCTGCAAAGGTACTGAGCCACTGTAATTACCTGTTATGCGTTCGCTGGTTGGTAAAAGCGCAATAACTTTGTCAATCTTAGCTAATGTTTCCTGGTCAGTCGTGACCGAAACGCGTTCATTTGACACGGTTACACTATCAAGTTGTAACTTGGGATCAATCTGGCTTTGGTCAACTTGTGGCACAACAATCATCCCATCTCGCTTAACCTTCTTCCCAACTTTCACTGTGATCTTTTGAGGCGTTGCCACAGCGGTCAATCCACTTGGAAGATTTTCAATATTCAAGGGAACTTCAATCGTTCCAACACTAGCATCTGTTAGGTCAGCAGTAACCTTGAATTTACGTGTGCTTTCTTGCATTTCACTGGCCAAGGTCACACGATTGGCACCTGTCAGTACAACTGAAACTTCTGATGCAAATCCGCTAATGAAATACTGGTCATCATCATAGTGAATATCGATGGGAACATTTGCTATCGTATTGGTGTAGGTCTCCGATTTGACCTGCCTTGTGGTATTGCTATTTTGAAAGTTGGTCGACGTTGCATAAATGAATAAGACACAAGCAAAAAAGAGAGATGAAATGATATATAGACTATTTTTTCTCATATTTCCAACCTCCTAGCAAACGATCCTTGAAACTGACTTTTTCCTCAACAGCTGGCACAAGAATTGTTCGTAGCTCTGCTTCAAATTCTTCAATCGTCAAATCATGCTTGAAGACCCCGTTGTAGGTAATAGAAATACCACCTGTTTCCTCTGAGACAATGAAGGTCAAGGCATCAGACACTTCTGATAAACCGATAGCCGCCCGGTGTCTGGTCCCAAATTCCTTGGAAATTCCTGTACTTTCTGTCAAGGGCAGATAGGCAGAGGTGACGGCAATCCGATTTTCTCTAACAATCACAGCACCATCATGTAGAGGAGTGTTGGGAATAAAAATATTGATGAGGAGTTCTGCCGAAATTTTGGCATCCAAGGGAATTCCTGTCGCGATGTATTCTTGCAAGGTACGAACTCGTTGAATAGCAACAAGAGCACCAATCTTACGGGGACTCATGTATTCAACTGACTTAACAAAGGCACGAATCATTTTCTCTTCTGCACTAATTTGAGTAGTAGAAAAGAAATCTGTCGCCCTTCCCAAGCGTTCCAAACCAGTCCGAATCTCTGGAGAGAAGATAACAACCGCAGCAATTACCCCATAGGTAATAATCTGATTAATCAACCAAGAAATCGTTGTTAAACCAAGGATATTGGCCACAACCTGAGCTAATACAAAGATCAAGACCCCACGCACCAAAATCATAATCTTGGTGCCAGCTATCGCTTTTGTAAAACGATATAAAATATAGGCCACAATCAAAATATCAAACAGATTGATGGCAATACTCCAAGGACTAGAAAACAAGCTAGTCCAATATTGCAGGTTGGATAATTGTTGAAAGTTCATCTGCTGTCTCCTCTCTGTCCAAACACGTTCCTTTCTATTATACCATTTTTCTGACATTTTTTTCCCTATCCTACTTCATTTTAAATTAAAGAAAAAATATGATAAAATAAACTGACTAGAAAAAACAAAGGAGAAACCATGTCTCAACTCTATGATATTACCATTGTAGGTGGTGGTCCCGTCGGGCTTTTTGCAGCCTTCTATGCCCACCTACGCCAAGCCAAGGTCCAAATCATCGACTCTCTTCCACAACTAGGTGGACAACCTGCTATTCTCTATCCTGAAAAGGAAATCCTAGATGTACCAGGTTTCCCAAATCTGACTGGAGAAGAGTTGACTAACCGTCTAATCGAGCAATTAAATGGCTTTGATACCCCTATTCATCTCAATGAAACTGTTCTTGAGATTGAAAAACAAGAAGAAGGCGTTGTCATCACAACTTCTAAAGGAAGTCACCTGTCTAAAACTGTTATTATCGCTATGGGTGGCGGTGCCTTTAAACCACGTCCGCTGGAACTAGAAGGCGTTGAAGGCTATGAAAATATCCACTACCACGTTTCCAACATCCAGCAATACGCTGGCAAGAAAGTGACGATTCTTGGTGGAGGAGACTCGGCTGTGGATTGGGCTTTGGCTTTTGAAAAAATTGCACCAACTACCCTTGTTCACCGCAGAGATAATTTCCGCGCCTTGGAACACAGTGTCCAAGCCTTACAAGAATCATCTGTATCCATCAAGACACCATTCGTTCCTAGCCAACTCCTTGGAGATGGAAAAACGCTTGACAAGTTAGAAATCACAAAAGTCAAATCTGATGAAACCGAAACGATTGACCTAGACCACCTCTTTGTCAACTATGGTTTCAAATCTTCTGTCGGTAACCTTAAAAACTGGGGTCTGGACCTCAACCGCCACAAGATTATTGTCAACAGCAAACAGGAATCTAGCCAAGCAGGTATCTATGCTATCGGTGACTGCTGCTACTATGACGGAAAAATTGATCTGATTGCGACAGGTCTAGGGGAAGCACCGACTGCTGTAAACAATGCCATCAACTACATTGACCCAGAGCAAAAAGTACAACCAAAACACTCAACCAGCTTATAAAAAAGAACCACGAGTCACATAGGATTCGTGGTTTTATAGTTCATCGGCTAATTTATTTATCTTTCTGAGTCTGTGGTTGACACCACTTTTGGTCAGAGGGGTGCTGAGGCTATCTGCCAACTGTTGGATAGAGTAGTCTGGGTGCTGAATTCGCAACTGCGCTACCTCCTGCAAATCCACTGGCAGATTTTCTAAGCCCATGATATCTTTGATTTTACTGATATTGTTGATAGTCTTCATGCTGGCAGAAACTGTCCGAGCAATATTGGCTGTCTCGGCATTATTGGCCCGATTGAGGTCATTACGGGTTTCTCGCAAAATCTTTACTCTCTCAAAATCATCACGCGCCTGCATGGCTCCGATTACTATCAAAAAGTCCATAATGTCTTCGGCACGCTGGAGATAGGTCACAGCTCCCTTCTTGCGCTCAAGCACCTTGGCATCCAGCAAAAACTGCTGGAGAAGGGAGGCAATCCCTTGCGCGTGGTCCAGATAAACAGAACTGATTTCCAACTGATACTTGCCTGACTCAGGGTCACGAATGCTTCCATTTGCCAAGAAAGCACCACAGAGATAGGCACGACCTGCTTCCTCATCCGATAAAATCGCCTCATCAATACCTGTTTCCAGACCAAAGAAGGAGTCTGCCAAGTGCAAATCACTTAACAAATCCTGCACCTTTTCATCTGTAAAAACAGTATAGACCCGATTCTTGCGGAGATTGCTTCTTTGGTGGTGACGGATTTCTGATTTGATTTCATAGAAATGGAGAAAGGACTCATAGAGGTGACGAGCCAGCTTGGCATTTTCTGTCACGACAGACAAGGTCAGGCCCGAGGTCGAGAGACCGATGCTACCAGACATCTTGATAATGGCAGATAATTCATGCCGGCTCAGATGGTGCTGACCTAGGATTTCTTCTTTTACTGCTACTGTGAAACTCATTTTCTCACCTGTATAATCCGCATCAACTCATCCACGAGCAAATCTCCATCGTGGAAGGCACCCCCATTTTCCAGACGCAGGAAGTTGGATGAAATCACACGCGGAACTTGCTTACAAAGACCAGAAAAATCGTGTTCCACCTGAACCAAGTATTCATCAAAGCGGTTGGAATTCATGTATTCCTGAGGAACTTTTTCGATATTCACCAAGACAGTGTCGATAAAAGGTCGACCAAGGTGACAATGCAAGACCTCCACGTGGTCGCTATCTGTAAAGTGTTCTGTCTCCCCACGTTGGGTCATGATATTGCAGACATAGGCGATTTCTGCCTTGGTTTCCAAAAGCGCCTGCCCAATTTCCTTAATCACGATATTAGGTAAAATCGAGGTAAAGAGGGAACCAGGTCCAAGGACAATCATGTCACTTTCAAGAATGGTCTGCACCACTCGACGGCTAGCCAGAGGCGTATCATCGTTGAGGGTATTGGTCACATAAACATGGTCAATCATGCCTGGATGGTCTGCAATATGGCTCTCTCCAGCCACTTCTGTTCCATCCTGAAAAACTGCGTGCAAGGTCAAAGGATGGTCACTGGAAGGATAAATTTTCCCTGTTGTATGGAAAAATTTGCTCAGTAACTGCATGGCATTATAGGTTGAACCCTGCATTTCTGACAGGCCAGCGATAATGAGATTTCCCAATGGATGGCCAGCAAAGGCTCCAGCATCTTCAGAAAAGCGATACTGAAAGACTTTCTCATAAAACTTAGGCATATCCGACATGGCCACAAGGACATTACGAAGATCACCTGGCGGTGTCAATTGCTGCATATTTTTTCGGAGTTCACCTGATGAACCACCATCATCCGCCACCGTTACGATAGCAGCGATTTCCACATCTTTTTCACGCAGACTTTTTAGAATGACGGGGATCCCAGTTCCTCCACCAATCACCGTTATCTTTGGTTTTCTCATGAACGATTTACCGTTTCCTTTCTCCGGTCTTTGTCGCGATGCCCTTCATTAACAGGCCAATTCTTGGATAAGTCCTGCGCCAAGCGTTTAGCAAAGGCCACACTACGGTGTTGTCCACCCGTACATCCCATGGCAATGGTCAAAACGGACTTACCTTCCTTTTGGTAACTTGGCAAAATCGGCTCAATCAAGGCCAACAAATGTTGATAAAAATCTTCTGACTCAGGATAGTTCATGACATAGTGATACACTGGTTCATCTACACCCGTTTGATTTCGTAACTCTGGAAGGTAGTAGGGATTTGGCAAAAAGCGCACATCAAAGACCAAGTCTGCATCAATTGGGATTCCATATTTAAAGCCAAAAGACATGACTTCGATACGGAAAGACTGGACTTGTTCTTGGTCTGAAAACTGCTCTGCAAGGGTTTTACGCAGCTCACGAGGGGTAAGTTCTGTCGTATCCACCACATTTTGGCTCATATTTTTCAAAGGCGCCAAGAGCTCACGTTCCAACTTGATTCCATCCAAAATCCGTCCATCTGCAGCTAGTGGGTGACTCCGTCTAGTTTCCTTGTAACGCGCGACCAATTCCTTATCAGCTGCATCCAAAAAGAGAATTTTGAAGTCCAGTTCTTCCTTATTTTCCAGCTCATCCAAAACAGCTTGAATCTCCGAGAAGAAAGAACGGCTACGCATATCTACTACCAAGGCCAACTTATGGTCGTCTTCCTTTGTTTCCACCAACTGCAAAAACTTAGGCAAGAGAGCTGGCGGCATATTGTCAATAGTAAAATAACCCAAATCTTCGAAGGACTGAATGGCAACTGTTTTCCCTGCACCACTCATTCCTGTCACAATCACCAAGTGAAGTTGTTTCTTTGTCATCTTTTTCTCCTTATATCAAAAGAAGTTTGGCAGAACCAAACTTCAACTAGCTTATCCAATCTCTGCGATGACTTCGATTTCGACTTTTACATCACGAGGAAGACGAGCTACCTCTACTGCTGAACGAGCTGGAAATTCCTCTTTAAAGGCCGTTTGGTAAACCTCGTTAAAAGGAACAAAGTCGTTCATATCGCTCAAGAAACAAGTTGTTTTGACAACATGGTCAAAGTCAGTTCCTGCCTCTGCCAAAATAGCACCAATATTTTTCAAGACTTGTTCTGTCTGTTCTTGGATCGTTGTTCCAACGATTTCCCCAGTTTCAGGAGAGAGAGGAACTTGACCACTAGCAAACAAAAGGTTGCCAACGATTTTTCCTTGAACATATGGTCCGATAGCCTTTGGAGCTTCGTCTGTATGAATTGTTTTTGCCATTTTCTTTTCCTCACAATTTTTCTAAGATTGCATCCCAAGCCTCATCCATCCCTGCCTTGCTGACAGATGAAAAGAGGATAAAGTCGTCACTTGGGTCAAAGTTTAATTTCTTCTTAATTGCTGTTTCATGCTTGTTCCATTTACCACGAGGAATCTTGTCCGCCTTGGTCGCAACGATAATAACTGGAATCTCATAATACTTGAGAAATTCGTACATCTGCACATCATCTGCTGACGGGTCATGACGAAGGTCGACTAGACTGACTACCGCACGGAGATTTTCCCGAGTCGTTAGGTACTCCTCAATCATGCGCCCCCACTTTTCACGTTCCTTTTTGGAAACGCGGGCATAGCCATAACCAGGCACATCCACAAAACGCATCTTGTCGTCAATGTTAAAGAAGTTGAGAAGCTGGGTTTTTCCAGGTTTCCCTGACGTACGAGCGAGATTCTTACGGTTCAGCATGGTATTGATAAAGCTAGACTTGCCAACATTTGAACGCCCTGCAAGAGCGATCTCTGGCAGTTCATCCTGCGGATAGTGGGACTTGTTAGCCGCACTGAGCAAGATTTCAGCATTGTGTGTATTAAGTTCCATAGTCACCTCTAGGCTGTTTCTAGGATTGGTTTATCCGTTCCATCGACAGCTTCTTTTGTGATGCGAACCAATTTCACATTTTCCTGACTCGGCACTTCAAACATGACATCTAGCATGGTTTCTTCGATGATGGAGCGAAGACCACGCGCACCAGTTTTGCGTTCGATGGCCTTGTTGGCAATCTCTTGAAGGGCTTCGTCGTCAAATTCCAACTCGACATCATCATAAGATAACAAGGTTTGGTATTGTTTGACCAAGGCATTTCTTGGCTCTTTCAAGATGCGAACCAGGTCATCAACAGTCAATTGCTCAAGAGCTGCAAAAACAGGCAAACGTCCAATCAACTCAGGGATAATACCAAATTTTTGAATATCTTCAGCGATGATTTCTTGCATGTAAGAGCTATTTTCATCAATAGCTTTATTGTTTTGACCAAATCCGATGACTTTTTCACCCAGACGTTGTTTGACAATTTCTTCAATACCATCAAAGGCACCACCCACGATGAAGAGGATATTTTTAGTATCCACTTGAATCATCTCTTGTTGTGGATGTTTACGCCCACCTTGAGGCGGTACGCTGGCAACAGTTCCCTCGATAATCTTGAGAAGGGCTTGTTGCACCCCTTCACCAGAAACATCACGTGTGATAGACACGTTCTCACTCTTCTTGGCAATCTTGTCAATTTCATCCACGTAGATAATCCCACGCTCTGCTCGTTCAATGTTAAAGTCAGCAGCCTGCAATAGTTTGAGAAGGATATTTTCCACGTCCTCACCCACATAACCAGCCTCAGTAAGAGCTGTCGCATCCGCAATCGCAAAAGGCACATTCAAGCTCTTAGCCAAGGTCTGAGCAAGGAAAGTTTTCCCTGAACCAGTTGGACCAATCATCAAGATGTTTGACTTCTGCAAATCTACATCTTCCGACTCTTCACGCGTATCGTGGAAATTGATGCGTTTGTAGTGGTTGTAAACTGCAACTGCCAAGGCACGCTTGGCACGATCTTGACCGATTACATAGTGGTTCAAGATATGGAGGAGTTCGATTGGTTTTGGAACTTCTGACAAGTCTGCCAAGACTTCCTCAGCCAACTCCTCACGAATGATTTCCTGGGCCAACTCCACACATTCATTACAGATAAAGGCGTTGTTCCCAGCGATTATTTTTTGTACTTCTTCTTGGCTTTTGCCACAAAATGAGCAATAAACCATCATATCATTATTCCTAGTTGTAGGCATGATTTCCTTCCGTTCTATTCTATACTATCCATTCTATCTAAAATAAGGTCATGTAAAAGGCATGAACACTATTGACCAAATTGGTAAAGGCATTTAACCAGAGCAGGACAGAAAGTCCATAGCGCTTTTTACGAAAAGCCTGTGCTCCTGCAAGCAAGCAGACCAAACACAGCATGGCTGTGAAAAAACCAAATATACTACGTTCCATTAGACTTCCTTTCTCTTGCGGTATTGAATGGTAAAATCATAAGGATTTTTCTCATCTTTGGCGTAACATTTGCTTGAAACCGTCTCAAAAAGAGATAAGTCAAACTCTTCAGGGAAATAGGTATCGCCCTCCACCCGAGCATGAATTTGAGTCACAATCACTTCGTCAAGGTAGGGCTCAAAAGCCTGAAAAATTTGTCTGCCACCTATAATATAGAGATTCTTGTCTTGCCCCTGATACCAGTCGAGAACAGACTGGACATCCTGAAAAGTAGTAACCCCATCTATCTTTTCTTCCGGGTTACGTGTCAAAATCAAGGTCTCCCGTTTTGGAAGCAAGCGACGCCCCATCCCATCAAAGGTCACGCGCCCCATCAAGATAGCATGATTCAGAGTTGTTTCTTTAAAGTGTTGCAATTCTGCTGGCAAATGCCAAGGCAGACGATTGTCCTTACCAATCACACCCTCTTCATCCTGGGCCCAAATAGCTACGATTTTCTTTGTCATGCTTCCATCCTTTTCACTGATAGTACTATTTTATCAAAAAACTCAAAAAAAGACTGGTTTGGAATAGCTTACAGAATAGAAAAAAATCTGTAAGAATTTTCCTACAGATTTATCTATGTTTCCTTGTTTCTTACAAACCAGGTGCTTGTCCAAGTTCTGCCGCAAGCATCCAGATGGTTTTATCAGTTTCAGTTTTAGCGTCTGAGAAGATACCGTTTGTCACATCGTCACCTTCTTCATCAGTGACATCCAAACCTTTTTGGAAAAGTTCTGACAAGTAACGGTAGATAGCAAGCACACGTTCCAAGCTTTCTTCAACATTACGGTATTCACCAGCTTCTTCTTCGATTTCACTGTTTTGAAGGAATTCTGTCAAAGTAGAGAATGGGCTACCACCAAGTGTAATCAAACGTTCGCTGATTTCATCCAATTGACCGTCAAGAGCATCCATGTACTCATCCATTTTTGGATGCCATACAAGGAAACCACGACCACGCATATACCAGTGTACTTGATGCAAAGCCACATGAGCTACGTACAAATCAGCAACAGCTTGGTTCAAGACTTCCTTTGTTTTTGCCAATGCTACTGGCGCTGCTTTTGTTAATGATGTTACATCTTTTACTGCTTCTTTTTTCAATTCTACCATTTTATTTTACCTCATTCATTATTATTTGTAACCACTTCTTACTGATTACTATCTTAGTATACTACTAAGAATAACCAATAGCAAGCCAAATGACTCACATGAGAAAAGTTGCAATAGACTGATAATTTAAGAATTTTTTAGAATGAAACCCAGTCCCCTTACACCTCTCTTATACTCAATGAAAATCAAAGAGCAAACTAGGAAACTAGCCGCAGGCTGTACTTGAGTACGGCAAGGTGACGTTGACGTGGTTTGAATTTGATTATCAAAGAGTATTAACTGCGACAAAATAAAGAAAAAGAGGATGCAATTTTCTTGCACACTCCTTTCTCAAACTTATATCTTAATACCAAACACTGACGTCAACACGACCACGAATTCCTTTTAAGTATTCAGATGAGGTATATTGCCATCCTTTTTCACCTGAATAATGAGGATTTGTCCAATCAAGCGCATCCGTATAGGCTGCTACCCAGTTAACATGTTGCAAAATATCAGGATGATTCAAACGAGTTTGTAAAAGTTGACGGTAGCTATAAACTTTCACATTTTGATAACCAGCTTGTTTCATTGTTGCCATATATTTGTTGATAATCTTGACCCAGGTTCCAGTATCACTTGGAGCTCTCTTGCTCTTATTGACATATTCCCAGTTCTCAACATCGTAGTAGATAGGGTAAGACAAGTTCATCTTGTATTTTTTCAAGAGTTCAATGGTCTGATTAGCATCATTCTCAGCATCAGTCTCATTTTCAGCATAAGTATAGAGGTAAACACCGTAAGGAATTCCAAGACGGTTTAACTCCTTAATATTATGAGCCAATTCCTTGTCCTCAGTTCCACTATAGCCCAAACGAACAATGACTCCATCAACGCCATTATCATCGATGACCTTTTTCCAGTCACTGATACGACCATTGTGTTCACTGACATCGATAACTTTTTTAACTTGATCAGTCCCAACTTGTTCTTCACGATGGTTAAAGAAATAACGTCTGCCATTTCGGTGAACCCAGCCAACATTCAAGTCTTTCTTTTCTTTTAACTCACCTGAGTCAGAAAAAATATAGCGAGCATCATCCATGACTAATTCACCAGTCGCCATAGCACCACTTCCTGTCAAATAGTAGTTACCCTGCCACTCATCTTTGGCCATGTAACCCCACTTCTTGAAATAGTACCACTTGCCGTCTACCTTTTGCCACTCTTGATTTGCATAAGAACCATCGGATTTCAGGTAAAACCAACTCTTATAATTGTTATCGTAAAATCATTCACTCTTGGCCATGTAGCCACCCGCTTTTAGGTAATATTTACCATACCACTCTTGATTCGCATAAGAACTATCAGATTTCAGGTAAAACCAACTCTTATAATTGCTATCATAAAACCATTCACTCTTGGCCATGTAGCCACCCACTTTGAGGTAGTAGTTCCCATGCCATTCTTGTTCTGCATAAGAACCATCTGCTTTGAGGTAGAACCAGCTCTTATAATTGTTATCGTAAAACCATTCATTTTTAGCCATATAACCACCTGCTTTGAGGTAGTAGTTTCCATGCCATTCTTTTTGAGCATAACGACTATCTGCTTTTATATAGAATCAAGCCTTGTAGCTAGTATCAAAGATCCACTCACTCTTAGCTTTTGAACCATCTGCTTTTACATAGAAGTCACCTTCCCAGTTTGCTGATGTTGAATTTGGCTTACTTTCTTCTTTCTGACTACTAGCTCGCGTCTCTTTGACTTCTTCCTTTTTCTCTTGACGCTGACTAGAAGAAGTCTCAACCTTTTTCTCTTCTTCTTTTTGACTTGTAGTCGTTTCTGATTTCTTTTCTTCTACCTTACTAGAATAAGCTTGAACACTGCTTTCTTCTGAAGATGCTTTCACTTCAGTTTCATTGGCAGGCACTTGATTGACAACTAGTCCAATCAAAAAAGCGCTTGCTAATCCAATTTTTCCAATCTTTGTTTTCAATCTTTCCTCTCCTATAAAAAATGGAACAGACATCTGAATGCTGTTCCACCTAGCTTTTGCTACTGATTATTTTACAAAGTCAAGCAAAGCCAAGAAGCTTTCTGCTTCAAGTGACGCACCACCAACAAGGGCACCGTCAACGTCTGGGCAAGCCATGTATGAAGCAACGTTTTCAGGTTTAACAGAACCACCGTATTGAACACGAACTTTGTCTGCAACTTCTTGACCGAAGTCAGCAGCTACAACGTCACGAACAACTTTACACATTTTTTGTGCATCGTCTTGTGAAGCTGATTTACCAGTACCGATAGCCCAGATTGGCTCGTAAGCGATAACTGATGCAGCAACTTGTTCAGCAGTCAATCCAGCCAATGCAGCAGATACTTGAGCACCTACAAATTCAGCGGCTTTCCCAGCTTCGTAAGTTTCAAGTGACTCACCACAACAGATGATTGGAAGCATACCGTTTGCAAAGATTGCTTTTGCTTTTTTGTTGATATCTTCGTCAGTTTCATGGAAGTAGTCACGGCGTTCTGAGTGACCGATAACAACGTAGTCAGTACCGATTTCTTTCAAAACTTGTGGGCTTGTTTCACCAGTGAAAGCACCTGCGTTTTCAAAGTAGCAGTTTTGAGCAGCAACTTTAAGGTTTGAACCTTTTGCAGCAGCAAGAACAGTTGTCAAATCAAGAGCTGGAGCTGCGATACCTGCTTCAACAAGATCTGATGAAGGAAGTTTTGATGCAACTGCTTCAACGAATGCTTTAGCTTCTTCTGGATTTTTGTTCATTTTCCAGTTACCAGCGATAAATGGTTTACGTGACATTTCACATACCTCTTTTTTCAATTTATTTTCTATTTATTTTATCACAATTATACACAGCTTGCAAATCTTACTCGGATTTCAAGCCTGCTTCCAACGATTAATCTTTCCAGAGATCCATAGCATTTCTGAAATCTGCTGACACCTGTGTCAACTGAGGATTGCTTGCTTCTCTTTCTGCCCGCTTGGCCTCGATTTGAGGCACACTTTTGATACCTTCATGGCGCCAGTTTCTCAAAATCGCCTGAATGTACTTCCAGTTTGCTTTTCCATTTAAAACAGCTTCACGAAGAGCTTCCTTAATCAAGTCAGCACTGGTTCCATCTTCCTTTAGTGTCTTGGTCAAATCCTCAATCTCAAAAGGTGTCAACAAGCGTCCTAATTCCTGCTGGAAGGTTTCTACCAAATCCTTAAGCTGGTTTTGAGGTGTCAACTGGTCTGAACTCGAAGTAGGAGCTCCAAGCAAGTCATCCAAACGTTCCAAAGCCAAACTAGCATCAAAAAGCAATTCAATTTCGCCATTTAATTCGATAGTACGATACTGGAGCAGTCCCCTTTCCGTCAGATTGGAAATGGACTGGTTGACATCCGAAATTTCCTTACCAATCCTTTCAGCAATCTGGCTTGGAGACATTTCTTCTAAGCCAGTCGTATTTTGCAAATAGAAAAATTGCCAGACTAGAAAATCATCGCTAGAAGGAAAGAGTTCCTTAAAATGCAAGAGCAGGGCACTCGGTAAAACCAAGTTCCCTGATTTAAAAGCGTCTAAATATGTCATAATTCCTCTTATAAATATCCATATGCAGATGCATCATCTTCTATCTTTCTCCAGTCAAAAGGCGTCTCCTGATAGACCGCATAATTCACCCAGTTACTGAAAAAGAGGGCTGCTGATGAAGACCAACAAAGACAAGGCGTCTGATTGACATCATCATCCTTAAAGTAATTTTCTGGAATATGTGGATCCAAACCTGCATCACGATCTCGAAAATACTCTTTTGCCAAGGTATCACGGTCATACTCCAAATGCCCAAAACTATAAATTTCTCGTAAATCACGACTGGCCAAAATAGAAACCCCAACCTGTGGCCCTTCTGATAAAATCTCGAGATTGGTTTTGTTTAAGACCTCTTCCTTAGAAATCTCCGTGTGCCGTGAATGAGGGGATACATAGCTATCGTCAAAACCTCTAAATAGAAGATGACCTTCCTTTAAGGTGTCCTGAGGATAGATACCCGATAACTTACTGTCCATCTGATATTTTTCCACCCCATAACGCAGATAGAGTCCCGCCTGAGCCCCCCAACAGATATGAAGGGTCGAATAGACATGAGTCTTAGACCACTCAAGAACTTGACTGAATTCCTCCCAGTAATCCACTTCCTCAAATGGTAAATGCTCAACTGGAGCACCCGTGATAATCATCCCATCAAAATACTCGTCCTTGACTTCAGGAAAAGTTTTATAGAAGGTCTCCATGTGTTCTGAACGAGTTGTCTTGGAACGATGGCTCTCCATATAGAGGAAATCAATATCCAGTTGCAGGGGTGTATTAGCCAAATGGCGCAACAACTGGGTCTCTGTGACCATTTTTTGTGGCATAAGATTTAAGATTAAAATCTTCAAAGGACGGATATCTTGGTGGGCCGCACGTTGATCATCCATGACAAAGATGTTCTCTGTCCGCAAAATCTCAACAGCTGGTAATTTTTTATCAATTCGAATCGGCATAACCCTCTCCTAACTGTACTCTTTCAGGAATAATTGCATATGTTTGAAGCCAAATCTCAAACACCTAGTCCTTTTATTATACTGCAAGAAGATATAGTTTTCAATTATACTTTTTCTCTAACTAGCTATAGTCTATTTTTATATCCTAATGTAGAGAAAACAGCCCTAGGGACTGTTTTTGATTAATAATGCATAAGAACCTTGTAATCGTAGTCACCGATTTTTTCACGGCCGTTCAATTCATCCAATTCAACAAGGAAGGCACAACCTGCTACAACACCACCAAGTTTTTCAATCATCTCGATGGTTGCCTTAACAGTTCCACCTGTAGCCAAGAGGTCATCTACGATAAGAACACGTTGACCTGGCTTAATGGCGTCAGCGTGCATAGTCAAGGTATCAACACCGTACTCTTTTTCATAGTCAGCAGAAATGACTTCGCGTGGCAATTTTCCTGGCTTACGAACAGGCGCAAAACCAATTCCCAACTCAAAGGCAACTGGACAGCCCACGATAAAACCACGAGCCTCAGGACCTACAATCATGTCTATTTTCTTGTCAGTGGCATACTGAACAATTTCACGAACAGCATAGCTATAAGCATTTCCATCAGCCATTAAAGGACTGATATCACGGAAGGTAATTCCTTCCTTTGGATAATTTTCAATTGTTGCAATGTAATCTTTTAAATTCATCTTTTTCTTTCTTTCAAAGTTTTTTACTCTCTATTATAGCATATTTTTTAAGAAAGAAAAAAGGAAAAGTTAACATCAATAATTATCTAACGATTTGACGATTTATAACTAGCCATCGCAATAAAACCCAATTTCTGTTTATTCTTAGCAAACATTTTATACATAGTTAAAAACTGCTTTCTATTCTCCTTTTTACAAGCATTTACACAAATTTTCAAAGTTCCTAGCCAACCTTCGTCATAAATCATACCTGATAATTTCATTAATGTCATTTCACCGGTCAATACTTTCACATCACGATAACCTGATTCTATCATCATCTGTTCCCAACCATCCTGAGTTAAAGGACCTACATTTACATGAATTGCTTGTGACAGTTCCTGTCTGACAGACTCTTTAGCTTCCTTAAGAAGTACATCATGTGTCAGGAGAAGACCTCCAGATTTTAAAACCCTTAGATATTCCATCACACATTTTTTCTTAGCTTGATCGGCTTGCATAGTCAGCATAGCTTCATTTATAACAATATCAAAACTAGCATCTTGATAAGGAAGTTTCATTGCATTTGCTCTTTCAAAACTGATTAAATGAGCAACACCTGCCGTTTCAGCAGATTTTTTAGCCACTTCTAAAGCTTGAGCATCCATATCAACAGCAGTTATCTTACAACCAAAACGCTGTGCCAACTCAATTGCTGTAGTTCCTCTATTACACGCAACCTCTAGTATTCTCTTTTCTTTTGAAAACCCTCCTTCCGCAATTAACCAATCTGTGGCACGTTTTCCACCTGGGCGTAAGCGTTTTTTCCCCAGTTTTGCTAAAAACTTATGACCTGCTTCTGACATTTGAACACCTCTGTTTTTTCTTCATTATAACATAAAATAATATTATCTGACAATTCTAATCTATTATTTGATAAACTAGAATCAAAAGCATACAAGTTACCATGACTATAGCATAAATTTATTATTACCTCTCTAGTTCGAATTCAACTCCTCCCATCATTTACACATTCAGGTTACGACTATTTTTGTACTTTGGAATTGCTCTCATCTTCATCCATTATACGAACCTCCACCTTCCTGTTCGTAGAGCCACGATTTCGCTATCCCTTCCTCTCCCCGCTACCTCACGATAGTCAGGCTTGGGAATCGCTATTGGGTTCACCGGTAGCAGGTGCCTACCGAGGACTTACACCTCAGATGTACGACATGCCCGTCGTACGCCAAAAAACGAGCACTTTCGTACTCGTTCTCTGATATAAACTACTGATTAAAGTGAGTTTACGTCAACTTTGATACCAACACCTTGAGTAGTTGTGATAGTCAAGTTTGTTACGTAAGTTCCTTTAGCTGTAGCTGGTTTTGCTTTTTGGATTGTTTCGTTGAAAGCTTTGAAGTTTTCAACCAATTTTTCAGCTTCAAATGATACTTTACCGATGATTGCTTGAACGTTACCTGCACGGTCAGCACGGTAAGTGATTTTACCACCTTTAGACTCTTCAACTGCTTTAGCAATATCCATTGTTACAGTACCAGTTTTAGGGTTTGGCATCAAGTTACGTGGTCCAAGGACACGTCCAAGACGTCCAACAAGAGCCATCATATCAGGTGTAGCGATAACTACGTCGAAGTCCAACCAACCATCGTTGATTTTAGCAACAAGGTCATCTTCACCAACAAAGTCTGCACCAGCAGCTTTTGCTTCTTCAGCTTTTGCACCACGTGCAAAAACAAGAACGCGTGAAGTTTTACCAGTACCGTTTGGCAATACCATTGCTCCACGGATTTGTTGGTCAGCTTTTTTAACGTCGATGTTCAAGTTGTAAGCAACTTCTACAGTTGCGTCAAATTTTGCAAAGTTAGTTTCTTTTGCAAGTGCTACAGCTTCTTCTACGCTGTATGCTTTTGTGCTGTCGATTTTCTCAAGAGCAGCACGAAGTTGTTTGCTTTTTTTAGCCATTTTCTATTCTCCTTGTAAGTGGTTCAATCGATTTTCATCTCCCACGTCACTCCTCGAAATGATGAAGTCTTGCGGGTTTTCAGTCTATTAGATTCTTTTCCTACGGCCTTAAGTTCCCTTGCTGTACCCAAGTACAAGCATCAGTCACTTGCCTAGTATGAAAAGCAACTAATTAGACTGCTGTGAGATTTTCTACTGTGTTATTGATTAGTCAACAACAGTGAATCCCATAGAACGAGCAGTACCTTCGATCATACGCATTGCAGACTCAATGTTTGCTGCGTTCAAATCTGGCATCTTAGTTTCTGCAATTTCTTGTACTTGTGCACGAGTAACTGTAGCAACTTTAGTTTTGTTAGGTGTACCTGATCCTTTTTCAACACCTGCAGCTTTTTTCAAAAGAACAGCAGCTGGTGGTGTTTTAGTGATGAAAGTAAATGATTTATCTTCGTAAACTGAGATAACAACTGGAATGATCATACCAGCTTGGTCAGCTGTACGAGCGTTGAACTCTTTTGTGAATCCCATGATGTTGATACCAGCTTGACCAAGAGCAGGTCCAACCGGTGGAGCTGGTGTAGCTTTACCAGCAGGGATTTGCAATTTTACAAGTTTTTCGACTTTTTTAGCCATTTTTAAATCCTCCTTTGTGGTTTTGGCGGTAATTAAAGATTTTTACCTCCCACAAGTATGCTTTTCACATACCCATCTATTATACACTATTTATCTGAAATTGCAAGAGAAAAGTTTATTTTTTAATCGACATAATCTCCGCCTTCAAAGCCGTAGTATTCTTCCAAACTGAGACCACTTGCAGCAATTTCTTTTGCTTCTTTTCCGACATAACGAAGGTGCCATTCTTCAGCCATATAGCCTGTTTCCTTTTCCTTGCCTTTGAGATAACGAACAACAAAACCATAATCAGCCGCATGATCCAAGAGCCATTGGGCCGCTTTTTCTTCTGTTACCAAATCACCATTTGTCCCAATCACATCAAAGGCTAAACCTGTCTGGTGTTCGCTATAGCCAGGTCGAGCAGAATAACGGTCGGCAGCTTCTTTCCCATCTTGATTGACATAATCTTGATAGAGCTTGGTCTGAGTTTCATAACTTCTAAAGCCACTGTAATGGTCACTGATTGGGAAACCTGCCTCTTGCATAGCTTTGATGAGTTTAACCAACTCAGCCTTGGCTGTTGGATTTTCCCCTGGATTATAGTCTTTAGACAATGGATAGTGTTTGTTGGCTACGATGATTTCATCGTATTTGCCTTGGATGCTGTAGTAATCACCTTTGTTAACCACTTCTGCTTTCTTCTGGGCAGTTCCTTGAGACTTACTGCCGACTGTCCCATCAGCTTTGGCTGTCTGTTCTGTCTTAGTTTCTCCAGCTTCATTTTTTACTTTTTCTTGTGAACAAGCTGTTAGACTCAAGGCTAGCAAAGCTGTCAAGACAAGGTATCTTTTTTTCATTTCTACTCCTTTATTTCTAATAGTTTATCTACTTCTGACGATAAACATTCGACTAATCTTTTAATCTCTTCCGGTTTTACTTGGCAAGTTTCTGCTGTCATTTCTTCAAAGGGAACCCACCAAACTGGCCCACGACCTTTAAGACCGTGGCCATTCATATCACCTGTCCGTCGTGGAAACAGATGCCAATGAAGATGGGCATCGCCATTTCCTAGCAGTTCGATATTCATTTTCTCAGCAGCAAATGCCTTGGCAACTGCCTCTTGGACTAGACTCATTTCTTCTAGAAAATGGACTCTCATTTCCTTTTCTAAATGGTGCAATTCCGTGACATGTTCCTTGGCTAGAAAGAGGCTATAGCCTGCAAAATACTGGTGGTCTCCAACCACAAGATAGCCTGTTTCCAACTCTTTGACAAAATAGGGATTTTCTCCCTTCTTGATGAGCTCAATTCTCTGGCAAATCAAACACATATTAGTCTACCAATGCGCTCTTAAGGTAAGCATCAACCATACGCTCCGTTGCAACCACCGAGTCAATATGAGTGCGCTCATATGAGTGGCTAGACTCGATACCAGCACCAAGCAGAGCGTGTTTAACCTCAGCCCCTGCAGACATGGCCGCTGAAGCGTCCGATCCATAAAATGGATAGATATCCAACTTAAATGGAATATCTTGCTCTTTAGCCAAGGCAACTAAGTGTTGACGGAAGTCATAGTGATAAGGGCCTGAAGCATCCTTGACACAGATAGATACTGTGTACTCATCTGTCTGCTGGTCATCACCCATGGCTCCCATGTCCACAGCCAGATATTCTACTACCTGAGCAGGGATATTAGAGTTGGCACCGTGCCCCCTTCTTCAAAGACTGAAAAAGCAAAATGGGTTGTTACGGGCAATTCAATCTTCTCTTCCTTATAAATACGAAGTAGGTTAAGCAAAATAGCCGCACTGACCTTATCGTCCAAATGACGAGACTTGATAAAACCTGTCTCTGTCACGACAGTTCGTGGGTCAAAACTGATAAAATCACCGACCTCAATTCCCAAGGCACGAGTTTCTTTTTCATTAGTTACTTTTACGTCCAAACGCACTTCCATATTGTCTTGCGTGCGTTCTGCAGTTCCAGCATCCTTGTAGACATGGCAAGAAGTTTGGTGGATAAGGATGGTTCCTGATACTTTTTGACCTGTACTAGCCACATGAACGGTACAATTTTCTCCTTCAATCATGTTCCAAGGAAAGCCACCGATACGGTCCAATTTGAGACGGCCGTCTGGTTTAACAGCACGGACAATAGCACCGAGCGTATCTACATGGGCAGTCACATAGCGTTGCTCTTCATCATTTTGACCTTTAATGGTCACATTGACTCCGCCCTTGGCTGTGCGAACCGGCTGGTAACCAAAACCTTCCAAAGTATTGACTAAATAGTTCGAAATCTCACGAGTGAAGCCTGTTGGCGATGCAATAGCTGTTAGTTCTTTGATATATTCTACTGTTTGATTCATTTATTTACCTCTTTTGCTACCTATTATAACACATTTATCATCGGATAAAAAAGAAAATCACTCCTGTAGACTTAGCTACAAAAGTGATTTTAATGATTATTCCATTTCAAAAACATCGCTTTCTTGCTTGTTTGGTAGAACCAATGAGAGCAAGATTCCGACAACGGCTGGTACCAACCATGGGAGTGATGCCTTGGCAAAAGGAAGAGCCTTGACAAGGTTTGCAAGAAACTCAACCTTAAATGAGCTTCCTAGTACGCTTGCAATAGCAATAGCTGTAACCACAGCAATTGTCAACTGCATACCTGGTTTTGAAAGAGCCACAAATTTGTTGACAATGACAATCATAACGATGGCAATGGTGATTGGGTACAAGATAACCAGTACTGGAATTGAGTACTTGATAATCGCATCAAGACCTAAATTGGCAATGGCAAATCCAATCAAAGTAAAGGCTGTCGCATAAACCTTGTAGCTGATTTGTGGGAAGCGCTCATTAAAGAATTCAGCTGTAGACACAATCAGACCAACTGTTGTTGTGAAGCAGGTTACGGTAACCATAGCTGCAAGGAAGAGTTGAGCTGTTGAGCCAAAGATTTCTTGAGTGGCTTGTGACAAGATGTAAACACCTGGTGTTCCACCCTTCATCGCCTCAGCTGGTACCGGGAAATGATTTCCAAGGAAACCTAAACCGATGTAAAGAGCGCTGAAAGCAAGGGCAACAACGATACCAACAACCCAAATAGTCGAAATGTATTCTTTCTTACTTGAAAATCCAAGTTGTTTCAAGGTTTGAACTGCAATTACGCTAAAAGCAACTGAGGCAAGGGCGTCCAAGGTATTATAACCTTCTAGGAAACCTGTCCCAAAGGCAGAAGCTTGATAAGCAGCTGAAGCAGCTTGAGGACTTGTTCCACCGTATTTGAAAGCTCCTAAAACAACCAAGATAACGATCAAAATCGCAAAGACTGGCGTTAAAATACGGCCGATACGGTCCAAGATTTTTGATGGATTAAGCGAAATTAGATACGCTGCTGCAAAATACAGAACTGTAAAGACAATCAAACCAAGACCTTTATTTGCATCCGACAAAAGAGGACTAATCCCTACTTCGTAAGCTGTTGTAGCTGTACGTGGGATAGCAAAGAATGGACCGATTGACAGGTAAAGAACTGAGAGGTAAAGAGTCGCAAACCAAGGCGCTATCTTTGTAGAAATCTCGTAGATATATCCTTTAGGATTTAGCGTTCCAATAATAAGGGTCAAGACGGCGATACCGACACCTGAAAAGACAAAACCTGCGATGGCAGGAAGAAAATGTTCTCCAGATAGAGCACCTAGAGAAGGCGGAAAAATCAAGTTCCCCGCACCAAAAAATATTCCAAACAGGAGTAAACCTGTTAAGGCACCTTTTTTAGCCATGAAAATCTCCTTCATATTTATAAAATACTGACTTAGTATACCATGATTAGGAGTATGAAAAAAGCTTCACGAAGTAAATATTGAATGTTTTCAAGATTCTTAAAAATGAGAATTGTCTAAAAATAAAATCCTCTACCGAGATCACACTAAGTAGGAGAAATGCAAAATTTTAAAGTTCTTCAAAGGCTAACATGCCACCCTGAACATTGATAACTTCATAACCTTGTTCAGCTAGAAATTGGCAAGCACGCGCCGATCTCATTCCAGATTTGCAAATAACATAATGTAACTGATCCTTGTCCAATTGATCATAAGTATCAGCTAATTGACTCAGAGGAAGATTCTGAGCACCTTCTAAATGAAGAGCTTCAAACTCATCCACTTCTCTCACGTCCACTAGAGAAAGTTGGTCATTTTGGTAAAGCTGGTAAAATGCATCAAAGGTTATTTCTTTCATTCTTTTTCTCCTAATACTCTTCGAAAATCTCTTCAAACCACGTCAGCGTCGCCTTACCGTAGGTATGGTTACTGACTTCGTCAGTTCTATCCACAACCTCAAAGCTGTACTTTGAGCAGCCTGCGGCTAGCTTCCTAGTTTGCTCTTTGATTTTCATTGACTATAAAATTGCTTTAATCCTTTTTTTCAAATCTGGTACCACTTCTGCCTCAAACCAAGGATTTTTGGCCATCCAGATTTGATTTCGCGGTGAGGGGTGAACTAGTGGAAAATAGGTTGGCAAGTAATTCTGATAATGTTTTACCCGTTCTGTCACCTTGCCACTGATTTTCTCATTTAAATAGTAGGCTTGGGCATATTGGCCAATCAAGAGGGTCAATTGAATATCTGGTAATTCTTGCAAGAGCTTCGGATGCCATTTTTCAGCAAAGCCAGTTCTCGGTGGCAGGTCACCTGACTTACCATGCCCTGGAAAGTAGAAATCCATAGGCAGAACAGCAAAATAGCCTGAATTGTAAAAGGTATCTTCATCCACACCTAGCCAGTCTCTCAAGCGGTCACCACTCTTATCTTTCCAATAAAGGCCTGCCTCTTGGGTTTTAAGTCCTGGTGCCTGACCGATGATATTGATGCGAGCAGTCTTTGGCGCTGCAAAGAGAGGCTCAATGCCACGCTCTGTATAGCTGGCATTCTGTGGATCTGACATAATAGCCTGCTTGATTCTTTCAATTTGAGACATCTACTTTCCCTCCAAAAAGAAGTCTAAGCATAAGATCTCAGACTTCTATCGTTTTATTTGATCAATTCATAAATAGCTTCGGCATAGATTGCTGCTGCTCGGAAGAGATCATCCAAGGCGATAAATTCATTGGCTTGGTGCATGGTGTCAATTGAGTCTGGGAACATGGCACCGTAGGCAACTCCGCGTTCGAGCAAACGACCAAAGGTTCCACCACCGATAACTTGCTCGTGACCTTTAAGTCCAGTTTGTTTTTCATAGACATTCAACAAGGTTTGCACAAGTGGATCTTCCATTGGCACATAGTGAGGCGTATGACCATGTTCAGAAAGGCTAACAGAAGCAACTGGCAAGTTTTCAAGGACTGACTTGATTTGTTCTGGACTTGTTCCTTTTGGATAGCGGATATTAAGGGCAATGGTATTATCAGCGCTTGTTTCGTCAAAACGGAATACACCCGCATTCATAGAAAGGGCACCCATCTTTTCATCCACATGGGCAATCTTGAGATTTTCCCCCTCATGATCGTTCAAAAGAATTTTTCCAGCGATGTCAAGGTAATCTTTAGCTGGTCCAGCAAAGTCGAACTGGCTGAGGAAGAGGGCAAGGTAGGTCGCACCATTGACACCTGAAGCAGGCATGGCACCATGGGCTGATTTACCAATGATGGTCACCTTGTATTGACCAGCTTCTTCTTGGATTTCTCCTCTAAGTTTGTGTTCTGAAACAAAGGCATCTAGTTTAGCTTGTAAGTCAGCCAAGTCACCTGAAACAACTGCTGTTGCTGATTCAGGTACCATGTTTTCACGCAAACCACCTGTGAAGCTGTGAAGACGAGCTGCACCTGTATTTTCACCTGCAAAGTGGAGGTATTCTGTGATGTTTCCTTTTTCACCATTGATGATAGGGAACTCAGCGTCTGGAGAGAAACCGAAGTCTGGTTTCGCAAGTCCTACATGTTCAAAATAGTAGTCCATGTCTGCCCAGCCTGATTCTTCGTCTGTTCCGACAATAAAGCGAACTTTCTTAGAAGTTGGAAGACCCAATTCTTTGATGATTTTCAAACCATAGTAACAAGCTGTTGTAGGACCCTTGTCATCTGATGCCCCACGCGCATAAAGGCGACCGTCTTTGATAATTGGTGTATAAGGGTCTGTGTCCCAACCGCTACCAGCAGGCACTACGTCCATGTGGGCAAAGATTCCGAGAACTTCTTCTCCATCACCAAACTCGAAATGTCCTGCGTAATTGTCGACATTCTTAGTTGGATATCCATCACGGTCTGCGATTTCAAGGAATTTTTCCAAGGCTTTTACTGGACCAGGTCCAAAAGGATGCTGCGCATCAGCCTTGCTATCATCACGTTCTGAGTTGATTTCCAAAAGGCTAAACAAGTCAGCCAAGAGGTCTTCTTTGCGTTTTTCTACTTCTGCTGTAAAATCAATTGCTGTCATATTATCTTCCTTCTATCTTTTCTCGATGATTTCATCTACTGGCAAGCGGTAGCTTGGTTCCAATTTTTCATCTGTGTACCCCACTGTAATCAAAAGTTCTGGACGGAAACGGTCTTCGATATCCAAAACTTCGTTGGCTTTTGATTTATCAAACCCAAGGATCAAATTCGATCCGATTCCTTGGTCTGTCAATGCAAGAACCAAATTCATAGCAACCAAACCTGCATTGAGGGCTAGGTAGTCACTGACTTGTTGTTCATTGTAGCGTGCAAATTCAGCTGGCAAATTCTTCATGAAGTATTGAAGTTGTTCTTCTGAGAAATTCTTTGCCCCACCGACACGGGCGATCTTACGAGCACGTTTAGCCAAATCTGTGTCTGTAAATAAGGCAATAGTTACAGGAGCTGATGATACCTGCTCAAAGTTGGAACCATAAGCCAATTTTGCTAGTTCGGCATTTTTCTCACGAACCACCACAAATTTCCAAGGCTGGCTGTTGTGGGCGCTTGGTGCCAAGGTTGCGATTTCGATAGCCGTACGCACATCTTTTGGATCAACTGGCTTATCAGTGAAATGCTTAGTCGCATGACGTTTTTTATTTAATTCAAGAAATTTCATAATCGATTTCCTTTTCTAATTCTACTGCTTCCATTCTACCATAATTTGAAAGAGCTTGCAGAGATTTTTCATAGAAAGAAATTGGAACAAGGATAAGCAACCGAATGAAGAAAATCATTTAAATAAGGAAGCCCCTCATCCAGTTCCAATTAATTTTCAGTTGCTTAAAGAAACTAGTCCATCTGATATTCTGACTTTATAGCCTCCAAGAAATTCTTCACATCTTCTACATACCCATGTTTTTCAATTAAGCTGGCTAAGAGTTCCAGATTGTGCCCCTGATAGTTATCGTCACGACGCAGTTCTTCATACATTTCAATAAAGGGAAGCCCCTTGGATTTGGCCAATTCCAACTCCGCTTCATAGTCATAAGCGACTTTACGAAATAGGATATTTACCAATTCCCCATCTTCAACTTCTATCACGGCATACTGGGCACGGTGATTTTTTAACGCCTCCCAATTAAAATAGGGCATGCCAATCGACCCTGGATTGATGATTTGTTGCCCTTGACTGCCATAACGAAGCAACTGCTTGTGAACATGACCATAGACTGCTACGTCCGTTTCCTCATCTAGGAGTTGGTCAAATTTCTCTGTATCATTCCCAACCAACAAGTCACCCCCATAATTTTTGTCAGGTAAATTATGTGAGAGAGAAAAACGCAATCCCTCAACTTCTTTCTTTTCCAGCAAAGGCAAGCTTCGTAGCCAGACAATCGTTTCAGGATCCATTCGCTCCATCAAAAACTGGGTCATGCGCATTGACTGGATTTCTTGTGGATGTTCCAAACCATATTCACCATCCAAGGCCTCAAGGACACAATCATCCCAATTGCCTCGAACACTGGCTGTGATAGGAAGGTCCTTCAGCAGGGCTACCAAGTCATTTGCACCTGGACCAGGAAGAAAAATATCTCCCAGAAGCCAGTATTCACTGACTCCTTGATTTTTAGCATCTGCAATCACTGCTTCTAAGGCCGTCGCATTGCCATGAATATCTGATAAAATTGCGATTTTATGGTTCATGATGGTCTCCTTTTTCTATTTCATCTAGCCAATTGTGAAACTCCCAACGAAGAGGATCTTCCTTGCCTATTCTTCGCCTCAAATGTTCTTGATATTGAAGATAGAAGGCGTAATCTCCCCAGCTACTCCACGCTTGAGAAGGTCTTGGGATACACAACTTTTTATTAGCCCTCTCTAACACGATGTTATCTATCGGTACGTGTAAAAAAGGAAAAACAGAGTCTAGAGGTACAACCTCAAGCATATACAGATACTTGAAAGTCATATTAATCCACTTTTGAGCATGACCATAAGTGAATCGAATCCCATTTGAGCGATAGTAGTCTATAACACTATCACAAGTCCTATGATGCCAACTATCAAAATCAGTTTGACACAACTCGTCTCGATCCAAGAGATTTAAAATCGCTTCTTTGATACACTTAGAAGGCTGCTTTCTCATCTCCAAGCGCTGTTCATCTGGCATGTCATGAAATCGCAAGGTTCGATTAAAATCAAGATAGGCTCGAGTAGTTGCAGCTAAAAATAAATCTTTTGAATTCCCAAAGTAAGCAAATCGTAAAAAAAGGAGTATATCTCTGTCAATCTCAATCTTATTCATTTCTTCTACTTTCTATCTAGATACTTATTCTAATTCTTTTAATGGTTCCGCCACTTGAGGTAAGGCTTCTACCTCCTGCGGGTTCAACTTCCTCTGCACAGTTTCTGCAACGGCTCTAGGTACTCCAACTTCGACAATCTCATCCACACTGGCTTCCTTGATTTTGGTTAGAGACTTGAAATGCTTCATAAGATTTTGCTTGCGTTTAGGTCCCAGCCCTTCAATTCCATCCAGTTGTGATGAAAAAGAATTTTTGGAGCGCAGTTGGCGATGGAAAGTGATAGCAAAGCGGTGTACCTCATCTTGGATGCGCTGAAGGAGGAAAAATTCCTGAGAATTGCGAGATAACTCCACCACTTCAAGCGGATCTCCAAAGAGCAATTCATGGGTTTGGTGCTTGTCATTCTTTTGCAGACCTGCAATTGGAATGTCCAAACCCAGCTCTTCTTGGATGACTTGCTTAGCAATATTGACTTGACCTTGTCCCCCATCAATCACAATCAAATCTGGCGGAGTCAAGCCGTCACGTTGAACTCGACCATAACGCCTGCGAATGACTTCTCTCATACTGGCATAGTCGTCTGGCCCAACGACAGTCTTGATTTTATACTTACGATAATCCTTCTTACTTGGTTTGCCGTTGACAAAGACCACCATGGCTGAAACAGGGCTAGTTCCCATGATATTAGAATTATCGAAGGACTCGATGCGGACTGGGGTCGGTATTTGGAGCAAACGACCTAGATTTTCAATAGCTCCTTGTGTCTTTTCGACAGATTTCTCTAGCAGGTTGAATTTCTGCTCTAGGCTGACTCGAGCATTCTTTATAGCCAGATTGACCAGTTGCTTTTTCTCTCCACGCTGGGGTTTGAGAATCTTGGTATCCGCCAAGACCTTGACTGCTTCTTCATCGATATCTTGCGGAATCAGTACCTCATTGGGTACTAGGTGAGATTTTTCTTGATAAAATTGTCCCACATAGGTTAGAAAATCCTCATCCGGATCATTATAGTAGGGGAAAAGATTAACGTCTCGCTCAATGAGCTTGCCCTGACGGACAAAGAAAACCTGGACACACATCCAACCCTTATCCACATAGTAGCCAAAGACATCCCGATTTTGGAGATCCTTAGCCATGACCCGTTGCTTGGTTCGAAGCGTTCCAATGGCCTGAATCAGATCACGGTATTCCGCTGCACGTTCAAATTCCATAGTCTGAGCTGCCGCTGCCATCTTGCCCTTGAGGTCATCGATAATTTGATCATCCTGCCCTTTTAGGAAATCAGAAACCTCTTGAGCCATAGACTTGAAATAGTCCTCATCCTTCTTACAGATGGTGTGGGCCATACATTGACCGATATGGTAGTAAAAACAGACCTTAGACGGCGGATTGGTACACTTTCTAAAAGGGAAAATCCGATCCAGTAGCCGCTTGATTTCATTGGCTGCCCCTACATCTGGATAGGGGCCAAAGTAAAGACCCCCGTCCTTCTTGACTTGACGGGTGATAATCAACCGAGGATAGCGCTCATTGGTGATTTTGATGAAAGGATAGGACTTATCATCCTTGAGCATGATATTGTATTTAGGCTTATTTTCCTTGATCAAGTTGATTTCTAGGAGAAGCGCCTCAATATTGGACTCAGTAACGATAAATTCAAAATCTACAATCTCAGACACCAAGGCCTCTGTCTTGGTATCGTGACTCCCACGGAAATAGGACCTCACGCGGTTACGCAGATTTTTAGCCTTTCCTACATAGATAATGGTGCCGTTTTTATCCTTGTGAATATAGCAACCAGGGCTGGTCGGCAAGAGCTCTAGTTTTGATTTAATCAAGTTGTTCATAATTCCATTATAGCAAAAAAGTAGGGAAAGATAGTCCCCTACTCATTGGTCTCATATAATTTTCGAAGGTTTGCAACATCTTCTTCCTGTATACCATAAAAGGAACCTGCAGGTTGCATCACAGACTTCTCATCTGTATGGTCCAAGCCAATCGCATGCCCCAACTCATGTTCTGCCGTATGGACAATGCGCTCATAGGAATAGCCATAGTTTGGATTGGACAAATAATAATGATTCAGGCGCACCGTTACAGACAAGAATTGACCCGTTAAGAGATTGGTCTGACTTTCCGCCTCTCCTGCCACAGGAGTACCTCCGTCATTCATCTCCGTAGCCAAGATATCTGCCTTGCTGGACTCAGTCACAAGTTCAAAATGAAAGGCACCAGTTTGATTCCAGTTCTGAATTGCTTCTAAATATGCCTCTTGAAAGCGTGAATCCATCTGCGGATCCAAGTAAATACGAGCAGAAGCCTGTGGCCATCTTCCTTCAGAATGCTGGTGGCTATCTGTCTGGTTCAACTTAGGCAGTTGCCCTGTTCTTTCCCATTGGTCGATACTTTGTTGACCAATTTTTACTGACCGTTCTGCTTGCTTCAGCGCCCCTTGAAAATCCCCGTTCAGATACCAGAGAAATCCAAAAGCAAGAGTACATAAAAGCAAAACAATCCAAACCAGACGCCAAAACAAACGCCAAATAAAATAAAAGAAAGCCCCTATCAAACGAAAAAGCCAACGCATATCTCTCCACCTTTCTAGCAAATAAAGTCTATTTTACTAAAACAAGCTGAAAGAAAGCTAAATACTGGCTTTTTCATCTTAACGTCCTAATATTTTTTTGAATAACTGAATAGCTTTGTATTTTAAAGGCGATGGATGATAACGGAAAGTTCCTGCTTTACGTACAATATAGCCATTAAAATTTTGTTTAAAACGCAAAACACCATCACTACCATCAAAAATCCCTTGAATGCCTAGGAAGTTGTATTTAGGTATTCCACGTTTTATGCTTTCCAACATAACATATTTTTGAAGCAGTGCAGGGGCATAGAACTTATTAAACTCAGTGTAAGAACCACTAAAGAGATAAGTCGTTTCCTGAGGCATATAAACAAATAAACTCCCGGCTAAAACAATATCTTCTTCTCCATATTTTTCAATCAAGTCTCGCGCTTCTGCTTTTCGAACTTCAAACGTTTCAAATTGACTAGAATATTCTCTCAGCTGATTTTGTTTTTTCTCAGAATGAGGATTTTTACTCAAATCAAGTCGCAACTTGCCCAAGATTTCTTCTAGTTTACTTTGTTCACCTTGCAATTTGCTCATATAGTCCGAAAAATTCAAGGTTGCTATGAGAAACTCCGCTTGTTCTCCAAATGAATCATAAAAGTGCTCATAATATTCTAAACTTTTATCACTGTATTCTCTACGTTCAGAGGTTTCTTTTGTTATATTCTTAAAAATCGATAGTTCTTCACGTTGTAACTTTTTCAACCGAATGCCAAACGTTTCAGCCTTTTTCACCAAGGGTTTACCCTTTTTGCTAAAACTTTTAAGCAAATTCTTTTCAGTTAATTCAGTCAAATCTTTATAGTATAACCAATCTGGTTCTCCACCTGGATAACCTCTTGTCAAGCCATCAAATTGATAACCTAAATCAGTTAAACCTTGAATGATACTTTTTTTCTCAGTATCTATTGGATTACCTTCACTATCAAAAGTTTGATAAGTTTCATAAGGTTTTACAAGCAACTCTAATACACCATTTTGCTTGGCATATTCTTTTAACTCCGCATAAAAAACTGGAAGAGCATCTTGTTGGGTATAAATCGGCCCCGAATTGATCTCCATATGCAGGCCACCCAGCATGGGCAAGCTATAAACCAGAGCTGCAACTTGAATTTCTCCTTCTTGTTTCAAAGCTAGATAAACAATTCGAGCCCCTCTTTTTTCTAACAAGTCCCCCATCTGAACAGATTGCATAAAGGAACGAGAAGAAACCTGATCAGAATAAGCCTGAAACTCTTCTTTCGTGAGTGTAATTAGTGCCATATACTTACTTTCTATGTTTTTTTCTTAATGTTTTACGGAAATCAAGAGCAAGTCTTAACAGAGGATAGAGAGGATGGATAGGCATTGTAAATTCACCCAAATATTCTTCAATCGTTGGATTAAATTTTTCCTTAAAATGATAAAGTCCACCATCGAGAGAGTTTTCAACACCACCTAAATTTTGCCACAACATACCTCGCTCAAAGGCATAGCGAGCCGTTTCATACCAAGTTAAAATTGGTGCATTGTAACGTTTAAAATCATCATCCATACCAGCATATAGATTGACAGAGGTAATACCAAATTCCAAACTCAAAGTAGCCGCTAAGGGAATGTTTGATTTTCCCATATTCATATATCCCTGCAAGAAATCTATTTCCTCTTCTAAACGTTCTTTTTCTTTTATATTTTCCTGAATTTTTGAAGATTTGGTTGCATCATTAAATTTTTCTGCAACTACTCTATTTTTTTCTAACTGTTCTTCTAATTCTCTTAAACGCTTAGAAACATCCAAACTCGTTAGCGTGATATAAGAATCTTCTTTAAAGTTATCTAATAATTTTTTATAATAGGTTTCATTTCTTAAATGAATCTCTTTTCGCTTCTCAGTTTTTTTCATCAACTCCGAAAATGAATCTAATAGTTCCAGTCCACCATATTGAATCTCAAGCCCTTTATTTCGTGCTGTTCGGATAGATTGCCTCGTTGATTTAGAAAGTTTATCTTCTTCAAAATTTTCCTTATATATTTTCGCCTGAATACGAGGCTGAATGGTGTCATCCATCTCGGTTGTCCGCCCAGACCATTTCACTCCTAATTGCCCTAAAATCTCAACAATAGCAAGATTTTCAGGATATTCTATCTTATCTTGATTGACCAAATATTGAGATAGACAAATACTTGGATCGAAAGTCACAAAAACCGCTCTCTTACTGCGAGCATAAGACTTAATGGACTGCAGGACAAACTTTAAAAGTTCTATATCCCTGTAATCCAATATAGGACCTCTTGGAATATAAAACATTTTATAGCCTAAAGGCAGAGATTTTATGAGAATACTAGCCACAGCCAGTAACTTCCCCTCTTCATAGACACCAAGCCTCTCATGATTCCAATCAGATTTCACTTTTTCCCAAGCACTACTTTGTAATACATTGCCTAATTCATGGTCTTTGACAAACTGATCATATTCTAATGCGGGAATGCCAATTTGATAACGGTACATTTCCTACTCTCTTTCCTCCAGTATCTTATTACTATTCTACTACTTTCGTTTGAAAAGTCTAGTGAAAACATATTTTATTTTAGTTCTACTCCCCCTATGCTGAAGTTCAAACTAAGTCAATCTCTCTTCTAATTTGAAATCAATTGGTAGGGTTGCTAAAAAACGTTCCAATTGTTTTTCCCAGTAGTACCACTCGTGGGTTCCAGCGCTATGGCTATAGGTCACATCAAATCCCAGATTTTTGAGGTTTTTCACTGCGAGATTATTGGCTTCATACAAGAAATCCTGCTCACCACACCAAGCCCACAGCTTGGTCTTTTTGTCCGATTTTTTAGCCAGACTTTCAAGCGAATAAGGACTAGCGGTCCAATCTTTAATTTCCCCAAACACACCTCTCCAATAAGCAGGTGTCCCCAGATTTTGACTCTCAGGAGAAAACTCTTGAAAGCTAAGAGCACCTGAAAAACTAGCTGCATGAGAAAAACGATTTGTTGCAAGAGCCAGTTTAAAGCAGCCATAGCCTCCCATAGAGAGACCAGCGATAAAGGTCTTTTCACGCTTACTGGTCATATTAGGGAAGAAGCGTTTCAAAACCTTTGGCAATTCCTCTGCTAGAGCTGTGTAATAGTCAAAACCATACTGGGTATCGGTGTACCAACCATTGCTGGTATTGGGCATGACAGCGATGAGATTAGTTCCTCGAAGTAAGCGTTCTACGTTGGTCCGCTTGAGCCAACTATTATGATTGCCAGACATCCCGTGCAAAAGGTACAAGACGGGAATGTCTTTACACTCTGGTTCTTCCACTCGATTGGCATCAGGATAAAGAACATTCACTCCCCACTCCATATCCAAAACTTGTGAGTAATACTCGATTTTCATTACTGCCATAATTTTTTCCTCTATTTTTCTATAAGAAAAAGCCGAAATTCGACTTTCTCTCCGTTTATTTCAACGATTATTTTGCTTCCATGACTACTGGTAAAATAGCTGGACGACGTTTGGTTTGGTCAAAGAGATACTTGGTCAGATTATCACGAACCTTCCCTTTGAGATCTGCCCAGTCAAAGTCATCTCCTTGAAGATAGTCTTCTACCGTTTGGTTAATCAATTCTGAACTTTCACGGAGAATATCACGGCTCTTCTTGAGATAAACAAATCCGCGCGTATGAACACGAGCCTTGGCTACAATTTTCTTCTCACGACGGTTAACTGTGATAGCTACGATGAAAATGCCATCCTCTGACAAGACCTTACGGTCACGAAGAACCACATTGCCAACATCACCGATGGCATTTCCATCAATCAAGACATCGCCTGCCGAAACCGCTCCAGCTGGAACAAAGTCCCCATTCTCATAAGCCATGCTGGTTCCCTTTTTAGGGATAAAAATGCGTTCTGGCAACATCCCAACTGCCATAGCAGCCTTAGCGTGAGCATCCAACTCACGGTATTCCCCTTGAATCGGGAAGAGATACTTAGGTTGCAAGAGATTAATCATCAACTGCAAATCACGCGCATTTCCGTGGCCTGATACACGCAAGCTTTGAGTGATCAGTTTGACAACCCCGCCAGCTTGATAAATCATGTTTTCCACACGCGCCATGACTGCTTCTTTGGCGATAGACGGAGTGGTTACGATATAGACCAAGTCACCGTCCTTGATTTCCACATAACGGTGACGACCAATCGACATCTTGCGAAGACCGTTGATAGGCTCACCCATACGACCTGTCTCAAGGATAATCAACTCATGGTCCTCAAAACGAGACATATCTTTTGGCTTAATCAAAAGACTCTCGTTAGCTAGAGACAATTTCTTAAGGCGAATAGCAGTACGGACGATATTTTCAATATCGAATCCTGTCAAGACCACACGACGGCCTGTTGCATCCGCAGCGTCAAACACCTGCTGGATACGAGAGAGGTTGCTGGCTACCGCCGCAACGATGATACGACCATCCCAGTCCGCAATAGTTTGGGTAATTTCATCCCCAACTTCACTTTCACTAGCCACTTGGATATTGCTATCTGCATTGGCTGAGTCGCTAAGAAGAGCTAGAACTCCATCACGACCGATTTCTGCCAAACGAGCGAAGTCTGTCGCATAGGATTCACTAGCTGTCTGGTCAAATTTGAAGTCACCTGTATAAACGATACTACCTTCAGCTGTCTTCAAGACCACACCCAGACTTTCTGGGATAGAGTGAGTCGTACGGAAGAAGGAAACCACAGTTCCTCCAAAATCAATCTCCGAATTCTCATCAATGACATGGAAATCATTGAATTTCTTAACTGTGTCATTTCCTTTGACAAAGAGTTTTGCCAACTCAATGGTCAATTCAGAGCCAAATACAGGTACCTTGGCTTCAGCCAAGAGATAAGGCAGAGCACCAATGGCATCCGCATGGCCGTGGGTCAAGAAGACCCCAGCGATACGATCGCTATTTTCAAAAAGGTAGTCCATATTAGGAATGACCACATCCACCCCTAGTTGTTCATTTTCAGGGTATTTTAGACCTGCATCCAAAACGAAAATAGATCCATCGATTTCAGCGATATACATATTTTTCCCGTTTTCACGTACACCACCAAGTGTTGTTAAACTGATATTACTCATTTTTCCTCCGAAAGCTTAATTTATTTTGATTATAGGGTTACTTGCCCTTTTATTCTAAAAGCACTACTTTTAGCCGAATCTTTTCCTACCATTATACCATTTTTTTGATGATTTTCAAAATGAAGATTCGTTTTCAAAAAAGAGCTGGTTGCCCAACTCTTTCCTACGTCTACTCTTTTTCTATTAAAAAGTCATAAATTTCTTGCACAGTTCCCAGCGCCATCATTTCTTGGTCTTTGACGGTTTGTTTGAGATTTTGGTAAATCTGACTTTCTCCTATCTCTCGCTTTGGAGCCTCTTTATTGACTGTCATGACCCCATCTTTGATGGTCACAAAGCCTAGTTCTTCAAACACTTGAATCATCTTGACCAGCAAGATTTGTTGAATATTAAGATAAGCTGCCAAATCTTTCAGCTTATAGCGAATATCAAACTCTGGAAACTGGTAGATGGTCTTGTACAATTTGGCAAACTGCTCTCTAGTCCCATACCCTGTCAGATAATAGGCCTTGTCAATATCATTTTTGAAATAGACAGCAGAAAAATTCTGTTCCTGAAAAATGGTCTTCAGCTGAGTAATATCCTCAGGAACGGTTTTCACGACAATAGCTTCACTATTTACTAGATTCGGCAGTTCTCCAGCAAAATCCAAGACTGGAACTCCTTCTGGCAAGACTGCATTCTTCCCACGGATGTTAAAAAGTTGAACACCCTCCACACGCGCATCCACCATCATCAACTGCAGGGCAGTTTGGCCATTCCATTGGTTGACAGACAATTTGACTGCCAACTCTAGACTCTTGGTTTGAGCAAATTCTGTTGCCCATCTACCTTGGCCAAAGGCTACCACTTCAAAACTCGCCTCACCCTTGGAAATTTTCAGCTTGAGATGGGCGTTGCCTGCTCCCATAGTACGGGCACTTTCGACCTGAAAATCCTTTATATAAAAGATAGGTTTCTGATTGTCCATGCCAAAAGGTGCCAAACGTTCAAAATTCTTGACTGTTTCAAGACTCAAAGTCTCCAAATCCAACTCTTCATCTAGATTTAACTTGTTCTTGCCAGTAGCATCTGCACCTTTTTCACGAACATACTCTTCCAAGACTTGAGATAAATCTGAAAGTTTCTCAACTTCCAGCGTCATCCCAGCTGCACCAGCATGGCCACCAAAGGCGATAAAGAGGTCTCGATGGGGATCCAGCGCCTCAAAAATATCGACCGCTTCCACACTACGAGCACTACCCTTGGCACGACCGTCCTCTATATTGAGAACGATGACTGTCTGCCCTAGTTCTTCCAACAAACGACCAGCCACGATTCCTAGAACCCCAGGATTCCAGCCTTCCTTGGCCAAGACTTGGACCTTCTTCTCAGGGTCCACCATGGTCTTAGCTTCTTCATAGATAGACTGGACGATTTCCTTGCGCTCTTCGTTTTTCTGATGAATCATGAGAGCAATCTCATGCGCTTCCTCATCATCAAACCCAGTCAGCAAATCGATGGCAGGATTGGGATCATCCAAGCGGCCCAAGGCATTCAAACGAGGGGCAATCTGGAAACCAACTGTCTCTTCTGTCACTTCATTGGCAACAATCCCAGCCATATCCATCATTTCTTGTAGACCAATGCGCTGAGTGTGTCCCAACATTTCCAACCCATACTGAACCAAGATACGGTTCTCATCTGTCAAACTAACCATATCAGCAATGGTACCAATAGCAACCAAATCCAGTAGTTCCACTTGTACTTCTTCTAAAAGGGCACAAGCCAGCTTGAAAGCAACTCCACAACCAGCCAAATATTTGAAAGGATAGTTCGCATCCGGATGTTCAGGATGGACAATAGCATAGGCATCTGGCAGGGTTTCAGGCATGGAATGGTGGTCTGTCACGATGACATCCACTCCCATAGACTGGGCCAATTCAATGGCTTCGTGACCAGCAACCCCATTATCCACCGTCACAATCAAAGAAATCCCTTCTTGCTCGATAAAGTATTTGTAAACACTGGCATTAGGTCCATAGCCGTCAGTAAAACGATTGGGCAGATAAACCCGGCACTCAGCACCAAGCTGTTCCAAACTTTCCTTCACAATCGAAGCTGAAGTCATACCATCCGCATCATAATCACCGTAAACGAGGATATTTTCCCCTTCTTCAATGGCTTGACGAATCCGTTCTACTGCCTTGTCCATATCATGGAGCAGATAAGGGTCGTGCAAGTCCTCCAAGGAAGGTTCTAAAAACTTCTTCAGACTTTCTTGGTCCTGAATCCCTCTTTCAAATAATAACCGAGCCACCTCAGGACCCAATCCAGCCTTCTTGGCTATCTTTGTAAAATCCGCATCTTCTACTTGCGGGGCAAACTGCCATTCATAAGTAGGTGTTATCAAAAAGACATCCACTCTTTCTAAGAATTCTATTGCTTCATTATAACATGATTTAGGCTTTTTCTCTATCCAGATTGCTTTTTTATAAAATTTTAGTGAATTTTTAAGATATGATTTGACAAGGCAATTCTTTTGGTGTAGAATCGTGTTATAAAATCTAACACAAAGGAGATTCCTTATGGCTTTAGTAGAATTTGAACACGTCGAAAAATATTACGGAGACTACCACGCACTCCGCGACATCAATCTCCGTTTTGAAAAAGGACAAGTCGTTGTCCTACTCGGACCATCTGGTTCTGGAAAATCCACTCTTATCCGTACCATCAATGGTTTGGAGGCTGTCGACAAGGGAAGTCTTCTAGTCAATGGCCACCAAGTTGCTGGTGCCAGCCAGAAAGATTTAGTGCCTCTACGTAAGGAAGTCGGCATGGTTTTCCAGCATTTTAACCTCTACCCTCACAAAACAGTGTTAGAAAACGTAACACTCGCACCCATAAAAGTTCTAGGAATTGATAAAAAAGAAGCTGAAAAAACAGCTCAAAAATATCTGGAATTTGTAAATATGTGGGACAAGAAAGATTCATATCCAGCCATGCTGTCTGGTGGACAAAAACAACGGATCGCCATTGCACGTGGACTCGCTATGCATCCTGAACTCCTTCTCTTTGATGAACCAACATCTGCCCTAGACCCTGAAACCATCGGCGATGTTCTGGCAGTTATGCAAAAATTGGCCCACGATGGTATGAATATGATTGTCGTTACTCATGAAATGGGCTTTGCCCGTGAAGTTGCCGACCGCATCATCTTTATGGCTGACGGAGAAGTTTTGGTGGATACGACAGATGTCGATGACTTTTTCGACAATCCAAGCGAACCTCGTGCCCAACAATTCCTCAGCAAAATCATCAACCACGAAAGTGACAAAGTAAAATAAGGAGGCGTCTATGAAAAAGAAATTCTTTTTATCAGCATTACTGATTAGCCTTTTCGGCCTTGCTTCTGCAAAACCAGTCCAGGCTGATACCAGCGTCGCTGATATTCAAAAAAGAGGCGAACTGGTTGTCGGTGTCAAACAAGACGTTCCCAACTTCGGCTACAAAGATCCCAAGACAGGGACCTATTCTGGTATCGAAACTGACTTAGCCAAGATGGTCGCTGATGAGCTCAAGGTCAAGGTTCGCTATGTGCCTGTTACTGCACAAACTCGTGGACCACTTCTAGACAATGAACAGGTCGATATGGATATCGCGACCTTTACCATCACAGATGAACGCAAAAAACTCTATAACTTCACCAGCCCTTACTACACAGATGCCTCTGGATTTTTGGTCAATAAGTCTGCCAAAATCAAAAAGATTGAGGACCTAAACGGAAAAACCATCGGAGTTGCCCAAGGTTCCATTACTCAACGCCTGATTACTGAACTGGGCAAAAAGAAAGGCTTGACCTTTAAATTCGTCGAACTTGGTTCCTACCCAGAATTGATTACTTCCCTACACGCTCACCGTATTGATGCCTTTTCCGTTGACCGCTCGATTCTATCTGGCTACATCAGCAAGCGCACAGTACTACTAGATGATAGTTTCAAGCCATCTGACTACGGTATCGTTACCAAGAAATCAAATACCGAGCTCAACGACTATCTCGATAACTTGGTTACTAAATGGAGCAAGGATGGTAGTTTGCAGAAACTTTATGACCGTTACAAGCTCAAACCATCTAGCCATACCGCAGATTAAGGAGGACACCCTATGACAGATTTATCATCTTGGATAACCTATTTTCAGGATTTTGGACAATTTTTCAATGGCTTCCTCTTCACTCTTGCCCTAGCAATCGGATCCTTTATCCTAGCCATGGTTTTGGGCATCTTCTTCGGAGCCATGTCAACCAGCAAACGTCCAATTTTGCGAATCTTAGCTCGCATATTTGTGGAATTTTACCAAAACACTCCCCTCTTGGTGCAGTTTGTTATCGTTTTTTATGGTCTACCTCTTATCAGTGACCATATCATCATGATTCCGATTTATTGGACGGCTGTTCTCTGCGTGGGACTCTATCACGGCGCCTATATCGCTGAGGTGATTCGCTCAGGGATTCAGTCTATTCCTAGCGGTCAGATGGAGGCCGCCTTGTCGCAAGGGTTTACCTATATCAGTGCCATGCGCTTGATTATCTTGCCTCAGGCCTTCCGTATCATTCTCCCTCCTTTGACCAACCAAATCGTCAACCTCATCAAGAATACCTCTACAGTCGCTATCATCTCTGGAGTCGACTTGATGTTTGTGACCAAATCTTGGTCAGCTCTTAACGGAAACTATATCCCAGCCTTTCTAGGCGCTGCCCTTCTCTACTTTTCTCTATGCTTCCCTGTTGCCCAGTTTGGTCGCAAGATGGAGCAAGCAAACAAAAAAGCCTATTCACTTTAGGAGGTTACTATGGAATCCATTTTAGAAGTTTTGACCCCAGATAACCTAGTCTTTATCTTTAAAGGATTTGGCTTGACCCTCTATATTTCTCTGATTGCTATCGTCCTCTCTACCCTTATCGGTACAGTGCTAGCCGTCATGAGAAATGGCAAAAATCCTATCTTACGCATCATTTCCAGCATTTACATCGAATTTGTGCGTAACGTTCCCAACCTCCTCTGGATTTTCACCATCTTTTTAGTTTTCAAAATGAAATCCACACCAGCAGGAATCACTGCCTTTACCCTCTTTACCTCAGCAGCCTTAGCTGAGATTATCCGAGGTGGCCTCAATGCCGTAGACAAGGGCCAGTACGAAGCAGGAATGTCCCAAGGATTTACCTCTATGCAAATCCTCTACCACATCATTCTCCCACAAGCTATTCGTAAAATGCTGCCAGCCATCATTTCTCAGTTTGTAACCGTAATTAAAGATACCAGTCTTCTCTACTCTGTTATCGCCCTACAAGAACTCTTTGGAGCCAGCCAAATTCTCATGGGCCGTTATTTCGAACCAGAGCAAGTCTTCAGTCTGTACATCCTGATTGCCCTCATCTACTTCAGCTTCAACCTAGCCATTTCTAGCCTGTCTCATATGCTAGCAAAACGTTGGCAACAAGCTGCAGAATAATAAATTAGCTCTCCAAGTACATGGAGAGTTTTTTCTACTCAATCGCAAAAAACACTGCCAGATTTCTAGCAGTGTTTTGAGTTTCATTTATCTTAGTAGACTGTTTTTTCAGTTTCTACGTCGAAGAAGTGTGCTTTGTTCAAGTCAAATCCAAGTTCAACTGTTGCACCTGTTTGCAAGTAGTCACGAGCGTCAACTTTAGCAACAAATTCATCTTTACCAACTTGGCAGTAAAGGTGAGATTCTGAACCAAGCAATTCTGATACTGAGATAGTAGCTTTGACAACTGATTCTGGGAATGTTTCAAGGAAAGCAGGTTCTGCATTCACGTCTTCTGGACGGATACCGAAAATCAATTCTTTACCTTCGTAGCCTTTTTCACGAAGAACTTTCAATGCTCCTTCTGGAACTTTCAAACGGAAACCGTCTGAAATAATTTCGCTTCCAACCAATTTCACATTGATGAAGTTCATAGCTGGGCTTCCGATGAATCCTGCTACGAATTTGTTAACTGGGTTTTTGTAAACTTCTTGAGGAGTACCGATTTGTTCCACACGTCCGATAGTACCTGTACCAGCAGGGTTCTTAGTTGCTGACATGATAACGATACGGTCTGCAAGTGTCATCGCTTCTGTTTGGTCGTGAGTTACGTAGATAGTTGTAGCTCCGATACGACGGTGGATTTTAGCGATTTCAGCACGCATTGATACACGAAGTTTGGCATCCAAGTTTGACAAAGGCTCGTCCATCAAGAACACTTTTGCATCACGGACGATGGCACGCCCCATGGCAACACGTTGACGTTGACCACCTGAAAGGTCAGCTGGTTTACGTTCCAAGAATTCTTTCAATCCAAGGATTTCAGCTGCTTCTTGCACACGTTTGTCGATGTCTTCCTTGCTGTATTTACGCAATTTCAAACCGAAAGCCATGTTATCATAAACAGTCATGTGTGGGTAAAGAGCGTAGTTTTGGAATACCATGGCGATGTCACGGTCTTTTGGAGCTACGTCGTTGACAACCACGCCATCGATAGATGCAGTACCTTCTGTGATGTCTTCAAGACCAGCAATCATACGAAGAGTTGTTGATTTACCACATCCTGAAGGACCTACGAAAACGATAAATTCTTTGTCTTTGATGTCCAAGTTGAAGTCTTCAACTGAGTAGTGTTCGCTGTTTGGATATTTTTTGTAAATATTTTTAAGATTCAATTCTACCATGAGGTGAACTCCTTTTGTCTTTTGATAATTATATTATAGATGAAAACGCTTTACATTTCTATGGCAAGGTGACCAAAAAAACAAAAAAGTTCTGTGCAACTTGCACAAAACTTTAGAGAATATCTGGTAAAATCAATTGATAACACAGGGTCAGGTCGGTCAACTCCTTCAACTGAAGCCCTGTCAACTCTTCCCATTTATCAATCTTGTATTGGAGAGAATTGCGGTGCAGATAGAGTTGCTGGGCTGTTTTTGTAAGGACAGCACTGTTTTCCCAAAGAGAGAGAACAATCTCCTGAATCTGGTCTTGATCCAAAATCATCTGGTGCAGACATTCCTTGATTACACTCAAGTCCGCGAGTCTTTCTCCCATACTCCAAAGATAGAGCTGAGAAAAGGTATGAACACCTTGGTGACCCTGACGCCACCAAGTCTTAAACAAGTCCCGCTCTGCTTTGATTAAGTCTGATAGGGCTTGATGTCCCGTCTGAGACCAAACCTGACCTAACATGATAGAGAGACGCAGTCCAAAGTCATACTCAACTGCTTCAATCGTATCACTTAAAATAGCTCGTACAGGTGTATACTTATCTTGTTGAAGCACGAAAACATAATCCTGAGCTCCGACCTGAATCACCGTCTGACAGTTCGGAAAAAGAGTCCGCATCATATCTAGCCAAGAAGCTAGATTTTCCTGCTGAAAATAGGAAAGATGACAGTAAACCAGCTGAATCTTTTTAAAAGCTTGCGGTACCTGCCCCTTGCCCTCAATCAAAAAATAATACCACGGATTGAGCGAACGAGCCTGCTCCTGCTGGGTCAAAAGGGAAATCAACTGCTTTTCACGCTCACTGAGGCTAGATTTCTCCAGCAAAAACCACTGCTGAGAAGCCAAAGGGAGCGTGAGATAGCCCTCTTTCTCTACTGGTTGGTCTGAAATCTGAGCCTCAGGAAACCAGTCTTGTAGTTCTTTTGCCATCATGTCCTAGACCTCCACTTTTTGGATGCACCACGAAATCAAGCTCTCAAGACGTTCCAGATTTTCAGTCATATGGAGATACCCCATGACTGCTTCAAAACCTGTGGACATACGGTAAGTCACCACATCAGCATTTTTGGCCTTGGTGTGGCTATTGGTATTGCGGCCACGTTTGTAGATTTCTTCTTCTTTTTCTGTCAGGACTTGCTCCTCTAACATAAGGGAAATCAGGCGAGCCTGAGCCTTGGCTGAGACATACTTTGTCGCCTCTTGGTGGAGTTTATTGGGCTTGGTCATACCTTTGAGGATGAGGTGACGGCGAATATACATAGAATACACCGCATCCCCCTCAAAAGCTAACGCAATCCCGTTAATGAGATTGACATCAATCACGAGTCCACCTCACTCCATCCTTGGTGTCAAGGAGCTTAATCCCTTGAGCAGCCAATTGGTCACGGATCTGGTCCGCTGTAGCAAAGTCACGATTGGCACGCGCTTCTTGTCGTTTTTGGATCAAGTCTTCAATCTCTGCATCCAAAACTTCCTCAATAAAGACAATTCCAAAGACTTCCAACATATCCGCAAGAGCTTGCTTGACACTTGCATCATAGTTGCCAGAGTTAATCCATTTGGCCATTTCAAAGACCACTGTGATACCGTTAGCAGCGTTAAAATCTTCATCCATTGCTGCTACAAACTTATCTTTAAAAGCTTGCAACTCTTGAGCATCTACAGTCCCAGAAAATGGTTGTTCGTAAGTGTTCTTTAGATACTTGAGATTAGTCTCTGCATCCCGCACTGCCTTTTCTGTAAAGTTGATAGGCTTGCGATAATGTTGAGTCGCAAAGAAGAAACGAAGAACTTGACCATCAAGAGTCTTAAGGGCATCGTGTACGGTGATAAAGTTCCCCAAGGACTTGGACATCTTGACATTGTCGATATTGACAAAGCCATTGTGCATCCAGTAGTTGGCAAAAGTCTTGCCTGTTTTAGCTTCAGACTGGGCAATTTCGTTGGTGTGATGAGGAAACTCGAGATCGGCTCCACCACCGTGGATATCAATAGTATCGCCCAAAATTTCTGTTGACATAACCGAACACTCGATATGCCAGCCCGGACGACCAGGTCCCCAAGGACTGTCCCAAGAAATCTCGCCTGGTTTGGCAGATTTCCATAGGGCAAAGTCTACAGGATTTTCCTTGCGAGCCGTTTCTTCATCGGTACGACCTGAAGCACCCAGCTCCAAGTCTTCCAAGGTTTTGTTAGCCAACTTGGCATAGTTGTGGGATTTTTCCACACGGAAGTAAACATCCCCTTGGCTCTCATAGGCAAAACCTTTTTCAATCAAGTCTTCCACAAAGCGGATGATGTCAGCCATAAACTCCACCACACGAGGGTGGCGAGTCGCAGGTTTCACGCCCAAGGCCGTCACATCCTCACGAAAGGCAGCGATGTACTTGTCCGCAACCTCCTGAGGCGTGATGCCCTCTTCCTTGGCACGGTTGATAATCTTATCATCCACATCCGTAAAATTGGAAATATAGGCAACCTCATAACCACGATACTCAAAATAGCGACGAATGGTATCAAAAGCCACCGTTGAACGGGCATTCCCCACGTGAATATAGTTGTACACGGTTGGCCCACAAACATACATCTTGACCTTGCCGTCCTCAATCGGGACAAATTCTCGCAAATCACGAGACATAGTGTCGTAAATTTTAATCATAAATCATAGTCAGGAAAGCCAAAATCCGAGAACAGTTAGTTTCATCACTAAGAGTTCAATTGAATTTCAGTCCGAATGTCTCTACACTTCGGAATCCCTTGCTCCTTTCTCATTCAGATAAACCACCTGAGTCTGTTTGACAAAGCCAATTTTTTCATACAAACGTTTGGCACCTACATTGCTATCTTCCACGGCAATCTGAAATTCCTTATCATTTTGCTCAATTAGTTGGTTGACAAGGGATTTTGCTAAGTAGCTTCCATAGCCTTTCCCACGTTCAGGTTCCGATATTGCTAAACCGTAGAAGTAATTCGTATTAGTCGATAAATCTACCGTACAAGTTCCAATAACCTGACCGTCTTTTAACAAAATATATAAGCGACTTTCTGGATCCTTCAGAGCTTCAGCGACATATCTATCCACAATCTCTCTAGATTCATGCTCTTCTGAGAATGCCTGAAATTTTAACTGACTGATTTGCTCCTGATACGAACTATCTGCTAACAAAACTTCAAGATTAGAAACCTTTGCTAACGGATAAGGTCTTCTATCCTTACCTAACCAAGTTTCTGTATCTTCATCCTCTACCAGCCGCCAGTTATTGACAAAATCAGGATGATGTTCTAGAAAAATACGTTCTGTCTGAAAAGTCACTGAACGAATAGAGAAAGAAGCCGTTTCTTTCTCAAAACTAGTAAACAATGCACGCGCAATCCCCTGACGGCGATGAGCTGGATGAACCAGTATCGTCACTTCTACATCTTGATCATCTGCATAGACAGTTAATAAACCAACAAGTTCGCCTTTTTCATAATAAAGGAAAAAGGCGGGCATGTTTGGATCAAAATTAAGCATGTTAGAGAGATAGGGATCACGATAGGTACCGTCATGGTTTTGGCAATAGTTAATTAGTTTTTTCGCCTCAGATAGCTCCTCTTGGCTTAACTTGTTTCTTGCTTGAATCATATAGGTACCCTCTACAACCCAGACGATCTGTGACTGGCTTCTTTAGCCTGCTCGAGTTTATTGACGTAGTACTCTCGTTTTTCTTCGACTTCGTGAATGACCGGCTCATCCTTTTTACCATGTACACGGACAATCTTAGCAGGAATACCAACAACCGTCACATCACTAGGTACGTCTGCCACGACAACTGCTGCTGCACCGACCTTAGCATTTTCACCGATTTCCACAGGTCCGATAACTTGGGCATGAGCCGATATGAGAGCTCCTTTACGCACAGTCGGATGGCGTTTGCCAACATCCTTACCAGTCCCACCAAGAGTCACCCCGTGATAGAGGAGAACTCCCGTCTCAACGATAGCTGTCTCTCCAATCACCAAGCCAGAACCATGGTCAATAAAGACACCTGAATCGATCTGAGCACCTGGATGAATCTCAATCTGAGTCCAAAAGCGCCAAAACTGACTGTGTATACGAGCCAGGAGTTTGAAGCCGTGCTTCCAGAGAAAATGCGAGAGACGGTGGGCCGCCAAGGCCTTGACACCTGGATAAGTCAGCAAAACCTCCAAAGTGGTGCGGGCCGCTGGATCATTTTCTTTTACGATATCAATGGTTTCGCGCCACCATCCCATACATTTCTCCTTTTCTTATTCTGAATCTTTTGGTGTTTCTGTAATTTCTTTCTTAGGTTTGTGATCCTTGTGATGACGTGGGCGGTGAGGTCTCTCAGACTTTTCGCCTTTTTCATCACGTTCAGGTTTTGGAGGACGAGGAAGAAGGGCTTTCATAGAAGCATCCACACGTCCTTTTTCATCAATCTTGATAATCTTAACATCAACTTCATCCCCGATTGCTACCAAGTCTTCGACATTATTGGTACGCGTCCAAGCCATCTCCGAGATATGAACAAGGGCATCTGTCTTATCAAAGAGGTTAACAAAGGCACCAAATTTCTCGATACGAACAACCTTAGCATGGTAAACTTCATCCACCTTAGCTTTACGAACCAAACCAGCAATAATTTCTTTAGCACGATTGATAGCATCTTGATCGCTAGAGTAGATAGACACATTTCCTTCTTCGTCGATATCAATCTTAACGCCTGTTTCAGCGATAATCTTGTCGATGGTTTCTCCACCCTTACCAATGACAATCTTAATCTTGTCCACATCAATCTTGATGGTATCAATTTTCGGAACAGTTGGAGCCAATTCTGGACGAACTTCTGGAATGGTTGCTTCAATCACATCAAGGATTTCAAAACGCGCTTTCTTGGCTTGAGCAAGTGCTTCAGTCAAGATTTCTGCAGTAATCCCTTGAATCTTGATATCCATTTGAAGGGCTGTAATCCCGTCACGAGTTCCTGCAACCTTGAAGTCCATGTCTCCAAAGTGGTCTTCCAAACCTTGAATATCTGTCAATACTGTATAGTTATTTCCATCTGAGATAAGTCCCATGGCAATACCAGCTACTGGCGCCTTAATTGGCACACCACCAGCCATAAGAGCAAGCGTCCCCGCACAGATAGAAGCTTGAGAGGAAGAACCGTTTGATTCCAAGACCTCTGCTACCAAGCGGATGGCATATGGGAATTCTTCCAAACTTGGCAAGACTTGAGCAAGAGCACGCTCACCGAGAGCACCGTGACCAATTTCACGACGACCTGGCGCACCATAACGACCAGTTTCGCCTACAGAATATTGAGGGAAGTTATAGTGGTGCATAAAGCGTTTCTTGTACTCTGGGTCCAAACCATCGATGATTTGAGTTTCACCCATTGGAGCCAAAGTCAAAACTGAAAGAGCTTGAGTTTGGCCACGAGTAAAGAGACCTGAACCATGTACACGAGGAAGGAAGTCAACAACCGCATCCAAAGGACGGATCTCATCAACCTTACGGCCGTCAGGACGCACCTTGTCTTCTGTAATCAAGCGGCGCACTTCAGCGTGTTCCATTTGTTCCAAGATTTCAGCCACATCACGCATGATACGGTCAAATTCTTCGTGGTCTGCATATTTTTCTTCGTAAACAGCAGTCACTTGGTCTTTCACTGCTTGAGTTGCAGCTTCACGAGCCAATTTTTCTTCTACTTGGACGGCTTTTTGGAGGTCGCTGTTGTAGGCTGCGATGATTTCAGCCTGCAAGTCAGCATCCACATGAAGCAATTCTACTTCTGCTTTTTCTTTACCGACAGCTGCAACGATTTCTTCTTGGAAGGCAATCAATTCTTTAACTGCTTCGTGCCCTTTAAGAAGGGCTTCCAACATGATTTCTTCTGACAATTCTTTAGCACCAGACTCTACCATGTTGATGGCGTGCTTGGTACCAGCAACTGTCAATTCAAGGAGAGATTGTTCTGCTTGTTCTTGACTTGGGTTGATGATGATTTCACCGTCGACATAGCCCACCTGTACCCCAGCAATTGGGCCGTCAAATGGAATATCTGAGATAGATAGTGCTAAGGATGAACCAAACATAGCAGCCATCGGTGCAGAGGCATTTTCATCATAAGAAAGCACGGTGTTGATGACTTGCACTTCGTTACGGAAACCTTCCGCAAACATAGGACGGATTGGACGGTCAATCAAACGCGCTGTCAAGGTCGCATCCGTTGAAGGACGTCCTTCACGTTTCATAAAGCCACCAGGAAACTTCCCAGCTGCATACATTTTTTCTTCGTAGTTGACTTGAAGAGGGAAGAAATCCCCAGTTGCCATCTTCTTAGACATAACGGCAGCAGTCAAGACAGTTGACTCACCGTAACGTACGACAACTGCGCCATTCGCTTGCTTAGCAACCTGACCAGTCTCTACAATTAACTCACGACCCGCAAAAGTCGTTTGAAACACTTGTTTTGTCATTTTAATCCCCTTTGGATTGATGAAATTATACGCCTTGCCTACAAAAATCAGGATACAAAGGGCGTGAAGAATCCCGTATGAAAATAGGAGATTGACGCAGTGTGCGATGCACACCAGGAAATCTATCTTTTTCACTAGGGATTTAGCCCGTGTTCAACTATCTAAATACTTTGAAAAGTTTAAAAATATTATTCTTTAGCATTTATACCTTTTATAGCAGATTTGAATAGCTAGGAATCTGTTTATACCCTCATCTTTGTATCAAGTACGTACAGAGTTTATTTTATCATATTTTTCTTAAAAAGTGCGGTCTTTACCATTAAAAAGGAACCATTCCCCTCACTTGAGAAGAATGGTTTACTTTTTATTATCCTAGAGACTGATGATTAAACAAGGCATGGGTTGCTTGGTGGATGTATTTTGCTGTATCCGCATTGTTCATTGTGTAGAGATGCACACCGGCAACATCCTGAGTTACCAAGTCCACGATTTGGTCCACTGCATAGGCAAGTCCTGCTGCTCTGAGCGACTCAGGGTCATGCTCATACTTGTCTAAGATGGCTTTAAATTTACGTGGAAGATGGATATTCTCACAAGTCTTCAAGAGGCGGAGAGCCTGATTTCGGTTCAGAATTGGCATAATCCCTGCATGAATGGGAACATCAATCCCAGCCAAGATGCACTTATCTTGGAAATCATAGAAGCGCTCATTGTCAAAGAAAAGCTGAGTTACGAGGCTCGAACAACCTGCATCTACTTTCTTCTTAAGATTTTGAATATCTGAAATCTGATTTGGTGAATCTGGATGCCCTTCTGGATAACAAGCACCAACAATATCAAAGTGAGGGGCTTGTTCCTTGATGAACTCAATCAAGTCCGTTGCGTAGCGGAAATCCTTTTGTGGTTCCACATCAGGAATAATATCCCCACGAAGAGCCAAGATTTTCTGCACCCCAACCTTGTCCAAGTCTGCAATCGTTTCAGCAACCTTGTCCTTGGTCAAATAAATGGCTGGCAAGTGAGCAATAGTCGGAATCGCCAAGTCATTTTGGATAAAGTCAGCCAAACGAACCGTCGTTTCCTTGATATTAAATTTATTATTACTGGCAGTCACACTGATAAAGTGGGGAGCCAACTCCTGCATATCTTGAAGAGCAGAAATAATGTTATCATTACCCACGGCTGGGTTGGGAGGGAACACTTCAAATGAGAGTGACGGTGTTTGGCGTGACATAGTCATTATCCTTTTCTAGTTGATTTTTCGTTAGCTGGATTCCTGAAATCCAAGTGAAACAGGCAGATTGACCAAACAGCACTTCTTAAGAAATCCTTATCTTACAATTTCTCACGCGCAGCTTTAGCTGCTTCAACAAGGCGGATCAAGCTTTCTTTTGTTTCTGGAATACCACGTGTTTTCAAACCACAGTCAGGGTTGATCCAAACTTTCTTGCTTGGCACTTTAGCAAGGATAGCTTCGATTGTATGGTCGATTTCGCCTTCATTTGGCACACGAGGTGAGTGGATATCGTAAACCCCAGGTCCCACTTCTGTTTGGAAGTTTTTCGCTTTGAGTTCGTCCAAGATTTCAAGGTTTGAACGGCTAGCCTCAAATGAGATAACGTCCGCATCCAAGTTATCGATAGCTGGGATGATATCTGTAAATTCTGAGTAACACATGTGAGTGTGGATTTGTGTGTCTGGAGCTACTGTTGAGTGTACCAAGCGGAAGGCAGGAATTGCCCAGTCAAGGTAGTCTTCGTACCAGTCGCTACGACGAAGTGGCAATTTTTCACGAAGAGCAGCCTCGTCGATTTGGATGATTTTCACACCAGCAGCTTCAAGGTCGAGCACTTCATCCTTGATAGCAAGGGCGATTTGAAGAGTAGAATCCTTGATAGAGATGTCCTCACGTGGGAATGACCAGTTGAGAATAGTTACTGGTCCAGTCAACATACCTTTAACAGGTTTGTTTGTACGGCTTTGTGCATAGCTAGACCATTTAACAGTGATAGGGTTAAGACGAGTGACATCACCCCAGATGATTGGTGGTTTAACTCCACGCATACCGTATGATTGTACCCAACCATTTTTAGAGAAGAGGTAACCTGACAAGTTTTGACCAAAGTACTCAACCATGTCATTACGCTCGAACTCACCGTGAACAAGGACATCAAAGTCGATATCTTCTTGCCATTTGATCCATTCGTCAATTGTTTCAGCAAGGAAAGCGTCGTACTCTTCTTGAGACAATTCGCCTTTACGGTAAGCCAAACGTTTAGCACGAACTTCTTTTGTTTGAGGGAATGAACCGATAGTTGTTGTTGGAAGAGCTGGAAGTTTGAAAGCTTCTTCTTGGATAGCTTCACGTTCTGCAAAGGCTGGCAAACGAGTGTAGTCTGCGTCTGTCAAGCCAGCGATACGCGCACGAAGTTCAGCATTTTCACCAACACGCTCAGTCGCAAAGAGTTCTTTGTTAGCTGCAAGTGCTGCTTCACCTTGACCATTGCGGATAGCATCCAAATCACGAATCTCATCCAATTTTTCAACTGCAAAGGCAAAGTGGTTCAAGATAGCTGGTTCAAATTCTTCATTAGCAGTTGTAAATGGCACATGAAGAAGTGAGCATGAGCTTGTCAATACAATGTTTTCAGCTGGAATTTGTTCAAGAACAGCCAAGCTCTTTTCGTAGTTGTTGCGCCAGATGTTTTTACCATTGACAATACCTGCATAAAGAGTCTTATCAGCTGGGAAACCACCTTTAACCAATTCAAGAGTTTTCTTACCTTCAACGAAGTCAAGACCAATGGCATCTACTGGCAAGTTCACAAGGTCAGCGTAAACGTCACGAACGTCACCAAAGTAAGTTTGAAGCAAGACTTCAAGACCTTTTTTGTCAGCCAAAAGTTTGTTGTAGAGGTTCAAGAAGAGAGCTTTCTCTTCAGCTGTCAAGTCTTTTACAAGAGCCGCTTCATCCAATTGGATACGAGTCGCACCAAGTTCAGCCAATTTTGCAAAAACTTCTTGGTAAGCAGCCACTAAGCTGTCTACGAAGTCTTCTGCTTTCACACCTTCTTCAAAGTCTGACAATTGAAGGAAAGTGAATGGACCTACAAGAACTGGACGAGTGTTCAATCCAAGTTCTTTGGCTTCTTGGAACTCATCGAAAATCTTGTGACCTGCAAGTTTGACTTGAGTATCTTTTTCAAATTTAGGAACGATGTAGTGGTAGTTGGTGTTGAACCATTTTTTCATTGGAAGGGCGCGAACATCCCCTTTTTCTCCTTGGTAACCACGTCCCAAAGCAAAGTAGCGCTCAAGGTCAGACAAGTCCAAGTTTTGAACAGATGCAGGTACCACGTTGAAAAGGAAAGCTGCATCTAGGAAGTTGTCATAGTGAGAAAAGTCATTTGATGGAATTTCAGTGATGCCTTTTTCTTTGACAATGTTCCAGTGTTTAGCACGCAATTCTTTTGCTGCTGTCAAAAGTTCTTCTTCTGAGATTTCTTTTCTAAAGTATTTTTCAGTTGTAAATTTTAATTCGCGGAATTCGCCCAAACGAGGGAAACCGATGATTGTAGTTGACATGATGTGTCCTCCAAAATTTGTTGTTGAAACTATCTTAACAGAAAAGAAATCATCTGTATAATTGTAAAAAATTAGGCTTTGATATAGTTTGAAACTATATCTCTGTTTTAAACAAAAGAAAAAGACTTGAGACAAATGACTCAAATCCTTTGTGTAGCTTGTTTTTTAACTATATTTCAGTTAGACGGTTCAAACCTGTTATTAGTAATTCTTATAAGTGACTATGGCTTGTTATTAGAAAAGACTATAGGTCTATCCCCTTCTCTCGGAGATTTGCCAGACACTCCTCATAGTAGGTAGCATCATGCTCACTATAGATAGGACTTTTCAGCTTTTCCTCTGCTAAATCTTGATAAGGAGGGCAGGGCTTACCTCGGTAGTTCTTGTCCAGCCACTCTGGACTGACCTTAAAGCCTCGTTTCACCATCTCCTCCATAATCAAGTCATGATAGGCATAGAGACGATAGGGCGAGTGAGTAAAGACATAGTCCACCGTCGCATGCTTTCTGCCCCAGCCATTGCCACGCAGGGCACAACACTCTCGATGTTGCCCCAAGAGTTGAGGACGAGGAAGCTGTGAAATCAAAACCTCATGCCAAAGTCTCATGACAATATCCTTTCAGTAAAGTTGAATGTTGCAAGTAGGTATTTGGATAGCGATCAAGCAAGTCTCGAGTCTTAGCGATTAAGTCTTCCTTAGAAGCCTGACCAAAGCGGTAGCAATCTAGCAAGAGCATATAGTCTTTGCGTTCAGCATCTGTCGCTTTCTTTTTGAAATAGCCCCAAATATGCTGAAAGGCATTGCAAGCCTGACCTCTATGCTCAGGGATTTGACAGGCACGATCGATTAGTTCTTGAACATGACTTACCTCCACCTCTTCATTCTTCAAGTATTGGCGAATCTCATTGTAAATATTGCTGGAATGGCTCAACACGAGGTATTTGTTTCTCGCCCAGAGTTGCTGGCATTGGGATTTTTGGTTAGTTTGTTCCATGTTTCTCCTTGTTTTTCTATCAGTTTCCAGGAAATATGGAAACAAAGTAACAGTTCTATGAAGTAGACTCTTAAAGTATGATTTATTGCTTATTGATACTATTTTCTAGTATTTCAATCTCGTTTAAAATGGTATTCAAATGATTTTGATATTTTTCAATTGTCCGTTTATCTAGATAATCTTGAATTTTCTTTTGACTTAGTCTAGAATTCCAATAATCATGAGCCAATTTCAAATAGTAACAATAGTCTTCTTTTTTTGTAATTGTACGGTTACCTGATCTTATTAATTTATTAACAAAATGCTTTTCAAGCCCATAAATATCTTCAAAGAATTCAATAGAACTATTATAGCTATCCAAAAATTTTTCCAATTCCAATCTCTTTTTAATGAACATCTTAGGCGCTCCAGCATTAATAATAGGAGTTTTGAAGCCATCATAATATTGATCAATAAAATAAGCAAAAGTATCAAATCGATCATTCCCTAGAGACTGTTTCGTATTATTTAATCCTCCAGCTTGAGGTAAAATACTGATATTCATAGGCGAATAACGCATAACGCTAAAAGAATCCTTTAAACTTTCAGAAATTTCAGCTTCACTAATAATCGATTCATAAAGTTTCCTTTTTGTAAAATTTATATTAAAAGATACATCTCCACTAGCATAAATTTCAATCCCTTTATGAGAAAATAAAAACTTACTTTGATTTTTTTGACAGAGGTTTTCTCCATAATATTTGAGATAAAAATCCCAAGCTACTTCATCCACATCACTAGTAAAATCATGATCCGAGATCAATGCTATTCCTACACTTGTTTGACTTTCTTCATTTTCATTTGACTTCATAAGCACAATTCCTTTTCTATATCCTTATTTCCCCATCACCCTTCAAACTCTTTCAAAAACTCTTTAAGTTCAGCATCGGCTTCTGGTGTGGTTCCGTGTAGTTGACCGAGCATTTCGAGTAGGGAAGCGGTTTGGTTTTGGATTGCTTCATTTGTCGTGTTAATCTTGCTGACGATGTCTGTCAGTGGCTCGACTTCTTCTTCCTCAAAGGTATCTACATAGCGAGGGATATTGAGGTTATAGTCATTTTCGACGATTTCTTCATAGCTTGCTAGATGGGCAAACTTATCAATCTCCTCACGTGACTTGTAGGCTTCCAGAATCTTCTCGATATGAGCATCCGTCATGATATTCTGATTTTTGCCCTTATCAAACTCCTTAGAAGCATCGATAAAGTAGACATCACGGTTGGTACGGTTCTTTTTGAGAATGATAACCGTGGTCGGAATGCTGGTATTAAAGAAGATATTGGCTGGTAGACCGATAACCGTGTCAATAGCTCCTTCTTCTAACAAGGCCTTGCGAATGGTTCCTTCTGCATTTCCACGGAAAAGCACACCGTGGGGAAGGACGATAGCCATAACTCCATTATCCTGCTTGAGGTGGTAATATCCATGTAGGAGAAAGGCAAAGTCAGCCTTGGACTGGGGAGCAAGTTTCCCAAATGGAGAGAAACGAGGATCATTCAGAAAGCCAGAGCTTGCAGACCACTTGGCTGAGTATGGAGGGTTCATGAGAACACCATCAAAGTTGGTCGGTTCTTGAGTCGGCCAGTCTTCATCCAAGGTATCAGCATTGTGGAGGAATTGATTCTCAACAGGAACACCGTGCAGAATCATGTTCATCCGAGCCAAATTATAGGTCGAGGTATTGAGTTCCTGACCAAAATAGACCACTGTCTGCGGTTTATGAGAATATTTCTTGGCATTGAGCAAGAGAGAGCCAGAACCCATAGTCGCATCATAGATGGTAAAGCCTAGCTGGTCTTCACGACCCAAAAAGGCAATCTGAGTCATGAGCTTGGCAACAGGCTGCGGCGTATAGAACTCACCAGCCTTCTTGCCCGAGTCAGTCGCAAACTGACCGATCAGATACTCATAGGCATCCCCCAGCATATCACCAGCATGTCCAGCCACATCTAGCACAGCCAACTCCTTCATGACCGCCGCCACCGTTTGGTTTTGCTTTTGCGGAGTAGCCCCTAGCTTTTTGGAATAGAGGTCAATATCTTCAAAGAGATTTTCATATAGTTCGTCACTCTGCTCAATATCACGAAAACCCTGAGCCAAATCTTCAAGCTGGAAAGTCCCCTCATTGACACGTTCTACCAGAGCCGTAAAAGTCAAGTCTGGCTTGATAATATAGTTGAGTTCGTCCTTCATGACCGCAAGAAGATCCTCGTGGGTGTCCGCATCCTCATAGTAGTTACGATAGACTTCAAGGGCAGCCTCTAGACTCTCACTCCCCTCCTCCATAGTCTCCGCCACGAAAAAGAGCATCTTATCTGACAGATACTTATAAAAGACCATACCCAAGAGATAGGACTTGTAATCATTGGCATCCATCTTAGAGCGGAGAACATCCGCTGAGTTCCACAGGGCTTGGTAGAGCGACTGGGACGTTTGTGTTGTTTCCATAATGTTTCTTTCTAAGTTTTACAAATATTTTTTTAAACAAGCAATCATTTATAACAAATCACTTCATTCTCAATCGTTTGAATCAAATCTAAAGAAATAGAGGAGACTGGAAGTTGATAAACGATATTTTTTCGAGGGTTATAAAATCCAAGATTTTCGATAGAAAGGAAATCGGGGTCAAAGGAATGTAGCCCCATGATATAGTATACAAGGACTTGTAGTGTATGGTCTTTATTAGGAGCAATTTTCGTCACCTTAAAATCCCACAATGTATCCTTAGTAAGAAAATCTCCATCCCCCTTATCAATCGTATCTGTATAACCTCCATGAAAATGAAAGCCATCTTTTACTAAAGGACCATAGAGGTCGAAAAAGCAAAGACTTCGTTCTACCATGATACGAATATTCTCTATCGTTTCGGCATCCACCGAAATTTCCTCAAAAGGTTTATAATACCTAATCCCTGCACGAATGACGACATCAAAGGATGCTAGACGACAGGCACTTTCTATCGATAAATCGTCCAATCCTGTCATCAAATCGAGTAGTGCTTCTGCCAGGTCTCCCATGTCAACCCTATGAGCTCCCATGAGAGAAATTCTGAAAGCATCACGGGCTTCTGCCCCTTTCATAAGGCGAGTCAAGTAGTCCACACAAATCCCCACTAAACTAGGCGATACAGACTCTACAGAATACAGAACTCTGTGGTCATCGAACTGCTCAACTGAAAATAACTTGATGGGCAGGGAACCACCTCGAGGTTGGTTAATTTCTTTGATACGTTGTGTTACAGATACCATGCTTCCTCCTATTTCGTATAAAATTATTTATCTTTTATTTCATTTAGCCGATTATCAAATACATCTGAGATCTTATCAAAATACTCATTATCTGCTAATTTTTTAAATTTAAAATCTACAACATATGGTTTTCCATAAATTTTAAAAACATCCTCATCATTGTCATCACCATTGCGAATATAACCAAATCCTAATAAGAAATCTATAAACTCTTGATTGTTGAGGTTTTTTATTACATTTAATAGAGCTTCATCCCACTTAGAAAAATACTCATCCATCTTATTGATGTATATGTAGAATAATATTATCTGCTCTTTTCTTCTAAAAGACGAAAACATCTCATCAAATGGACTAATATCCGTTTTTAAACCTCGAATATCATATTTGCTAATAATTTTATGCTTAAAAGAATAATAAAGAATATCAGAAAAATCTGTCAATACTGTATTTTTGCTCCAAAATTCTTCAACTTGACTTATAAACGTTGGTTTAGTATCTTCTTTAAGTTGACTAGGACCATAAACTGGATATCCAATGATATATTTAGCTATATTCATTATAATAAAATCTATCAACCAATTATTTTTCCCTTCTTCTGACAACTTAAAGGATGTTGCAAACAATTGTTTACGGTAATTGAAATCACTATTATTAAAAGAGGTCGTTATATATGTTGTTAAATCCGAGCTAGTCAAACTACTCAATTCATTGTACAATAACGAAGGATTTTCAATAAGAGTATTCAAGTCATCCAAAGTCTTATTAGAAGGGGTTTCACTAATCAAATATGCCTCTGCATTTGAAGAAAATGGATAAGGATAAACACTACGCTCTTCCTCCAAAATTCTAAATAACTTTACTATATGAGCATCTTTCTGTGCCAAACTATCGGAAATTCTTCCCATCTTTAATAAGACATTATAGATTTCAGGATAAAAAATATATAGATAAATAACAACCATTTGTTGTTCAACTAGAACATACTCCTTTTTATTCCGCCCAATCAATTCTAGGTTAACATAATCATTAAAACGTTCTCTGTCTCTTAAATTTCTATTTTCCTTCATAACAAGATTAATAAAATTATCAGAAATCTTTATCTCAAATCTCTGTTCTAGTTGTTCAAAATAATCTCCCCATATTCTCGTAGGATGCAAAACATATGGAAGCTCAATACGTCGATCTATAATCTTTGAAAGGTAATTGTTATCATTTTTATGTAGAAGTTCTATATCTCCAACAAATATAATCGGAAGTTTTCCATTTAATAAACTAAAAACTTTATAACTTGCTTCTTGCTGTTCTTTAGTCATTCTATCGAAGTCATCAATTACCAAGACTTTACCAGATAATGAGAGACATTTAGATGTTAGTAAACAACTAAAAAAGCCATCTGATTTTATTTTCAAAAACTGATAGATTGCAACTATTAAAGCAATTACTCCTGCAAATAAAACAACGCAATTAGGTACAAGAACACTTAAACCCAAATCAACTACATTAGTCATCAAGATTGATAATGCAATGCTTAGAATTATAATTAATCTTAAGCCACAATAAACCAATGGATGTAAATTCGCAAAAACTGTCTCTAAAGTTGAACGACTGTCATTTAATCTCCAAAAATCAATAGTAACTAGTTTAACTTGTTTCGTATCATTGATATCTTTAAGAAAAGTAGATTTACCAGACCCCCAATTCCCATTAAGAAAATACGTTTTATTTTCTTTTAATAAATCAGCAAAATTTTTTGCTGCTGTTGATGTATCGATTTTCTCTAGTTTAATATAATTCTTTTCCATGTTGATTTACCTAAATAAACATATCCTGCAAGAGTTTCTTTTTCAAAGTCTCAAGCTGAGTAATTTTTTCTTGGTTAGAGTTGATGATGTTATCAAGATTTGAAAAATAAGCACCGAGGGCTTGTTGTTCAGCAAGTTCTTTAGGTATTACTAATCTAGTATTGAAAAAATCAGCTGGTGCAATGTTTAATAATCCATGATTTCGCGCTCCCTCAGCAGCACACATTGAAACCTCTCTATGCCACTTATCACTTTCATAATAATGAGCAAGATAGTCCGAATCAACATCTACTGCTTTAAAAAGAATATACAAAGTAGATAATACTCCATTCTCATACTTATCAAGACGCTTTATTGCTCCTAAGGGATAACCTGTCGAATAACTTTTATTGTATGCGAACTCCCCATTTTTTATAAGATAATATCCACTTACATCTTTCGAAGCTATCTTTTTCTGAAAGAATTCCTCCTGATCTATCAAACCGAATTGAGCCGATATCGTTAAGGCTCTTTCTGACACTAAATCATTATTCTTTCGTGTCACACGTTTAGATATATCCTTTAATCTTTTTTCAACCCATTCACCTTCAAATCCATCTAAACGAATCTCTGGAACTGTCTGTCCAGCTTTAGGAAACATCTTAGAGAGCATAGTCACCTTGAGAGATTGGTAGTTGGTAAGATTATCCTTGTAGCTTGCAAGAAGGTCGTCGAGGATGCGGAAGAGGGAGCCGATGGCAGATTGTTCTTCAAATGTAGGGAAATCCATCTTAAAGTTTTTCATCTCTGAAGCTAAAATATGCTTAATAGTATTACCAGTAGAAATTAAATCAAGCTCTTTTCTCTTACCGTTAGATTGAAATTGATAATTTAAGAAATGAGGATTTACTTCTTTTTTATAATCAGTAAAAACTATCAGAGCATGAGCAGCAGTATTATTTAATTCTTCTGGAATAACAGCTGTGTGACCTACATGTCCAGATTGTACCATTACAATATCATTTGTTTTCAACCACTTATCTCTTTGTTTTTCATAAAATTCATCATTTATGAAAATCTGAGAATTATAATTAATTTTGCCATTTTTGACATTATTAGATTCTAAATAAAACTTACCTTCCTCAACATAATAAGGAGTTGCAGTTCCGACAAAAGCATTTCTTATAGTACCGAAAATATTTATTAATTTTTCTATATCCCATTTATCTTCATAATTTTGAAACCTTATTTCTGGAGTATTACTTTGTTTTTTCATATATCTTATTTTTCCTATACTCATCTAAAATATTTTTAACAACTTTGGTTACTGCTATTTCTTCTTTATCCCATTTACTATGTTGCTCATCTCCTTCATAGTTGTAACCCAAACAAACCTTCTCACTTTCTTTTTTTATTTTTACAAGAATATCAGTTCTATTTTCTTCAATATATTCTTCTATTGCATTTCTTTCATCATCGTCATAGAAAACAGGAATTAAACTTAAATGTCTTCTCCGTGCTTCACCATCTTGTTGCATTAATTCTTTTAACAAATACATCAATTCTATTTCGACAGAGTTATACAAATAATAGTAATACATAGATGGAAACTTTATACTGTCCATCCTGTCGAATAATTTTAAAAAATTATACTTTGGTTGAACAGATATCCCCCTATATTCATCAATATAATGTGAACTGAATTCCAACAAGATTGTTTGGTGGTATTTTAGACGTAAAATCTCCCATGTGCATCTTGAATTAGGATGAATGAGGGCATAAACTGGAGCCCTAAGTTCATCGTTCTGTGGATCATCAACTAATTCCATCGTATATTCAGGAAATTTCTCATAATACCAAGAACGAGTTTCATAATTCCCTTTCATCTCAGTCCATTGATTATGGTCAGTTATATAGTTAATAACACGTTCCTTAGGGAAAGGAGTTAATCCAAATCTAAATTCGAATAGTTTTTCAATATCGCCTATTTCTGCCTGACTATCAATTGCAGTATTCTTAGAACCTTTTCGAACATAAATTTGATTTTCTCTAACTTTACTATATTTTTTAGTTATATAAAATGGAATCTTGTTTGATTTTTTTATAATTAAAACATCTAAATCTCCATCATTTATAGTTCGAAATTCAACTGTCGGAATCATATCTCCAGCCCAAGTTAAATTTTGTAAAAAATCTTGATATTTTTCTTGTGTCCACTTATTCGAAAATTGCTTAACTCCAGTTATCTTAATGGGTTTATCTTGAATTCCCATGATAATGTATGCATCTCGGTTACTTAAATTATTTGCCATACAAATAATATCATGGAGAAGATCATTCTTCTTTTTATTTTTTTCTTCTTTACTTTGACCTTCATAAAAATATGGTTTTTCTTTAAAATCCCAATATTCCCCTTCTGTTCCTTGATAAAAGAATTCTCTTACAATATCTTCAATTTCTTGATTCGTTAGCATAAAATCTCCTTTGGCTTTTTGACATTCTAGAAATTCCTTTTCTTCTCAGACCTTTTATTCTAGCATCTTTACTATTTCTAGTTTTTAACACATATAGTTGTACAAAGAAAGAATAAGCTAGAATCGCTTTTTGAATCATTAAATAATTCACAATTTTTTCATCAACTAAACCATGCATAAATAAATTTCTATTTAATGGGAGTGTTTCTTCATCATATTCTTCGCCTAAGTTCTCAAATCTCTTGAAAAGGTTTATCTCCCTAAAACCTTTATCGTGATATTCAGAAATATATGCAATATGTGAAATTAACTCTTTTAAGAATTCATCATGATTTAAAGAATCTATAAAATTTCTAAACGATTCATTCGAAATTTTAAGTTCAGATTGCTTTTTCTCTTGTTCTTGTAGTTGGAGTTTAGCTAGTACATTTTCAATTCTTTCACAACAAAACATGACCATTGTTTTATACATTTTTAATTGTTCAAGATTTTGTAATTGTTCTATCTCTCTGTAAGTTTTAAGTGATTTAGGGACGAAATCATAAACTGTCCTACCATATTCTTCTTCCCATAATGATAGATATTCCATCAATACAATATTAGCTTCTTTTTGATCTTCTATTTCATATGGTTCCATTTCATCAATGAATAATAACGGAGGATAGATATCAAAGTGCAAGAATTGTGCTATTTTTCTTTTATCAAGTTCCTCTAAATCTTTTTTATATTTTTCAAAATCAATATAAGAAAAAGTATTAATTAATGATCGAAACGTATAGGAATAAGACTCTCTTATCTTATCAATCACTGAAAGCATTGGACTCAAATCTATTTTTGGAATCACTATTTGCGACAATATTTTTGAATACGTCTCAGTAATTGGTTTTATACTCTCGGTGATAACTGAACTGATTTTTTGAAATTCATCTCTTGCTATTTCTAAATCCATAAACTCTGATTTTAGTTCTGAAAAGACTTTTTCCGATTCCTTTTTATTTTCTTCCTCACTATTACAACCTATCATAAACTTTACCTTCATTACAATAATCTATTTATTAAAAAATAAGTTAAGTCCAGTAACAATTCTAAAGAACTACTTACTAAAATTATACCACGAAACCACAAAAATCCCCTTAGAAATCCGCTTCTAAGGGGTTGTCTTTATCCTGCTGCTTGGGCTGGTTCTGCTGGTTTAGTCTTTTTATCTTTCTTGCTACTAGTAATAAGACGGCGCTTGCTATCTCGGATGCTATTGAGTTCCTTGAGGAGTTGAGTCAGGTGTTCCTTTTCAGGGTAGGCTTCTGCACTAGCTGCGGTATAGCGCATAAAGAGGTCGTAGCTGGTTGAAAGTTCTGTACGGAGTTGTCTGGTCTTGCCAACTTCCTTGGCAGACTTAGAAGCACGCGCCTTACTCTCCACTTGGTCATATTCCTCTTGAGCATTGATCACCGCCGTCAGCATAGGGGTCAGTCCTAGACTAGTAACTGCCTCATGATAGGGTGTTTCACTAAGCGTTTTGAGCAGGCTCTTTATTTCTGCCGTCTCCACATCATTGCTATGCTTAGTGATGTCCTTATACTTGGCAAAGACTGGTTTCAGAGTTTCATGAGCTTCTTTGAGTTTGGCATCCTTAATCTTCGCAAATCCTCTATGAAGGGTAAAGAGACCGACCAAGGCACTATCTCGATTGCGATCAACTTCTGTCAGATTACTAGATTCTTTCGTTTCCACCGCCGCAAGTTGAGCTTGAAAATCATCTAGCTTGGTCTTGAAGGGTTCCAAATGTTTGGCATACATAGCTTCATCCTTGTTTGCCTTAGAAAAAGTTTCCAAACTTTGATGAGTATCCATCATCAGGCTTTCAAATTCACGGTTGGTAAAGTTGCTGTAACTAAGTGGGCGAATAGCGTATATTTTTGTCATGATGATATCCTTTCTATTTAACGAATCATTTATTATCTTCTTGATCAAACAAAGACTGGATTAGTTCTGGAAGATAGACCTGTTTTTGATCTGTTTTTACAATGCTTCCTTGTCTATCAGGTTGAATCAAAGGTCTATCCTTAAATACAAAAACTTGAAACAATGCACAGACCAAAAATAGAAGCCCCCATAAAGGAAGTGTCGATAGCATACTCTCCTCATAATCTTTAACTTTCTTCATCAATTTTCTCTTTTAAGTTGATACATCCATTCTAACAGTTCTTCAAAACATTTCGGCTCCCATCCGCTCAACTGCCATTATTTCCATCTAAAATGTACTTTTCAGAACAAATCAGACATTTCCAAATTAAAAAATCCCTATCTGACTGGAAACACATACCGTCCATCAGATAGAGACTCTTACTATTTTTAGATTTTAACTTTTCTAGCTTTAGAATACATATAAACTTTAGGTAAGACGACTATTCGAAAGCTCGAAGACCTCAAAACTCTCTAAGATAAGCTATTCGAAACGTAGAATGCATTTAAATTTATGGAATTACGCTTATTCTAAAGCTAGAATACATGTAAACTTTAGGAAAGAGACCTATTCTAAGTCTCGAAGGCCTATCTCCCAACCCTCAACGGCTCAATGACTTCCTCTACTAGCTGGGTATAGGCTTCCTTGATTTGTTTTTTATAGAGGAGAGGATTGAGGGCATCCGCCACCTCTAGCTTATAGTCCTGATAACGCTGGCTCTTAGTCAGCTGGCTTTCTCCTAGTTGTTTTTTAGCTCCCTTACGGTAGTGTTCGACATAGTAACGGAGTTCATCTTCGCCGACATACCAGCGCTTGCTAAAGACTTGGATGTGTTGCTGGATGACCGCCTCAATCATCTGATCCAAGATATTTGCGATAGACTGACCACGATAGCTTTCTGGATTTGCTTGAACTTCTCTCCAAAGTTCAGTGATAATCTGGGCAAGATTTGGATTGGTTTTCTCAAGACTCTGAATATAATTATCTACTGCTTCCTTATCTTGAGCGCTTAGGTTCTTTTCTTGACTCTGTCCTTGCTCGATCAGGCTTTGAATCAAGGTTAAGATATAGGCATAGTTGATTTCGTCCACTTGGATAGATTCCAGTTCATAGTGGATATCAAGTGGCTCTCCATCGTCATCATCCTCTACTCGGCTTTTTAATTCTGCAAGGACATTTCGATAAAGGCCCAGATACCTTTCCAACTTTTCTCCATCAAGTCCCGTCTGACTGTAAAGCTCTTCCTCATCATACTCTTTATACACTCGGATAGAGGCTAGGTATTTATCAAAGGCTTGATAGGTTTTAGCTAGTTTCCTCAACTCAGGCGTAGAGACTTGCTCGAAATCTAGACCATTCACATAGTCATCAGTAGCAAGATTTTTGAAATCACTGCAACTCCTCAAGAAGTTTCTCTTTTCCTCTTCCCAGCTTGGAGCTAGGACCTCGTTTTCTCCACCATTTGAGTAGAGCTTGAGGGCATTATCTACTGCTTCCTTAAAGGCTAGAGGCTTTTGAAAGGTGATGATATGACCATAGGTCTTACTGCTATCAAAAATACGGTTGGTTCGGCTAAAAGCCTGAATCAAGTCCTGCGGTTGCATAGGCTTGCGGTCAATAAAGAGAGTCGATAGACAAGGGGCATCAAATCCTGTTAAGAGACGATTGACCACGATGACTAAGTCCAACTGTTCCTTGCGACAGAGGTATTTGTCCTGCTTTCGAGCTAGGCGGTTATTGACATCCGTATTAAAGCCACGCAGATCCGCCATGGTAAAGTGGGTATCAAACTCTTGATTATAGTCCTCTAAAACCTGCTTCATGTGGTCTTGGTTGGCTCTTGAGTCTTCTTCATTTTCTGTGACCGAGTAGGTGATGGTCGCCTTTGGAAAGTCTGGAAGAACCTGCTTAACCCTTTCCGATACCTTAACCCTCGTCTCCCCAGCTTTGACTCGTTTGAGGAGGTCATAGTAGGCTTGGGCTTGAGGGATGGATTTGACGGTCAGGATAGCATTATAGGTCTTACCCACTCCTTTTTGGAAGCCTAATTGTTGACGCGATTTATTGATAATGGCATCCAAGACTTCCAGCATATGCTCCTCATCCTCGTAGACAGTATCTGGTAGGTCATTTTCGGATTTATCCGTGATGAGGGTATTGCGATAATCGACCTTAAAGCCTAAGACAGCTCCATCATGGATGGCTTCCTTGACTGTATACTCATGGAGACGGTCACCGTACTGTTGCTGGGTGGTTTGGGCTAGATCGCCAACTTGTTGGCGTTTATTTTCCTTAAAGATAGGTGTGCCTGTAAAACCGTACCAGAGAGACTGTGGGAAAAAGCCCTTAATGTCTTTTTGTGTTTGTGGCGTAACGGCACGGTGGCATTCATCCACGACAAAGGCCACTCGAAGACCCTTGATTTTGTCCGCATCTCTTTGGTAAAGACCTTGCTCAAACTTACGCATCATGGTGGTAATTTTCTGGATGGTCGTTACCACCACACGCTTATCATTACTTCCTAGTCGCTTTACCAAATCATGAGTATTATCCGTCTCATCAATATCAATGACATCATTGGTCGCATAGGAGAGAAAGGATGAAGTAGTCTGTTGGTCCAAGTCTCTGCGGTCAACGACAAAAATCGTCTTTTGGATGGATGGGATTTGAAGGAGATTTCTCGCCACCTTATAAGAAGTCAGGGTCTTCCCTGAACCTGTCGTGTGCCAGACATAGCCAGATGCTTGCTGGCGAGAGGCTTCTTGCACTGCTTCGATGGCGTGAATCTGGTAAGGACGCAAGAGGATAAGAGCCTTCTTGCTATCATCAAGGACAGAATACTGCATAACCATCTGGTGGGCACGAGGGATGGAAAGGACTTCGTGGGCAAAGCTGGTCAAGCTCGTTATGGGTTGGTTGTCCTTATCCACCCACTTAGTTAGAAATTGCTTGTTGAGTTTATTTTCCCTAGCTGCAGCAATATAGCGTGTGTCTACTTTATTGGTCACAACAAACATCTGTAAGCTAGAGTAGAGGCCACGGAACTTTCCTTCTCTATCATACTTCTTGATTTGATGAAAGGCATCTAAAAAAGCAACTCGGGGACTTTTAAGCTCAATCTGAATCATTGGAAGGCCATTGATCAAGAGGGTCACATCTAGCCTGCGGTCTCGATCCTGAGGATTTATCTTATCTCTCTCGACTTGGTTGACAACCTCATAACTAGACTTACCAGCTGCGATATTGTCTCGCCAAATGACAGATAAACGGATAGTCCCCAAACTAGCATCTTCTCTCTGAACCTCAACCTTGGCAATACCATTTTCGCCGACCAACCACTTGGCTGCATCATAGTAGCTAACAAAGTTCAGTTGATTCTTTATCTGGCGTTTTTCCTGTTCTGTCAGGGGATGATCTGCCAATAAAGCCACATTGTTCTGGGCTAGCTTTTCAAAGAAGTTTTCCCATAATTGCTCTTCTGTTTTAAGGTCATCTCTGTAAGTCCATTGACTTTCCCCAGTCACCAGTTGGTTGATCAGCTGTTTTTCTATCTCCAGTTCTGGTTTTACCTGTATCATACTCTCTCCTTTGCTACATGTCTGCTCCCTTTATTATAGCATGTTTAGCCTCAAATTCCATCACTCTTCCCATAGCAAAAACACTCATTCCCCCTTTCTCCTCCAAAATATGGTATAGTAGAAATATACTATCTATGAGGAGTTTACATGTCACAGAATAAACAAATGAAAGCTGTTTCTCCCCTTCTGCAGCAAGTTATCAACATCTCATCGATTGTCGGTGGGGTTGGGAGTTTGATTTTCTGTATTTGGGCTTATCAGGCTGGGATTTTACAGTCTAAGGAAACCCTCTCTGCCTTTATCCAGCAGGCAGGTATCTGGGGGCCACCTCTCTTTATCTTTTTACAGATCCTACAAACGGTCGTCCCTATCATTCCAGGGGCCTTGACCTCTGTGGCTGGCGTCTTTATTTACGGTCACATCATCGGGACAATCTACAACTATATCGGCATCGTGATTGGCTGTGCCATTATCTTTTATCTGGTGCGCCTCTATGGGGCTGCCTTTGTCCAGTCTGTCGTCAGCAAGCGCACCTATGACAAGTATATCGGCTGGTTGGATAAGGGCAATCGTTTTGACCGTTTCTTTATCTTTATGATGATTTGGCCCATTAGTCCAGCTGACTTTCTCTGTATGCTGGCCGCCCTGACCAAGATGAGCTTCAAGCGTTATATGATCATCATCGTTCTGACCAAACCCTTTACCCTCGTGGTTTATACCTACGGTCTGACCTATATTATTGACTTTTTCTGGCAAATGCTTTGACACATAAAAAATCCGTTTGGTTGCCCAAGCGGATTTTGTGGTTTATTTTGAAACTTCTTTTGCAAGAACAAAGTTCCCAAGTGTAGCAGAACCATTTCCTGCAACTGCTGGTGTCACGATGTAGTCACGCACGTCTGGCACTGGTAGGTAGCCATTGAGAAGAGCTGTGAATTTCTCACGGACACGGTCCAGCATGTGTTGTTGAGCCATGACCCCACCACCAAAGACGATCACATCTGGGCGGAAAGTTACTGTAGCATTGACAGCAGCTTGAGCGATGTAGTAGGCTTGAACATCCCAGACAGAGCTGTTGAGTTCAATGTTTTCACCACGAATACCTGTACGAGCTTCTAGACTTGGACCAGCCGCAAAGCCTTCCAAACATCCTTTGTGGAATGGACAAACACCGTTGAATTCTTTTTCAATATCCATTGGGTGTTTAGCCACATAGTAGTGACCCATCTCAGGGTGACCCACACCACCGATAAACTCACCACGTTGAATAACACCTGCACCGATACCTGTACCGATTGTGTAGTAAACCAAGTTTTCGATACGACCGCCAGCATTGTTACGGGCAACCACTTCACCATAAGCAGAGCTGTTTACGTCTGTTGTGAAGTACATTGGCACGTTAAGGGCGCGACGAAGGGCACCAAGCAAGTCCACATTTGCCCAGTGAGGTTTTGGAGTTGTTGTGATAAAGCCATAGGTTTTTGAATTTTTGTCAATATCAATCGGACCAAATGAACCAACTGCAAGACCAGCAAGGTTATCGAATTTTGAGAAGAACTCAATGGTTTTATCGATTGTTTCGATTGGAGTTGTTGTTGGAAATTGTGTTTTTTCCACAACGTTAAAGTTTTCATCACCGACAGCACAGACAAACTTTGTACCGCCAGCTTCCAAGCTTCCATATAATTTTGTCATGATAAACCTCTTGTTTTTATTTTCTTTATTATAGCATATTTTAAAAATCTAAGTTTCTCAATTTTTTAGATTTTCCTCTGTAAATCTTACCATTCAAGCAAAAACGAACAAACATGTCATTTGTTCGTTTTCATTTTGAGAGGGAATATAGTACTCAATGAAAATCAAAGAGCAAACTAGGAATCTAGCCGAAGGCTGCTCAAAACACTGTTTTGAGGTTGCCGATAAAGCTGACGTGGTTTGCATTTGATTTTCGAAGAGTATTAGGCTTTCACTTCGATAAGAGCATCACCCTTCGCAACTGAACCTGTTGCGACTGGAGCTACTGAAGAGAAGTCAGCTGTGTTTGTAACGATAACCATTGTTGTATCATCAAGACCAGCTGCAGCGATTTTGTTTGAATCAAATGTTCCAAGAACATCGCCAGCTTTTACCTTGTCACCTTGAGCAACTTTTGCTTCAAAACCTTCACCATTCATTGTTACAGTGTCGATACCAACGTGAATCAAGACTTCAGCACCATTAGTTGTTTTCAAACCAAAGGCATGTCCTGTTGGAAAGGCGATTGAAACTTCAGCATCAGCTGGTGCATAAACCACACCTTGGCTTGGTTTCACAGCGATACCTTGTCCCATAGCTCCACTTGAGAAGACTGGGTCATTAACATCAGCAAGAGCGACAACATCACCAACGATAGGAGTTACAAGTGTTTCATTTTGAAGAGCTGCTGGAATGTTACCAGTTGTTTCTTCTTGGACCAAACGTTCTGTCTCTACTTCAGTAGCAACTTCTTTTTCATCCTCATAACCAAACATGTAAGTAAGAGCAAAACCAAGGGCAAATGATACAGCTACCATAAGAAGGTATTGTGCAAGTTGTCCGTTACCAACATAAAGCATTGTACCAGGGATGATGGTGATACCATTACCAGTACCAGCAAGTCCAAGGATAGAAGCCAATCCACCACCGATTGCACCAGCAATCAATGAAAGGAAGAATGGTTTACGGAAACGCAAGTTAACCCCGAAGATAGCAGGCTCTGTAATACCTAGGAAAGCAGAAAGAGCAGCTGGGAAAGCAAGTGTTTTTAGTTTTGGATTTTTAGTTTTAACACCAACCGCAACAGTCGCAGCACCCTGAGCTGTCATAGCAGCTGTGATGATAGCGTTGAATGGGTTAGCATGGTCAGCAGCAAGCAATTGAACTTCAAGCAAGTTGAAGATGTGGTGCACACCTGACACGACGATCAATTGGTGAACCCCACCAATCAAGAAACCACCAAGACCAAGTGGCAAGCCAAGAATTGCTTTTGTACCAATAAGGATATAGTTTTCAACAATGTGGAAGACTGGTCCGATGACAAAGAGTCCAAGGATAGACATGACCAAAAGTGTCACGAATGGCGTTACCAAGAGGTCAATGACATCTGGAACGACCTTGCGGACAGCTTTTTCAAATTTAGCTCCGACAACCCCGATGATGAAGGCTGGAAGAACTGAACCTTGCAAACCAACAACAGGGATGAAACCAAAGAAGTTCATAGCTGTTACTTCACCACCTGAAGCGACCGCCCAAGCGTTTGGAAGTGAGCCAGAAACAAGCATCATACCAAGAACGATACCAACGGCTGGATTTCCACCGAATACACGGAAAGTTGACCACACAACCAAACCTGGCAAGATGATAAAGGCTGTATCTGTCAAGATTTGAGTGTAAGTTGCAAAGTCATCTGGAAGTGGCATTTCAAGGGCGTTGAAAAGACCACGCACACCCATGAAGAGACCAGTTGCTACGATAACTGGGATGATTGGAACGAAAACGTCACCGAAAGTACGGATAGCACGTTGGAACCAGTTCCCTTGTTTCGCAGCTTCTGCTTTCATGTCATCTTTAGATGATGTTGGCAAGCCAAGCGCAACAACTTCATCGTACATTTTGTTAACTGTACCTGTACCAAAGATGATTTGGTATTGACCTGAGTTAAAGAAAGCACCTTGAACTTTTTCCAAGTTCTCAATCACTTCTTTATTGATTTTTCCTTCATCTTTGACCATGACACGAAGACGAGTCGCACAGTGAGCTACACTGTTGACATTTTCACGTCCGCCCAAGGCATCGATGACTTTTTTTGCAATTTCCTGATTGTTCATTTGCAAAAATCTCCTTATATAAAATTTTGTTATTGTTTGAAAGCGATTTTATTCGCCCTACGACTTATATTTTATCATGTTTCAAAAATATGTCAAGCGTTTTGCAGAAAAAATATTTGTTTCCTAGTGCAAAGTCTTTTGTTTTGATAGATTATGAGAGTTTTATGAAAGTGTTCTTTAAAAAAATAGTTTAAAATCTGAGTTAAAAAGGATTTTGTTTCATTTTCTTTCAATTTTCTGTAGATAGATGATTGATTTCCTGCTTTTATTTTATGATAAACGTATGACAGTTTTTTCTCTTTTTTAACATAAAAGGCTTGCATTTTTTATCGAAAACGGTTACTATTAAAAGTGATAAGATTTTCGGAGGAATGAATGAATGGAATGGACAACTGAGCGTCGTTACAGACTTTATCAAGATTGGACGCAAGAAGAAATTCAACATATAAAGGAAAATATGGCACAATCTCCATGGCATACTCATTACCATGTTGAGCCAAAAACAGGACTTCTCAACGACCCAAATGGCTTTTCTTACTTTGATGGCAAGTGGATTGTTTTTTATCAGAACTTCCCTTTTGGTGCAGCCCACGGTTTAAAATCTTGGGTACAGCTTGAAAGTGATGATTTGGTTCACTTTAGCGAAACTGGAGTCAAAGTTTTGCCAGATACTCCATTAGATAGCCACGGCGCCTACTCTGGTTCTGCCATGCAGTTTGGCGATAACTTGTTCCTATTTTATACAGGAAATGTCCGCGATGAAAACTGGATCCGTCACCCTTACCAGATTGGAGCTTCGATGGATAAGGATGGCAAGATTACAAAGATTGACAAGATCTTGATTGACCAGCCAGCAGACTCTACTGATCACTTCCGTGATCCACAAATTTTTAACTTTAAAGGTCAATATTATGCTATCGTCGGTGGTCAGGACTTAGAGAAAAAAGGATTCGTTCGTCTTTATAAAGCTGTAGCCAACGACTACACAAACTGGCAAGCAGTTGGCAATCTTGACTTTTCTAACGACCGCACTGCCTACATGATGGAATGCCCAAATCTGGTCTTTGTAGGGGAGCAACCTGTCCTTCTCTACTGTCCACAAGGATTGGATAAGGATGTTCTAGACTACGACAATATCTATCCAAATATGTATAAGATTGGGGCCTCCTTTGACCCTGAAAATGCCAAAATGGTAGATGTGTCTCAGCTTCAAAACATGGATTATGGTTTCGAAGCCTATGCAACTCAAGCCTTCAACGCTCCTGACGGACGTGCTCTAGCTGTTAGCTGGCTTGGATTACCAGATGTTTCTTACCCATCTGACCGTTTTGACCACCAAGGAACCTTCTCTTTGGTCAAAGAACTGACTATCAAAGACGGCAAACTCTACCAATACCCAGTCCCAGCTATCAAGGACCTTCGTGCATCTGAAGAATCCTTCTCAAACCGTGCCCAAACCAATAACACTTACGAACTTGAACTCAACTTGGAAGCCAATAGCCAGAGCGAGATTATCTTACTTGCTGATAAAGAAGGCAAGGGACTTTCCATCAACTTTGACCTTGTAAATGGTCAAGTGACAGTAGATCGTAGCCAGGCTGGTGAACAGTACGCTCAAGAATTTGGGACAACTCGTTCTTGCCCTATCGAGAATCAGGCTACTACTGCTACAATTTTCATCGATAACTCTGTCTTTGAAATTTTCATCAATAAAGGAGAAAAAGTATTTTCCGGTCGTGTCTTCCCACATGCGGACCAAAATGGTATCCTGATCAAATCTGGAAACCCAACTGGAACTTACTATGAATTAGATTATGGTCGCAAAACTAACTGATGTCGCCAAACTTGCAGGCGTCAGCCCTACTACCGTTTCTCGGGTTATCAATAAAAAAGGCTATCTATCTGAAAAAACCATTCAAAAGGTTAATGAAGCCATGCGAGAATTGGGCTATAAACCCAACAACCTAGCTCGTAGTCTGCAAGGAAAATCAGCTAAGTTAATCGGCTTGATTTTCCCTAATATTTCCAATGTTTTCTATGCAGAATTGATTGATAAGCTGGAACACCAACTTTTTAAGAATGGTTACAAGACCATCATCTGCAACAGTGAGCATGATTCTGAGAAGGAACGCGAATACATCGAAATGTTGGAAGCCAATCAGGTGGACGGCATCATTTCTGGTAGTCACAACTTGGGAATCGAAGACTACAATCGTGTGACGGCGCCGATTATTTCCTTTGACCGAAACTTGTCTCCAGACATTCCAGTCGTTTCTTCTGACAACTACGCTGGTGGAGTTCTTGCTGCCCAGACCTTGGTTAAGACAGGTGCCCAGTCTATCATTATGATTACAGGGAATGACAATTCCAATTCGCCAACTGGGCTACGCCACGCTGGCTTTGCATCCGTACTCCCAAAAGCTCCTATTATCAATGTTTCCAGTGACTTTTCTCCTGTCAGAAAAGAAATGGAAATCAAGAATATCTTGACCCGTCAAAAACCAGATGCCATCTTTGCTTCGGATGATTTGACAGCTATTCTGGTCATTAAAATCGCTCAAGAGCTGGGCATTTCTGTTCCTGAAGAGCTCAAGGTCATCGGCTATGATGGTACCTACTTTATCGAGAATTACTATCCTCATTTGACGACTGTGAAGCAACCTATGCAAGAGATTGCCCAACTCACTGTTGACCTACTCTTACAAAAAATCGAAGGTAAGGAAGTCGCGACAACTGGTTACTTCTTACCAGTCACCCTATTACCAGGAAAAAGTATTTAATACTCTTCAAAAATCTCTTCAAACCACGTCAGCGTCGCCTTACCGTAGATATATGTAACTGACTTCGTCAGTCTTATCTACAACCTCAAAGCAGTGCTTTGAGCAGCTTGCGGCTAGCTTCCTAGTTTGCTCTTTGATTTTCATTGAGTATAAGCACAAGAAAACTCAGACTGCCTTCGTCTGAGTTTTTTATGATCTTAAGTTTTCGAGATAGCGCTGGGCTGTCTCTAAGTTAAAGGTTTTATCTGCAATAAGACGCTCTACTAGGGGAGCTACCTCAGATTCACTAGCACCTGCGAGGAGAGCCAAGGATTTGGCCTGCAATTTCATGTGACCTTGCTGAATTCCTGTACTCACCAAGGCTTTGAGGGCTGCAAAGTTTTGGGCAAGACCGATAGACACGATAATCTGGGCTAATTCTTTGGCAGATGGATTTCCCAGTAGCTCATGACTGAGAGCCACACGAGGGTTGAGGCCGATAGAGCCTCCCTTGGTCGCTACAGGCATGGGCAGGGTCATCTCACCGACCAATTCTTCTCTTTCCATGTCCAGTGTCCATTGACTGAGACCTTGATAACGTCCATCTCGACTGGCAAAGGCATGGGCCCCGGCTTCAATGGCACGCCAGTCATTACCAGTGGCAATCAAAACGGCATCAATACCATTAAAAATCCCTTTATTATGAGTAGCTGCTCGATAAGGATCAGCCTGCGCAAACTGGCTAGCCAAGGCTATCTTCTCCGCAAATTCTCGTCCTTGATCCTTTTGGCGGCTCAAGTAACGAAAGGCGATGCGACAGCTTGCAGTCACTAGAGAATCGGTCGCGTAGTTTGATAGAATCCCCATGAGACTCTGTCCCTGACTGAGTTCTTCTAAGACTGGTTTCAAGGCTTCCAGCATGGTGTTGAGCATATTGGCTCCCATGGCTTCTTGGGTATCGACATGGAGATAAACAACGAGAAAGTCTGTTTCACCTTTGAACTGTTCTACACGTAGATCACGCGCCCCGCCCCCGCGTTTAACAATGGAAGGATAGGCTTGATTGGCAAGCTCCAAGAGTTCTGCTTTCTTGCTGGCAATCTGCACTTGAGCTAGATCAGGATCATCAACTTGATAAAGGGCTACCTGCCCAATCATCTGGCGTTGATGGACTTGAGCAGTAAAGCCACCTGCTCGCTTGATGATTTTACTTGCATAGCTGGCCGCAGCAACCACAGATGGTTCTTCTGTCACATAAGGAACTGTGTATTCCTGACCATTGACAAGGACCTCTGGAACCAGCGAATAAGGCAGAGAAAAAGTTCCCACCACATTCTCACTCAGCTGGTCTGCCACAGTCACACTTATCTGTTCATCCTGCTCCAAACTCACTTGCTTCTCAGGACTAAGGAGCGCCTGAGCTTGTAACAACTCGAGGCGCTCTTGGTATGATTTTTTAGAAAATCCATTCCAACTTATCTTCATTATTTTTCAACCTTGCTATAACGGCGTTGGTGGTCAACAATTTCAACCAAGGCAAAATCTTGATTTTCATAGCCAGCAAACTGGGCAGAGTTTGTTTCATCTAAGTCTACTTCCTCATAGAAGACTTTTTCATAGTCTGCAACAGATAGGGCAGTTCGTTGGTTGAGCTTGTTCAAGCGGTCTTTATCCAAATAAGCTTCATATCCTTCAACCAATTCACCACTGAAGAACTCAGCCACAGCACCACTTCCGTAACTATAAAGGGCAATTTTATCCCCAGCCTTCAAGCTATCTGTATTTTCCAAGAGAGACAAGAGTCCAAGGAAGAGGGAACCTGTATAGATATTTCCCACCTTTTGACTGTAGAGAATAGACTGGTCAAAATGCTTTTGCAAGAGGTCTTTTTTCTCTTGCGGCAGGCTCTTATCCATGATTTTTTTCAAGCCTTTTAGCGCTAATTTAGGATAAGGCAAGTGGAAGCAAACCGCAGCAAAATCATCTAAGGTAAGCTGGTAGCGTTTTTGGTATTCAAGCCAAGTCGTTTTCAAACTATCTAGATATTGCTGGGTAGAATAGACACCATTTACATAAGGGGTTGTTGAGTAATTTGGACGCCAGAAATCCATGATGTCACGAGTCTGAGCTACATTGTCATTATTAAAGGCCATAATGCGTGGATTCTGTGTAATCAACATAGCCACACTTCCAGCACCCTGAGTGGGTTCTCCAGGTGTTTCAATACCATATTTGGCAATATCACTGGCAATAACCAAAACTTTGGACTCTGGAGAATTTTCCACATGCAATTTGGCATAATGAAGGGCAGCTGTCGCTCCATAGCAGGCTTCTTTAATCTCGAAACTACGAGCAAAGGGCTGGATGCCCAGCAAACCATGCACAAAGACGGCTGCAGCTTTACTTTGGTCAATTCCTGACTCAGTAGCTACAATGACCATATCAATTTCTGCTCTTTCTTGCTCCGTTAAAATAGAATCACTTGCACTGGCCGCCAAGGTCACGATATCCTCAGTTAGGGGCGCAATACTCAATTCCTTGAGTAAGAGTCCTTTACTTAATTTTTCAGGGTCAATTCCCCTCGCTTCTGCTAAGTCTTGTAATTTCAAGACATATTGACCGGTCGCAAAACCAATCTTATCAATACCGATTGTCATATTTACCTCTGTTTTATCATTCATTGTAAAAAATCGTTCTATACTATTTTATCACAAATAGCAGTAAAAGAGAGAAAAAAGACTTGATTCACCAAATCAAGTCTCTTGTTAGTCTAACGATTATGCTGTTTTCGTAAGTAAGAATACAGTCTAAGAATCACTGTTCCGCTAGCCATTCCAATGGAAATCACCAAAGCCAACATAACAACCAAGGTTGCACTAGCAATGGCATGACTGTAATCTCCCGTCACAAAAAAGGCAGTTGTCCGATAGGAGAGATAACCCGGAACCAGAGGTGCCAAGATTGCCAAGATAAAGACTACAGCAGGTGTCTTATAAAGAATACTTAAAATCTGGCTGACACAAGAACCGATAATGGCTGCAATAAAAGTAGCCACAATAACATTGGTCGGTTCCTTGAGCAAAAGATAAATTAGCCAGACAGCCATGCCCAAAATTCCTCCTGGTAAGAGCATAGAACGTTGAACATTGAGTACGATTAAAAAAGTGATTATAGCAAGAAGACTTGCTACTGCTTGTAATAAAAAGGTTGTTAGTGTCATATTAGTTCATCAATACCAAGGCGACAGAAGTTCCCGCCCCTAAAGCAAGGGTAATGAGCAGGGATTCAAACATCTTACTCATACCAGAGTTTATGTGGTTGGTCATAATATCACGAACCGCATTGGTCAAGGCAATACCTGGTACAAACGGCATGACCGCACCAGCTATAATCAAATCTGCCGTTGAAGGAAAGCCTGTGTAGCGAGCCCAAAACTGGGCTATCATCCCAAAAACAAAGGCTCCAGCAAAGGATGTCACAAAGGGAATTCGGATAAACTTCTCTACATAGAGGGAAAAGGCAAAACCAAATAAGGTAGCCACTCCTGCCCCAAGTGCGTCGTAGATATTTCCACTAAACATAATCGAAAAGAAAGGAGCACTAAAGGTTGCAGCCAAAGTTACCTGCAACTTAGTATAAGGAAGGGGTTGGGCTTGCAAGGCCTTCAATTGCTTGAAGGCTGTCTTTAAATCAAGATTTCCTCCTACCAACTGACGAGAAATTTGGTTCACATCACAGACTTTTTCGATGTTATAAGAAGATGAGGTCACGCGTTTCATTCGCGAAATATTGGTATTTTCAATGGAGAAAAAGATGGCAGCAGGCATGGCAAGAACATTGCAATCCACAATCCCCTGCGAATGCGCAATCCGAATCATGGTATCTTCTACACGATGAATCTCTGAGCCACTTTTGAGAAGAATGGTTCCAGCTAACATAATCAGATCGATGACGGCATTTAATTCTCTTGATTCTTCCATACTTTCCTCCTTTTATCAACTTCCTCTATTCTATCACAAATCTGGAGTCAAAAAAAATCTTTGCCATGAAATCATGACAAAGATTCATTTAATTACGTGAATTTTCGTGGCTTCCCTCACTACTTGATTGATTAGTAGAATGAGTATCTCCTCGTTGATTTCCTTGCTGGTTCCCCTGACTTGGTGTTGTAGTAGAACCTTGGTTTCCACGTTGGGCTGGTGCTGATGATGATGTTGACGGCGGTGTTTTCGGTTTGTAAATTGAAATCTTGATGCGTGTCTTATTCAAATCTACCTTTTCACCCGCTCTTGGACTCTGTTCAACAACGGTACCTTCAGCAGTTCCGGAAGGAGCTGTGGTAACTTCTACAACTTCAATGTTGGCTTCTTTAATACCGACAATTTGAACGAGATTATTTTTAGTAAATTCAAGACTAGATCCTATATAACTTGGCATAGCAACGCTGGTTACTTTCTTAGCAATAGTTAAAGTAATTGTTGAGGCCTTACTCAAATCATAAGTTGTTCCAGCTGACGGGCTCTGTCTAAGAACTGTTCCTTCTTCACTCTCGCTTGATTCTTCTTCCTCTATCTTGATGAGATTTTCAGGTACCTTCTTCTGCTTGAGTTCTGCGATAACATCGGTCGATTTACGGCCGATATAGTTGCTCAATTGGAAAGATTGCTTACCTGATGAGACAACCAAATTGATTTTCGTTCCTTCTTTTCGACCAGTTCCAGCGTCAGGATCTGTACGGATAATCCGCCCTTCTTCCACCTTTTCACTAGCCTCTGATTTCTCCTCGCCAATCTCAAAATTGGCTTTCTTGAGGGTTTCCTTGGCTTCCGCCACTGTCTGACCTGCCACATCTGGAATGGGAATGGTTGCAGGAGTTCTGGATAATATCCAAATAAGAGAAGCTGCCACCAATACAATGCTGGCCAACAAAATCATATAGCGAACTCTAAATTTCCGTTTCTTAACAGGCTTGGTTGCGTAATTGTCTTCTGAAACCTGCTGACTCGGCTTCGCAGCCTGTGGCTTCGGACTTTGTGTTTGCACCTTAGGAATCGAGGTCAAGGTACTCTGGGATACCTTTGGTAGAGTCTTGGTGTCCGCCTTAGTCGTATCATTAAATACCAGTTTAGGCTCATTGCGACGATTATAAGACAAACTACTAGACAAGTCCACATACATCTCTGCAACTGACTGATAACGATCTGTCAATTTCTTGGCAGTTGCCTTGATGACAACATTCTCTAAAGCCTGAGGCACAGATGGATTCTCAGCTATAACCGATGGCAATGGTTTCTGGAAATGCTGGAGGGCAATGGTCACCGCACTATCCCCGTCATAAGGGATATGGCCTGTCAGCATCTCATAGAAAATAATACCCATGGCATAGATATCACTCTGTACAGTTGCCTTAGAACCACGCGCCTGCTCTGGTGACAAGTAATGAACCGAACCCAGCATAGAGTTAGTCTGAGTCAGACTCGTCTCAGCAAAGGCTACCGCAATCCCAAAATCTGTGACTTTGGCAGTCCCATCTGGTGTCAAGAGGATATTTTGAGGTTTCAGGTCCCTGTGGACAATTCCTCTGGTATGGGCCAAACGCATGGCTAGGAGGATTTGTCCCATGATACGGACGGCTTCTTCATTAGAAAGAGGATAGTGCTCCTTGATATAGCGTTTGAGGTCTAGTCCAGCAACATACTCCATTGCAAGATACTGTTGACCGTCTTCCTCACCAATATCTGTTATCCGAACGATATGAGGATGGTCTAGATCTGCCATAGCTCTCGCTTCACGCTGGAAACGAGCTACAGCTATCGGGTCCGTCTGGTAGTTGGTCCTCAGGACCTTCACTGCCACTTCTTCTCCGTCTAGAATTAAATCCTTGGCCAAATAGACATCTGCCATGCCTCCTCGGCCAATCTGTTTCACAATCCGATAGCGTCCGGCAAAAATCTTGCCGATTTGGATCATTCTGCATCCTCCTCGTTCATAGAAACAAGGGCAACCGTAATGTTGTCTAAACCTCCTGCATTGTTAGCAAAACGCACAAGCGTCGCTGTTTTATCTGCCAAAGGAATATCACTGGTTACAATATCACAAATCTCACTGCCTGAAATCATGTTAGTCAAACCATCACTATTGAGCAAGAGATAGTCACCTGGCTCAAGGGTAATCATTCCAAAATCAGGTTGAACTTCATCTTTTTGACCGATAGATTGAGTAATAATATTTTTCTGTGGATGGCTAGCAGCTTCTTCAGGTGTCAATTGACCAGCCTTGAGCAATTCATTGACCAAAGAATGGTCGCTCGTCAACTGATGGTATTCTTCTCCACGAATCAAGCCGATACGCGAATCACCAATATGAGCATAGATAGCTTGATTGCCAATAATAGCAAGGACTTCCAAAGTAGTTCCCATGCCTCTGTAAGCTTCATCCTGACCAAGCTGGTGAATCTTTTGATTTTCAATTTCTAGGTAATGGGCGAACCATTCACGCACTTCATTGACTGTATCGATTTGGGTATCGACCCAAGCTATACCTAGGTCTGTTACCGCCATTTCACTAGCGATATTCCCTGCGCGATGACCTCCCATCCCATCAGCTAAAATAATCATGGTACGCCCAGCTCTATTGACATAGTGGTTGACATAGTCTTGGTTATTTGTCCGTTTCTGACCAACATCTGTTAATAATGAAATTTCCATGTGTCAGTTCCTTCCTAATCCGATATCTTGCGAAATTGACTGATGAAGAATCCATCACTTCCATACAATTCAGGTGTAATGAGGATACAGCCGTCTTTCATGATATCCTTACATTCATGTTCTAGTCTTACCTGCTCGAACTCAGGATGACTTTCTAAAAACGCCTCAACGACTTGAAAATTCTCCTCTGAGACAATAGTACAGGTACTATAAGTTATTATACCACCTTTGCGTAGTGTTTGACAAACACTACCTAATATTTCTAGCTGAATTTCCTGCAAGGACGCGAAATCTGCCGTTTCTTTATTGTATTTGATATCTGGTTTTCGGCGCAAAAGACCGATTCCTGAACAGGGAGCATCCACCAAAATCTTATCAAAAGAATCCTGACCAAAAAACTCATGCACCTTTCTGGCGTCCAATTTTTGGGTTTGGACACGGTTTGCTACACCTAAACGCTCTGCATTTTCTTGGATCAAGCTCAGCTTATGGTCATACAAATCTAGAGCAGTAACCTGACCTGTCGTGAGATAAGAGGCTATATGGGCTGTTTTCCCACCTGGAGCCGCACAAGCATCAAGCACTCGCTCATCTCCCTGCAAATTCAAAGTTGGCGCAACCAATTGACTGGACTCGTCTTGGATGGTAATCGCTCCATCTGCAAACAAATCATGGCCTGCAAAATGCCCCTGCTCCTTAACAAGACCAGAAGGAGACAAGGATGAATCACTGGCCTCCAACAAGGTTTGGATTTCCTCTTTTCGGCTTAAATCAGTCACACGAATACTGGCCTTGTTGCGCACCAAAAGACTTTCAAAAATAGCTTGCGCTCGCTCTTCGCCGTATTCTTCTTTGAGCTTGGCAACTAGCCAAACTGGAAGAGAATAGGCTATGGAATCACGCTTGTTTTTACGTTTGATGCTAGTAATATCTGGCCAGCCTTCACGCAAGATACGGCGAAGGACAGCGTTGACCAATTTTTCACTGCCTTTTTTACGGACTTTGGCCAATTCTACTGCTTCATTGACCACAGCATGGTCTGGAATCTTGTCCAAATAGCGGAGCTGGTAAGCACTCATGAGAAGAAGGATATAAAGCCAACTATCTAACTGATCTCTGTCTTCGATAAAGTGGGATAGATACCATTCTAAGGTGAGTTTGCGGGCTACTGTTCCGTAGACAATCTCTGTCACCAAGCCCTTGTCTGCTGCCGAAAGTTGACTTCCCTTGAGATGCTTATTTAAGGCAATATTTGAGTATGCTTGATTGACAAAAACATCCTCTAGCACTGCTAGGGTTAAACTTCTAGCCGTTTCTACTTTAGTCACCAAATCGTTCTCCTACAGTCAATGTACGTCCAACTCCGTTGAGGAAGGAAGCAATGTCCATCTTAGGCTTACCAGCAGGCTGAACTTGTTTGAGAGACAAAGCTCCTTCAGCTGTTGCGACAATCAATTCTTTCTTGCCGATAGAGAGAATCTCTCCTGGATTTCCCTGACCATCTACTGGTAGGGCTTCATAAATCTTAAAGCGGTCGCCCTTAAGGAAAGTATGGGCAACAGGCCACGGGTTCATTCCACGGATTTGGTTAAAGAGTTGACGATTGGTTTTGTTCCAGTCCAGTTTTTCTTCCTCTGGCTTGATATTTGGCGAGAAAGTGACCTGACTTGGATCCTGCGCTTCAGGTTTGATATCACCAGCAATATAGGCAGGCAAAGTATCCAAAAGCAAATCACGACCAACTAGCGCCAATTTCTCAAACAAGGTGCCGACATTGTCCTCATCCGTAATCGGAATACTACGACGGGAAATCATATCCCCTGCATCCATTTCCTTAACCATTTCCATAATGGTCACACCAGCTTCCTCATCCCCTTGAATCAAGGCATAATGGATTGGCGCTCCACCACGATGTTTAGGAAGAAGAGAAGCGTGAACATTGATCGCAAAGTCCATGCTATCAAGGAGTTTACTTGGAAGAAACTGCCCAAATGCAGCAGTCACAATTCCATCCGCTCCTAGCTGCATAATAGTTCCCATCTCTGGACTTCCAGATAGTTTTTCAGGTTGGTAGATAGGAAGTCCTGCCTCTTTGGCGGCCTTCTTGACTGGGGTTTCTTGGATGACTTTTTTACGGCCTACAGCACGGTCTGGCTGGGTTACAACAGCTAGAATTTCGTAACGGTCATCTGTCAAAAGTCCTTTTAAGACTGTTGCTGAAAAGTCGGGGGTCCCCATAAAGATTAGTTTTGTCATATCTTCTCCTTCTTATAAAAATTGCTGTGGCTCATGGTCAATGCTGAGACGGAGCTCACTATTTTCTCGTTCTTGAGTCAGTGCCAAGACCTGGTTGAGGGTCGGACCAAGCTCATCTTCTAAACGGTATTTAATTAAAATCTGGTAATGATAAAGGTTGTGGGTACGAGCAATAGGCTTGGGTGTTGGCCCTAGAATGTTACTGGTTTCAGACAAACCTGACCGCAAAACGCTCATAACTTCATAGGCACGTTTGACCACCTCTTCTTCTTTCTTATGAGAGAGGGTAATGCCAATCGTGAAATAGTAAGGTGGATAACCAAGTTGGCGTCTGATACCCATTTCATAGGCATAAAAGCCTTCGTAGTCTTGGTCTTTTGCAAATCGAATAGCGTAGTGCTGAGGATTGTAAGACTGAATCAAGACCTGCCCAGCTTTTTCAGCCCGACCTGCTCGACCTGCCACCTGAGTCAAGAGCTGGAAGGTTCTCTCAGAAGAACGGAAATCAGGCAGATTCAAAGCTGTATCCGCATTAAGAACTCCGACTAGGGTTACATTGGGAAAATCCAATCCCTTGGCAATCATTTGAGTTCCCAGCAAGATATCTGCTTCTCCTCGTCCAAACTGATCAAGAAGAGCTTGGTGACTGCCTTTCTTGCGGGTCGTATCCACATCCATCCGCAGAATGCGGGCTTGAGGAAAGAGTTCTGCTAGCTCATCATAAGCTTTTTGAGTCCCTGTTCCATAGTAACGAATACTGCGACTCTTACAGTTAGGACAGACCTGAGGAATGTCCTTAGAAAACCCACAATAATGGCAGTTCATGGTCTTGGTATCCATGTGCAAGGTCAGAGAAATGTCACAGTTGGGACAAGTATCCACCGTCCCACATTCCCGACACATGACAAAGCTAGAATAACCACGGCGATTGAGCATGAGAACCACCTGCTCTTTTTTAGCCAGACGGTCTTGGATAGCTTCTAGCAAAGGCGGTGTAAAGTTTGACGTCTCATTTTGTCCGATATAGTCCCGAAAATCAATCACTTGAACCTCAGGAATGGTGGCTAAAGGATTAGCTCGTTGGGTCAGACATAAGTGCTGATAGACGCCTTTTCCAGCCCGCGCACGGCTTTCCAGACTTGGTGTCGCTGAACCAAGGACCAAGGCCGCTTGATTATACTGAGCCCGTAAAATAGCTACCTCTCTGGCATGATAACGGGGATTGCTGTCCTGCTTATAAGTCGCTTCATGCTCCTCATCGATAATCATAACACCTAGATTTTTTAGAGGAGCAAAGATGGCCGATCTGGCGCCAACAACAACTTGGGCATCGCCACGTTCTACCTTGCGCCATTCATCATACTTTTCACCATTGGATAAGCCTGAGTGAAGAATGGCAACCTTGTCCCCAAAACGAGCGATAAAACGCTCCGTCATCTGAGGGGTCAAGGAAATCTCAGGCACCAGCAAAATAGCTGTCTTGCCCTTATCCAAGGCACCTTGGATAATCTGCAAGTAAACCTCAGTCTTCCCACTTCCTGTAATCCCTTGAAGGAGGAAGGGAGGTTGGTGACTGCCAATCGCACTGACAACCGCATCACGCGCCTGTCTTTGTTCTGGATTCAACTCCAAAGGTCGACTTGCTTCAATGCCTTCAAAATAAGCAGCTGAGCGTTGAACTTCCTTTTGAACTATAGTAATAGCTCCTTGTTCCACAAAGAAGTTGACTTGCTCTCGCGAGTAGGACTCTAACAAACTAGCCAAGGAAGCACTCTCCGGATGAGACAGCAAATAGTCTCTCAATTCCAACTTTTTCTTGGCGCGTGCAGAAATCTCGACATCTTCTAACTGAGCAAGATTCACCTCATACCAGGACTGAGTCTTGACCTTCTTTTGGTCAATCGCCTGATATTCAAGACCAAGCAACCCTTTCCTTGTCAAACGCATCATTTCAGCTTGCTTAGCTAAATCTAAAGAAGAAAAGGCTAGTGAATCCTCTGAACCAAACAAGCGCTCTCGGTCTTCCTGACTCAAACCTTCCAGAGGATAGAGAATCTTGTCATAGCTGGAATTTAGAAATCCCGGTAGCATCGCCTTGAGGATGGAAATTTTGTAGGAGAAGACAGATTTGCGGAGCTCCTCAGCCAGCCAGAGTTGTTCTTGCGTGAGAACAGGAGAAAAATCCAGCACCTCGGCAATATCTTTTAAATCTTGCTCCATCTCTTCTTCATCTGATTGGGACTCCAAACCAAGAACAATCCCTTGAATCAGGCGATTCCCCTTACCAAAGGGCACATGAACTCGCATCCCAACCTCCAGCATTCCCAGAAATTCCTCCGGAATCCTATAACTATAGGGCTGGTCTGTCTGCATCAAGGGTACATCTACGATAATCTTTGCTATAGCCATCTTCTCACCTCCTCCTTATCAGTACATTCTTGCAATAGAAAAAATAAGATTGAGTCCCCCCAACCTTAAATTTTTTCACCATCTTCTTTTTCTTTAGCGATTTGCTCTTTGATTTTCTTTTCTTCTTCTTCTTTGCGGCGTTTTTCTTCTTCGATACGGCGACGCACTGCTTCACGTTTTCCTTCTGGATCTGGGTGAATTGTTACGTTTCCTGATTCGATTTCTTCTAAAGCGCGAAGAGTTGATTTTTCAGACTTGAAACCTTGACATGCTGGCGCACCTGCTTCCAATTCATGGGCACGTTTTGCTTCCAAGATTACGAGTGAATATTTTGAAGGAACCTTGTCAAGCAAGGTATCAATAGAGGGTTTTAACATCATTTGCTTGTACCTATTTTCTAAATTTTATCGGGTAGTTGGAGATTTTGGTAACATCTCCTGATAGTGACCAATGACACGATCCACACGGAAGTGCTCTGCTTCGATAACACGTTTGACACGCTCAGCAGCTAGGGGCACCTGATCGTTGACAATCGCATAATCATACTCACGCATGAGGGCAATTTCTTCCTTGGCTTTTTCGATTCGTTGGGCAATCACTTCTGCACTGTCTGTTCCACGACCTACCAAACGATCTTGCAATTCATCCAAATCTGGTGGTGTCAGAAAGATAAAGACAGCATCTGGAACCTTTTTCTTGACCTGAAGAGCACCTTGAACTTCAATTTCAAGGAAAACATCGATTCCCTTGTCCAAGGTTTCATTGACATAGGTCAGAGGAGTTCCATAGTAGTTGCCGACATATTCTGCGTATTCCAACATCTGTCCTTGACGAATCAGCTCTTCAAACTCTTCACGAGTACGGAAGAAATAGTCAACACCGTCCACTTCTCCAGGACGTTGTGCGCGTGTCGTCATCGATACAGAGTATTGAAATTGGTTTTCAGAACTCTCAAAAATCTCTCTTCTAACCGTTCCTTTTCCAACCCCTGAAGGACCAGAAAAAACGATTAGTAAGCCTCGGTCTGCCATTGTGTCTCCTTTTAGTCAGTCTGTGAAATAACATTTCTCTAGAATAATGGCAAAAAGCCATATTATCCGTTACAGTCTTTCTATCTAGTGTAACAAAAAAGCAGTAATTTTTCAACTGCTCTTTCTTATTTATTTAGCATAATCTACTGCACGAAGCTCGCGAATCACGGTTACCTTGATATTTCCTGGGTAATCGAGATTGTTTTCAATTTTCTCACGAACTTTGTGAGCCAAGATTGTGACTTTGTCGTCCTTGATTTGTCCTGGATTGACCATGATACGAATTTCACGTCCTGCTTGAAGGGCAAAGCTAGTTTGTACTCCTTCAAAGCCATTCGCAATTTCTTCCAAATCATGGAGACGCTTGATGTAGCTTTCAAGAGACTCACTACGAGCACCTGGACGGGCCGCACTCAAGGCATCTGCTGCAGCAACGATCACTGCAATGACGCTTTCGGCTTCAACATCACCGTGGTGACTAGCAATCGTATTCACCACAACTGGATGTTCCTTGTACTTACGGGCCAATTCCATACCGATTTCAACGTGGCTACCTTCAACCTCGCGGTCAATGGCTTTCCCGATATCATGAAGGAATCCAGCACGACGGGCAAGAGCCGCGTTTTCGCCAAGCTCACTAGCCATAATACCAGCCAACTTAGCAACTTCAATCGAATGGCGCAAAACATTTTGTCCATAAGAAGTACGGAACTGCAAACGTCCCATAATCTTCATCAAGTCTGGATGAAGGTTTGGCGCACCAATCTCATAGGCAGCAGCCTCACCGTATTCACGAATTTTATTGTCAATCTCCTGACGGTTTTTCTCAACCAACTCTTCGATACGAGCTGGGTGGATACGACCATCTTTGAGCAACATTTCCATAGTCATTCGGGCAATCTCACGACGAATCGGGTCAAATCCTGACAAGGTCACTACTTCTGGTGTATCGTCGATAATCACATCGACCCCTGTCAAACTTTCAAAGGTACGAATGTTACGACCTTCACGACCAATAATGCGTCCCTTCATGGTATCATCTGGCAGATGAACTGTTGAGTTTGTTGACTCTGCTACATATTCACCAGCGATACGTTGCATAGCTTGAACCAGGATGTCCTTGGCCATTTTATCAGAACGTTCCTTGACCTCTTGCTCAGCTTCACGAATACGGCTGGCAATCTCCTTGGTCAAGTTTTCCTCTGTCTGTGCCAAGATAATATCTCGTGCTTCTGCTTGAGACAGGGCACCAATACGCTCTAGTTCTGCTTCTTTTTGTCTTTCGACTTCCTCTAATTGCTCTTCACGCGCATCAAGGTTTTTCGCTCTATCAGAAATACTTTGCTCTTTTTGTTCAAGTGTTTGTTCTTTACTCGTCAAATTGTCGTCCTTACGGTCGAGGCTAGTAGCTCTCTCTGTCAAACGACTTTCGATTTGTTTGAGTTCTTGACGTTCTGATTTGAATTCAGCGTCCACTTCTTCACGGTATTTTCTGGCTTCTTCTTTGGCCTCCAATAGTGCTTCTTTTTTAAGAGACTTGCTTTCACGCTTGGCTTCATTAACAAGTAAATCTGCTTCACGCTCAGCTTGTCCACGTAAATTAGTTGCTTCTTGTTCAGCATTTAAAAGCATCAACTCTGCAGCTTCCTGAGATGATTTCATCTTGGCTGAGATGCTGACATATCCAATGACTAAACCAATGATGACGGCAAAAACAGCAATCGCAATCGACATGATTTCCATGTTTTTACCTCATTTAATTTTTATTATGAATGACATACATTCTTTAACATTTTACCATAAAAAAGTGATTTTCACAAACCTAAAATAGAATATGTTTTGGGGAATTTAGCGTGAATTTGGAGTTTAACTCCCTGAATTTATTTGGATAATCTTTATTACTGAGAATCCGTAACGTCAGTAAAAATTTAAAAAAGCCCATCTTTCAGTAGACTTAGTAATGATCTTTAAAGGACAAGAAAGCCACGCTATCTCCATCCATCATATAAATCAAGCGATTTTCTGCGTCGATACGACGTGACCAGACTCCTTGGTAGTCATACTTGAGTGGTTCTGGCTTACCTATTCCTGTAAAGGGATCACGTTGAATATCCTTGATTAGTTTATTGATTCTTTTCAACGTTTTCTTGTCCTGAGTTTGCCAGTAGCAATAATCTGCCCAGGCATCTTCTGTAAACTTGAGCAGCATTCCTCACTCCTCAATAACATGGACTTGAGTGCTTCCAGCACGGACTTGAGCCATTCCTCGCAAAACCTTGTCTGATAACTCCTTATTTTGAGCGATTCTCAGAGTTTCTTGAATACTATCCCACTCGCTCTTTGAAAGAACTACAATGTCCTCGTTTGGATTTTTATTGACCACCGTCAAAGGCTCAAATTCATCATTTACCTTTTTCATGTAGTCTTTTAAATGATTTCGGAATGTTGAGTAAAGAACTGCTTCCATAACCATACCTCGTTTTACCTCTTTTCCACTATTATACACGAAAATAAAGAAATTGTCAGGAACTTGTACAAGATTTTCTTTTCTATCTATTTATTCGTAAAAAATCTCAAAAAGTCCACCTTTCAGTAGACTTAGTTTGTTTCTATTCTAATCGGCACTCCTCCAAAATTCTGCTCTGCTATACTTGAATTTCCCAGTTGGTAAATCTGGTCTGCCTTTTGAGTCATGGCATCCCAGGGTTCTTTACCAATTCGGCTGACTAGATTGACCTGCCCTTTCAGAGACTTGAGATGTTGTCTGCCTTTTTCGGTAAAGCCAAGGACATGGATGCCTTCTGGCAAGTCACTTTCTCTAACTTGAACCAAAATATAGGTCAAAAGGCGTCTGACACGCGCCTTGGTGTAACGCTTGGTCGCAACCACCTCAACCAAGTCTTCCACAGATTGGGCTATCTTGATAGCATCCTTGATGCGCACAGCCATTTCTTGATTGACCTGATAGATAGTGTTTAGGTCTGGATTTGACAAGATTTGATAGCGGAGCAAGGGAAAATAGTCGTCCCAACTCACCTTATTAGCATTTTCAAAGAGGTCAACCGAAGGCATAAAACGTTCTAAGAAATTTTTGTCCCTTTGGTGCTGACGAAGGGCTGTCGCCGAAGCAAAGTCCACATCCTTATCCACAGAATGATAGCCAGCCCCCTGACGCTGAATCGGATGCAGCTTGATGTTTCGTCCAGCAACCGCCTTGGCATAGGCCAGAGCAAGGACATGGTTGGGCGTATTGCCAGAAAAATCAAGACCAGCAAATTCCTTCCACATGACCTGAGTTTTCTGAGGATAAGAGAGAGAGTCAGGCAGATTTTCCACAAATTTCTCCATCTTAGTAGCCTGCTCTGTATATAAGTCAGCGATTTTCTGGTAATCTAGAACTTTCTCCGTCCCAAAAACTAGACTATCAATGCCCAAGCGTGTCAAGATATCCACAGCTCCTTGACCGAAGAAATCCGCCGCCTGAACACTGACTAAAAAGGGCAATTCTACTACCAAATCTGCGCCATTTTCCAGTGCCATCTGGGCCCGTGTCCACTTATCCACAATTGCAGGCTCTCCTCGTTGCATGAAATTCCCTGACATAGCCACGATTTTCAGCCCCTCAACCTGATCCAGCAGGTATTTGTGTCCATTATGAAAAGGATTAAACTCCGCGATAATACCCGTGATGGTCATGCTAATCTCCTACTTCTGCGCCACAAAAAACCAACGGGTACTGGTTTCTGTTGGCTCCTTGTCTTCAAAGTCTGCATAGAGCTTGAAGGACTTGAAACCAGCCTGTTCCAGCAAAATATCATAGGTCAAGACCTCATAGGTCCGCTCCTCATGCACTTCATCGTGACGACTAAAGGAACCGTCCGCTTCCTTGACAAAGAAAGTCAGCTCATGCACGATGGAGTGAGGAGCTTCGTCCTCATAGGTATCCCAGAGCATGGCAAAATCTTCCGCATTTTCGTGGTAAGAATAGCCTAGAAAAACCTTATCTGTCTGGTAGGTGGAATGCACATCAAAGATGAAAACTCCGTCTTCGTTGAGGACATTATACACTTCCTTAAAAACATCCCCTACTTCCACTTCATCCTGCATGTAACAGATTGAGTCCGAATAACACGTAACAAAGTCATATTGACCTGCCTTAGACAAATCCAGCATATTACCTTCAATGAAATCAATCTTTTGCTTAGCGGAAGTAGCTCTCTTCTCAGCAATCTTCAGCATATCCGCGCTCAAGTCAAGTCCAGTCACATCAAAACCAGCCTGAGAGAAGCGCACAGATTGAATTCCTGTCCCACAAGCCAATTCCAAGAGTTTCTTTCTCTCCTTAGTTTTTGGCAAATGACGCAGAGAAAAATCCGTCCATTTATCGTATAAACTATCATCCATCACAGCATCGTAAACAGCCGCAAAGGTTTCATAAGTTGCCATAATCATGATACCAAGAGCCTCAATGGCAAACACCACTCGCTCTTTACCTTTCCATCAATTTTCTAAAATAAGCAAAGAAACCCAGTTGACTACAACTGAGTTCATCTTCTAAGCAAGAGCTTCTGAAATATCTACTGAATTTGCCTCATGCCATAGTTTTTCTAGGTTATAGTGGGCACGCATTTCTTCTGAGAAGATATGTACAACGACAGCACCGAGGTCTAGCAAAACCCAGCCTCCCGCTGCATCACCTTCGACATGGCTGCCTTTAAAGCCTGCTTGAGCTACTTTTTCACGGATATTATCAGCGATAGCATCCAACTGACGGCTATTCATTGAACTAGTGATAACAAAGTAGTCAGTCACGCTAGTCAAATCTTGTACATCAAGTGCGAGGATATCCTCCGCACGTTTCTCATCAGCCGCTTTCACGACTAGTTCTAGTAATTCTTTTTCGTTCATTTAGTCCTCTTTTAAAAAATATTTTTATAATCTAGGACATCTGCAAAGCGATCCTCCCAAATGTCCTCATAAAATTCATTTATCGTTTCTGCTGGAATGTCATCCCCATCAAAGGTTGTGACAGCACCTTCTGGAATAATCAGCTTATAGCCATATTCAAAGGCAACCTTGACAGAGGTATCCACACAATATTCTGTCTGCATGCCACATAAAACTAATTTTTCAATCCCCTGTTTATCCAAGTATTCTTTTAAGCCAGTTTCTTTGAAAATACTATTATACTTCTTCTGAAAGACCTTTTCATCAGGTTTTCGATTTAAAAGCGCAGATAACTGACAATCTTCTGATGTTTGGGCTTCAGGATTCTCAATATGTTGAACATAGATAATTTCGATATTCTTACTTCTAGCATGGTTTTGTAAATAAGAAATTTTTTCCAATAGACTATTTGTCTGAAAACCGGTTTCCACTAAAATATTCTGAACATCAATGATTATAAAAGCCGTCTTCATTTAGTCCTCTTTCAAATAGTGCACAAAGGCGTTATAGGTTTCAAGGGTTTGGGGATAGATGGGGAATCTCTGATGAGCTAGATACTCCACGGTTCGAGCTGTCTCATAAGCTACTGCCTTATTAAGTGACAAACTTGCAATCTCACGCGCTACATCCACTCCAGGAAAGGCTCGATTATGCTCGATATAGTCTGCGACGTAGATGACTTTATCTAGGTATGTCATCTGGTCAGCACCGACTGTATGGATTTCAATAGCTCGCAGGATTTCCGGATCATGCAAATCCAAGTCTTCTTGAATCTTGTAGATGCCAACCATACCATGCCAGACATTATTGCCCCAGTTTTTGAGGTCAGGATCCAGTTGATAACGGTCAATCAAATTCAGAAATTCCTGATCTGACAGCTTTTTAGCATAGTCATGAAGAAGGCCTGCTAGACCCGCCTTCTCACCATCTACTCCAAATCTCTCTGCTAGTTCTATGGCTGCACGCTCCACACCCAAGCAGTGGGTTAAACGTTTTTCAGGTAGAAGCTCTGCCATTTTTTCCAACAAAGCCTCACGGGAGCAGTTGATATAGTCTTGATAGGCCATCAGTAGAGTCCCTCCTTCTCGATGTAGTCTAGCACCGGCTGAGGCAGGAGAAAGTTGGGTTTCCGACCTTGGGCAATAAAATCACGCACCATGCTGGATGAGATATCCATGAGAGGCACATCCACCCAGATAACGGGATAGGAAGTCCCTGCCTTGTAGCGTGGGCGTTGAACCCCCACAAACTGAACCATATCAACCAACTCATCAATTCGGTACCACTTAGGCAGATAGTCCACCATATCGGCACCGATGATAAAGTAATAATCCGTATCTGGATTCTTCTCTATCAAAATCTTCATGGTATCGTAGGTGTAGGAAATACCCTTGCGCTCCAATTCAATGGTTTCAATAGCTAGGCCCTCAATCCCCTCAATCGCCAACTCAAGCATCTTGAGACGATGGTGTTCAGAGATGGTTTCTTTTTTATCTACATGAGGTGGTTGGTATTCAGGCATGAGCAAGACCTGGTCCAGTCCCAACTGTTGCCGCACTTGGTCCGCAACAATGAGATGGGCATTGTGAACAGGGTTAAAATTCCCCCCTAGAATCCCGACTTGTTTGCGTTTTTTCTCCTTGATTTCTGGCTCCAACTCTACCTTGGTAAAGGGAGTCAATAATTCGATTGCCATAGGCTAGTCTCCTTTATTTCTCTGTAAGAACAGTTGTTTGGAGTAGTTTTTTTAGATTTCTTTGACTTTTTTAGAAATCTTGCGATTCTCTTTCTTGCTGGATTGTTTAAACAAAATCAAGATGCGTCCGATTTTTTGGACTGTATCGACGCCGATTTCTTCTTCCAAGATTTCAGCTACTTCGTGGATGTTTTCATCTGTGTTTTGCAAGAGAGTGACTTTAATCAATTCGCGGGCATCAAGAGCCTGACGGACGCTGGTTTTGATTTGGTCGTTGAGTCCATTTTTTCCGATTTGGATGATGGGTTTGAGGGTGTGTGCCTGGCTGTTGAGGAAGGCACGTTGTTTTGATGTTAATGACATAATTTCTTCCTTTTTTTGATAGTTGTTTTAGGTGGTGAGGGACGGTCGGAACTAATTTTTCAAAGATTTCATCTTTGAAAAATGGATTTCCTGACCTCACAATTGAGCCTAGGTCTCAATTGTGCCCCTTGCCAATCTACAGATTGGCAATCACACCACGGCAATAACTATCGATATATGAGCTCACTTTGTTCGCTCAGTGATTTTATTTTAAATAATTGCTTTTCGTGTGACGACGGCGACGCCTTCTGGTGCCCAGACGGCGACTTTGGCGGTGCCTGTTACGCGGATCCAGCCGAGTCCAGAGATGACTAGGTCTGTCTTTTCCTTGATGGTAAAGACATGTTGGACTAGTTTTGGAAAATCTTCTTTTTCCTTACTATTTGGTGGTGTCAGAAGGGTTCCTAGGTGCTTGTCGTAGAAATCACTAGCGCCTTCTAACTTGGTACGGTGGAGTTTGAGTTCATTGTCAAAGAAAGCAGTAAATCCTTGTTTTTCTCCCGATATAAAGTCAAAACGTCCGAGACCTCCTAAAAACAGGGTTTGTTCAGGATTGAGCTGATAGGTTTTAGGTTTGATTTCCTTTTTAGGGCTGACATACTTGAGATTTTTAGCAGTCAAGTAATGAGCCATCTGATGACGGTGGATGATTCCCGGCGTATCGTAGATATAAGATCCGTCGTCAAGCGGGATCTCAATCTTGTCCAAGGTCGTCCCTGAGAAGCGTGACGTCGTAATGACATTCTGGTCACCCGTGATTTCTTGGATAATAGCATTGATGAGGGTTGATTTTCCAACGTTGGTTACACCAACCACATAGACATCACGACCCTTACGGTAGTGTTCAATCTTGTCAATGACTTCCTTAATGGCATGTTTGTTTTGTGCTGAAGTTAGGACGACATCGACTGGACGAAGTCCTTCTTCGTGGGCACGTTCCATGAGCCACTGGCTAATCTTGCCTGGTTTAACTGACTTGGGCAGGATATCTTTTTTATTTCCAACTAAGAGGACATCATTGCCTGAGACAAAACGTGGCAAGCCTGGGATAACAGAGCCATTAAAATCAAAGATATCAATGACATTGACCACCAAGGCATCACTGTCTCCCACCTCGTGCAAGAGCTTGAGGAAATCATCGTCCGTCAACTGGACATCCGTGATTTCATTGTAGTGGCGGAGACGGAAACAGCGTTGACAATAGACTTCGCCAGTCTCCAAACCTTTTTCAAGTGCCGACTGGGGAGTAAAACCAAGACCAGCCTTGTCTGTCGTCTGAATGGTTGCTCCACAACCAATACAGAGAATTTCTTCCATAGTTAAATTCCTTTTTTATATGTAATCGGTCCGTACTTTTCAGTGATTTTTCGCATCACACGACGCTCACGAGCTCGGTTAATCTGCGTTTTGATCGAGTCATGTTGGACCAAGGGTTTGACTAAAATCGAGCGAATGCCTGCACGGTGGGCTGCTCGTATATCTGTCATGAGCTGGTCACCAACCATGACCACTTCGCTTTTCTCATAGTGGAATTCCTTCATGGCACGATCAATCCCAAATGTGAAGGGCTTCAGAGCCCAATAAACGTAATCAATTCCAAACTTCTCAACTGCTCGTTGGACGCGTTTCTTAGTGTTATTTGAGACCACGATAATGCGAATGCCCGCGTCCCGAAGATCATGTAGCCATTGCTTCATCTCTGGCGTCCCGTCAGGGTTGTTCCAAGCAATGAGGGTATTGTCCAAATCGACCAAAACAGCCTTGATTCCCTGCGCCTGCAGGCTTTGGACTGTCAAATCATAAACTGCTTCTACAGCAAAGTCTGGCATGTAGTTTTCAATCACCATTTTGGCTCCTTTTCTTTTATTTTCTAGTAATTTTCTTCAGCCATTGAGATAAGGCCACCCATAAAATCAAGCTAGTCATTAAGATATAAATCCAAGCATTTGGCTCTTCTGTAAATGGTAGAGGAACATTCATTCCGAAGAAACCTGTAATAACCGCAAGTACTGCTAGTAAGACGGAGATAATAGTCAAAATTGACAAACTATCATTCAAGTTATTGTTTAGGATGTTGTTGTAAGAAGCTGAGAGTTGTTGCAAGACTTGAGAAATCAAGTCTGTCATAGACACCAACTGATGGGCTTCAATCATGGCATCATCAAACTGCTCTCGTTCGACATCATTAAATCTCCGATAAAGAGCATGGCCCTGGATATGTTCCAAGAGGAGTCGATTTTGTTTTGCTGCTGCTGTCAAGTAAACCATACCAGTCTCCAAGTCAGAGAGGGCGAAGAGATTTTTCTTTGTTGTAGTTTGACGTAGCAAGGCACTAATTTCGTCCTTACTTTTATCCATCTCTTCAATGACAGGATAATAAGCGTTACTGATAATCTCTAAACCAGCAAAGAGAAACTTGTAAATAGAAAGCGACTCATGGCTATCCAGATAAGCTGACATCTGATCAATGACATAAGCATTCTTATGGTTGCTGATGGTAATCATTCGTTGTCTTTCGACGATAAAGGTCATCGGAATCGCTTCATAATATTCTTTGTCTTTTTCTAAATCAAGAACATTATAAATAAAGGTTACCGTCTCCGTTTCACGGTGATAATCCATGTGGGCACGCTCATTTCTATCCAGTGCGTACTCAATGGTTTCCTTGTCCAAACCGTAGATTTCAGAAAGGTCCTCTAGTTTTTTCAACTTGTCCAAATCTAGGTTAATCCAGGTACAACCATTGCCCAACTGTTTTTCTAAAAACATCTTCTCTCCTTTACCAAACTCTTTCTATTGTACCATAAATCTGCTAAAATTTCAGGCCTGGTCTGTCCGAGAGAAATTGCTGACAACAGTGATATTCCGATTGGGGACGAAGTGCAGAACCTGATCTTCTCCTCTGAGTTGTGTTGTTCGAATACCAACGCTGACAACCTTGCCCGATACAGTAATAGGACCATTTGTCAGAACAACCTCATCCCCCACATCCAGTTGACGTTCAAAGAGGATGAAAAAGCCATTGATAACATCAGACAGAAAACCTTGGGCTCCCATCCCAATAGCCACCCCAGCGATTCCAGCACCTGCCAGCAAACTAGAAACTGGCAAACCTAAAATCGACAAAATGCAGTAGAGTAAAAAGAAATAAAGGGTATAATTAAACACATTTTCTAACAGACGTGAGATGGTTTTCTGACGCCCGACATCATGACGAGACATTTTTAGAGAAGGTTTAACAATTCTCTGCACCATGGTATGGAGCAATTTCTTAGCTATATAAAAGAGTAAAAATAAGAATAAAAGAGAAAGTAACTTGGTTAAGATATTCTCGATAATCGCTGTAACATCAAGCTTATTGAGATAGGTTTGAATAAATTCTTGCATAGAAAACTCCTTTCATTTATTATACCATACTTTCATAAAGTGTCATTCTCCATAAATATTCAAAAATAATTTCAAAAATAGACAGAAAATTCTTGATTTTAGTTCATATTTATACTATAATCATAAACATTACACAACAAAGGAGATTGTTATGAAAAAATTTATTCATGCTTGGAATAAGGCAAGCCTAATCAAACGTATCCTGATTGGCATGCTTATTGGAGGAACCCTAGGACTGACACTTCCTAACATTTCAGGAATTGGCCTGCTCGGAGATCTCTTTGTTGGTGGCCTCAAAGCCATCGCACCGATTCTGGTCTTTGCCCTCGTTGCCAATGCCCTTTCCCAACATCAAAAGGGACAAGATAGCAATATGAAAACGGTTATCTTCCTTTACTTGGTGGGAACCTTTGCGGCTGCCCTTATCGCTGTACTAGCAAGTTTCATCGTACCTGTTGAAATTACACTAAATAGTGCTAATACCGATATTGCTCCACCAGATGGGATTGGACAGGTCCTAAGCAACCTCTTACTCAAACTGGTTGATAATCCAGTCAATGCCCTCATTACTGCTAACTACATCGGTATCCTATCTTGGGCAGTTGTTTTCGGGATTGCTATGAGAGAAGCCAGCAAAAATAGTAAAGAATTGCTGAAAACTATGGCTGATGTGACTTCTAAGATTGTCGAATGGATCATCAACCTAGCTCCATTTGGTATCCTTGGTCTTGTCTTCAAAACCATCTCTGATAAGGGAATCGGAAGCCTAGCCAACTACGGAATTTTGCTTGCCCTCTTGGTGACAACTATGTTCTTTGTGGCCTTAGTAGTCAATCCATTGATTGCCTTCCTCTTTATGAAGAGAAACCCTTATCCCCTCGTTTGGAAATGTTTACGTGTCAGTGGTGTGACAGCCTTCTTTACTCGTAGTTCTGCGGCTAACATACCCGTCAACATGAAACTTTGCCACGACCTTGGACTGGATCCAGATACCTACTCTGTTTCTATCCCCCTTGGTTCTACTATCAACATGGCCGGAGCAGCGATTACCATTAATATTTTGACCCTTGCTGCAGTTAACACTCTTGGAATCCCTGTTGACTTTGCGACAGCCTTTGTCCTCAGTGTAGTAGCAGCTATTTCAGCCTGTGGTGCTTCTGGTATCGCTGGTGGTTCCCTCCTTCTTATCCCAGTTGCTTGTAGCCTTTTCGGTATTTCTAACGATATTGCCATGCAAGTTGTTGGGGTTGGATTTGTGATTGGTGTCATCCAAGACTCATGTGAAACAGCCCTTAACTCTTCTACAGATGTCCTCTTTACCGCCGTTGCCGAATACGCAGCAGCCCGTAAAAAATAACTCATAAAGGCAAGCCTCTCAGGTCTTGTCTTTTACGCTTTTATTCTAACTTATTAGGAAATTCTTATGTCTATTAGCCAACGTACGGCCAAGCTCATCTTAGCTACCTGTCTTGCCTGCCTTCTTGCTTATTTTCTCAATCTATCCTCAGCTGTCTCGGCTGGAATCATCGCCCTCTTGAGCCTATCTGATACACGTAGAAGTACTTTAAAACTGGCCCGCAATCGGCTCTTTTCCATGCTTCTGGCTCTGGTTATCGGGGGTTTGGCTTTTCACTTGAGCGGATTTCATATCTGGAGCCTTGGCCTCTATCTGGCTCTTTATGTTCCCCTAGCCTACAAGATGGGCTGGGAAATTGGCATCACACCAAGCACTGTTTTGGTTAGCCACCTCTTGATTCAAGAGTCAACCTCTCCAGACCTCCTAGTCAACGAATTCCTTCTCTTTGCAATCGGTACTGGATTTGCTTTGCTGGTCAATCTCTACATGCCTTCACGAGAAGAGGAAATTCATCACTACCACACATTGGTAGAAGAAAAGTTAAAAGATATTCTCCAGCGCTTCAAATATTATTTATCCAGAGGGGATGGACGCAACCGAGCACAGTTGGTTGAAGAATTGGACACCCTTTTGGAAGAAGCCCTCAGACTGGTCTATTTGGATCACTCAGACCACCTCTTTCACCAGACTGATTACCACATTCACTACTTTGAGATGAGACAGCGGCAAAGTCGCATCCTGCGAAACATGGCCCAGCAAATCAACACCTGTCACCTAGCTGCCAGCGAGAGCCTGATTTTAGCGCAACTCTTTTCAAAAATTGCAGGCCAACTGAGCCAGACCAATCCTGCTTCTGATTTGCTAGATGAAATTGAACGTTATCTGGAAGTCTTCCGTAATCGCAGTCTGCCAAAGACAAGAGAAGAATTTGAAACCCGTGCCACCCTTCTTCAACTCCTACGCGAAGCCAAAACCTTCATCCAAGTAAAAGTTGATTTTTACCAAAAATATGGATAGTAATACCCTTCGAAAATCTCTTCAAACTACGTCAGCTTCACCTTGCTATAGGTATGGTTACTGACTTCGTCAGTCTTATCTACAACCTCAAAACAGTGTTTTGAGCTGACTTCGTCACTTCTATCCACAACCTCAAAACGATGTTTTGAGCTGACTTCGTCACTTCTATCCACAACCTCAAAACGGTGTTTTGAGCTGACTTCGTCACTTCTATCCACAACCTCAAAACGGTGTTTTGAGCAACCTGCGGCTAGTTTCCTAGTTTGCTCTTTGATTTTCATTAAGTATAAAAAATAAAACTTCAGACCAATCACAAAAGGTGAATATCTGAAGTTTTCTTTTATTTGTAAGTTATCACCATAAAGGTTAATAGTAGAACAAATAAAGCCAAACTCACTAATAAGGTGAGCACCTTTACCAAGGTGTTGCTCTGCCAGTAGCTTGGTTTACCAATATTACTGGTGGCATCCATAGAGAATAATTGATTTTGACGGGGTTGTATAGTTACCAATACAATCAAAGCAAGAGATAGGATAATAGCTAAAACAATTAGTATTTCAATCATAGACCTACCTCAAAATTCCCAGCAAAGTAAAGAGCAAACCAATCAGAATCATCAAACCCAGTAAGAGTGAAAAAGTCTTACTAATCTTTTCCCCTCGGGTTTCTTTTTCCTTCTTGATGGGTTTTTGTTTCAACTCTTCCATGCGACCTTCAACGTCTTTGTAAAATAAATCTTCCTCTGACATATTAGCCTCCTAAAACAGTTTGCATGGTTTCCTGATATCGTACCAAATCAACATAGTTGGCATGTTGGCCTTGTTTGCCAAGTGCCTGACGCATTTGATCAACATCTGAAAGGGCCAGTTTAATGGTTTCAACCAAAGCAGAAACTTCACTACTTTCAAATAGATGTTCTGGAGCGATATAAAGTCTATTGTGCACCGTCTGATTAAATCCAAGAATCAAGAGATTGTGCTCAAAGGCCTGACGCACTGCCTGCAACAACTCATTGCTGTGATTGATATCCAAGTAAATATCCGACAGTTGATAGAGCTCCTGAATCTTCTGTGGACTGGCATTTTGATAAAGTACGACATTAGGATAACGCAGCATATCTAAGAGCTTAGAAGACATCTCTGTCACCGCTGCGATACGGAAAGTAACATCAGGCAAGGCTTCTACGATTGCTTCTACTTGCTCAATCTGATCGGAATTAGTCAAGATTAAGGCATCTCGTCTTAGGAAATTATCGCGTTTAAACTGGTAATGGTAACCCAAGTGTACAAACTGAGCATGGTATTTCTCGTCAGTCAACTCTAAAGCGCGCTCATAAGTTGCCTTGTTTGGAATGATAATCTTCTTAGTACGCACATCATCACTTTCCAAAATCAACTGCATATTACCTGGAATGGCATCATAGAGAGGTTCCTGCCAAACCAAAACATCTGAGCCAGACTTATCTGGATGATGGAAAGAAACCAAGAAAGCGGTCGCTAGAGTATTAAAGACAATCTGATGCTTATCTAGCTCCAAATCTTGCAAAAAGAAGGTGATAAATTCAACCTTATTTGCAAAGTAACGCATGGGCTGACCTGGCAAAGTCAATAAGATATCACCCGTCACATGGTTTTCAAGTAAAACTTGTTGATCATTGACATCTTGGTAAACTGTCATAATCGGCTCACTATCTGCGCTATAGGTTGTTGTAGCAAAACAAGCTCCGAAGCGATTGTAGTGGTCAACCTGACGTACTCGACCTTCTAGGTCTTTCCAGTCTACCTGTTTAACCAAGCGAGCCTGCATTCCATCAGCATAATGAATGACGGCTCTCTCCTGCGTCATATCTTCAATACGAGCAGACTGATTATTTCCTGAAATTTCCCAAAAAGCTGGAACAGGAACTTGGTTAAAATAAAGAGGTTTTCCCTTTTCATATCCTAGATAATAAGTAAAAGGAGATACCAGACCATCAGGCAGAAAACCATCTGCATCGATGACCACTCCAAGTTGAGAAAGACCAGTAGCTACTAGACTTTCATGTAAATCTCGACTTTCCTGACTATAACGATCATAAAGTTCAATCATGGAGCACCTCCTCTACTGTTTTCTTCCACTTTTCTAAAATTTCTTTGGTTAAGAAGCCTTCTGCAATTTGGTAAGAATGGGCACGCATAGCTTCTAAACGATTTTCTTGATACAGTTTGCAAATCTTAGCTGCATAAGCTTGCTTGATTTGATCTTCCACATGGTCAGACGAACTTGGAATCAAATAACCATTTTTCCCATCTTCTATAAAGGTCTGATTACCATAAGGTACATCAAAACCAATTAGGGGGAGGCCTGAACCAATAGCTTCCATCAAGGTCAAACCAAAGCCTTCGCTGGTAGAAGCAGTCAAATAGACTTCATACTGGCTATAAATCTGCGAAAGTTCCGCATGTCCCTTGAGCTGGATATAATTCTCAGCCTGATGAGTTGCAATAATGTCTCTAAGCAGAGAATCTTCTCCACCACTACCATAAATATCAAAGGTTAGTTCAGGTATTTCCTTACGAGCCTCAATGACCGCCTTGACCAACCAGTCAATGTGTTTTTCTTTGGCAAGACGCGAAGCCGTAATCAATGAAAATGGTTTACGTCCCTGACTTGACTCAGTTAATGCATCAATACTTCCTACAGGAATAGTAACAATCTTTGGACGATGCTGAGTATATTTGGCAAATTGCTCTTGCAGAACTTCTCTCTGTCTATCAGTGGATACAATAAAGAAATCAACCTTATCTGCATTGGTAAACTGATAGTCATAGTAGTTGTTCCAAAGGATATAGTCCTCATTTGTAGCATTTTCACTATAATGCTCCGCATGAACAACTACAGCTAAATGCGCTGCTTGTGCTTCCTCAAAAACAACCTGTCCAATGCCTGTCTCCCTATCGAGAATGACCAGATCAGACTTGTTCAAATTCAAGGATTTCATAAAGGCACGCATAAAGGCTTGCTTCCCATAGAAAATCTTATCCTTGAAACGATAAATTTCTTCCTTACCTTGATTCATCAAAATATCATAGGCTGGAGTTCCGTCTTCATTATAGAAAGTTCGTTGATATAGGACTGCAACATTGTCCTTGGGAGCAAAGTATTCGCTACAATAACGCGTATAAGAAAAGTAATCCTTACGAATCAGTTTTCCTTTAAAGACATACTCGGCATGTTGAACCAAGTTCTTGTCCTCATCAACCAAATAACAGGTTACAAACTTATCTTGGTCAGAAAAGAAGACACGCAAGACCTTACCATTCTTTTCTCTACGGCTTTCCACACCGCCGAAAATAGCCAGGACATCATCCACTGTCACGCTAGTAGGTGCAATTTTGATATCTGTAAAATGATTATAAAGCCAGATCACTTGATCATCATCAAAACCAATATTGGCTGTTAAGTGCTGAATATTATCGGCTAAAATCATATCTGTAAAGATAAACTTAGAGGACAGATTTAATTTCCGAAAAACACCTGCACGATAGGCTTGGGCGTATTCAACACCACTACTAGCCCAGCCAAGTCCTAAATTTATATTGTAAATTGTCATATTTTCCTCTTTTTATGGGAAATGAGTCATAATCTCACCCTTAGGAGTGACTTCAACTAAGCCCATCAGGAGATTACGCACCATATCCGCACGGATTTGTTCTTTCATAGCTTCAAAGCCAGCATAAGCTTCTTGATAATACTCTACGATTGGATTTTTCTGACTAGCAGACTGACCACCGATAGCCATAGATAACTGTTGTAGATAGTCTACCTGCTCTACCCAGTTGTCATCAATAGCCTTGAGCATAGAAAGTCGTAAAAACTGTTCATATAAGCCATGTTCCTCAAGCAATTCTTTCTTTTCAGAAAGTTCTTTATCAATCACCTGCTTCATAAAGCTACGAACTGCAGTCTTGTCAGTCACATCTATACAATCTGGAACTTCTTTAATGTGAAAACTAATATTGGTCACGATAAAGTGGAAGAGTAACTCTCGGCTTTCATATTCTGAAGAAGTCACTTGATCTATGTAACTAGCAATGATTTCCTCTACAACATCCTCTAAGTCACGAGAACCATCTATTAGACGATTACGCTCCTTGTAAATCATATCCCGTTGAATATTCATACTTTCAGCATATTCTAGAGTCTGACGACGTGCCGAACGTCCAGCACTATCACTAGCATGCTGAGCCTTTTCGACTAGCCTTCTGTATTTACGACCTTTCAATACTTCTGGTTGAGTCATATCTTGAACCTGATAGTCTTTGTACTTTTTATGAACCCAAGATGGACCAAATTTCTTGATAACATCGTCCTCCAAGGATACAAAAAACTTACTCATACCAGGATCTCCCTGACGACCAGAACGTCCACGAATTTGTAGATCAATCCGCTGACTTTCCATCCGCTCAGTCCCAATAACAATCAAGCCCCCAAGCTCTGCGACTCCTTTACCAAGCTTGATATCCGTACCACGTCCTGCCATAGAGGTAGCCACTGTCACAGCCCCCATCTGACCTGACTCGGAGATAATCTGAGCCTCACGCGCCGCATTATTAGCATTTAAGACATTATGGGCAATCCCTTCACGAAGCAAGAGTGACGAATAGAGTTGAGACATTTCAACTGAGCCTACAAAAACGAGTAGGGGATTTCCCTTAGCATGGTATTCTTTGATGTATTCCAAAGACGCATACACTTTTTCAGGTAAAGTGATATATAGATTATCTGGATAGTCAATCCGTTGTCTAGGACGGTTGGTTGGAATGCGTACTACCGACATATTGTAAGTTTCAATAAACTCTTTTTCCGCAACCTTACCTGTCCCTGTCATACCAGATATCTTATTAAACATCTTAAAAAGACTCTGATAGGTGATTGAAGCCATGGCCCGTGTTTCGGGAGATAATTTGACATGTTCCTTGGCTTCAATAGCCTGATGAAGACCTCCTTGAAGTTTAGTTTGCTCCAACAAACGACCTGTTCCCTTATCTACCAGTACCATCTCATTCCCACGAATGACATAGTCCTTGTCTTTGGTAAAGAGTTTATGGGCTCGGATCGCATAAACTAAATGACGAGCAAAAACTGCATGTTCTTCCTTGTAAAAATGATCTATTCCTAAAAAGCTTTCAGCGGCTTTAGCCCCCTTGGTAGTGAGCCAGATCTCATCCTTTTCCTCTTTAAAGATATAGTCCTCCCCCTCTACCAAAGTTGTCACCAGCGTATCAATAATACCATAGTGATTAGACTGAACACGAGGAGATCCCGCAATAATAAGAGGTGTCTGAGCGCTATCCAATAGGATATCATCAATCTCGTCAATAATAACATAATCAAAAGGACGCAAAAATTTTCCTTCCTCATTTGAAGCCAGATTATCATTTAAATAATCAAAACCTAAATTGCTATTAGTTGTATAAATGATATCTGATGCATAAATTCTTTTTTTCTCTTCTGGCGTCAATTCCTCTTTTGGATCATCTGTAAAAGGTATCCCAATTGTTATTCCTAAGAAGCGGTAAACTTGTCCCATCTCCTCGGCATCGCGTTTAGCTAGATAGTCATTGGTGGTAATCAGCATGGTACCTTTACCTGTCAGGGCATTGAGATAAACAGGCATAGTGGCTGTCAAGGTTTTCCCCTCACCAGTATTCATCTCAGCGACATTTCCCTGATGGATAACAATTCCTCCCATGACTTGGACATCATAGGGAAACATGCCCAATACGCGTTTATCTGCTTCACGAACAACTGCAAAAGCTTCCACTAGAAGATCATCTACCGTCTCTCCTTTAGCAAGACGTTGGCGAAACTCCACTGTTTTTGCCGCTAGTTCTTGGTCTGATAGAGACTCCATCTTTCCTTTAAGGGCATTAATCTTTCTTAAAATCCTCTTGACTTTCCGAAGTTGAAAATCTTGATAAAAACCTTTAAACACGATTCGTCTCCTTAATAGAAAAAGAATAGAAATCTAAGGACTCAAAACCAGCACTCAGAAGGGAGACTTGGTAGGTATAGGTATCATCAGGATAGGTAAAATCAAAGACTTTTATTTTTTCAATTTTCTCCTCAATCACGTCCCCGTATCTATCAAAAAATACAATCTTTGTATAGACTCCATTTGTAGGATGGCATTCAAAATTCATGCATAATTGATAATCCTGTTTTCTTTTCAGCAAAGGGAGACTTGGTTGTGTTCTAGATGATTGATAGTTCGCACTAGAAAACCATGTTTTTAAGATTTCTCCTGATGTAACTAAGGGATTATATAGACTAATATGTTTATCTTCGTGATAGGTCACCTTACTACCATACATAAATGTTCCCTTTACCTCTCCCCAAGTGATACTTTCTCTTTGATTGATAATCATTTGTCCTCTCTTCCAAAATCTGATTTCAAAATCATACGGTAAAAGTGTAGAAACCAAGCTACATTGGTATTTGTATCATCATTATGTCGTCCATCCGTACCTCTAGATAAAATCTTAGCCCCGGTATAACAAAGATGTTCTACTAACTGATCGTAAGATTTACTGTCCATATCTTCGTCCTTCATATAAGAAAGACCAAAAGTTGTCTGTGTGAAATCAGCCTTTTTAAAAACATTCCAAAAACGTTGATCCAAATCTTCCATATGTTGGGAACTAACTCCACCAGTATGATGTCTCAGAACATCAAATCCTGTATTAAATACTCCTGGCGCCTCTAATCGCCCACGTCTAGCTATAGTTCCAATATTGGCAAGAGGCTTACCTACAATGATAGCATGAGGTTCAAAGGAAGCTCCATAATAAAGGGATGGAAAAGTTCCCATAGAGATGCCTGATAAAATCAAATCTTTAGATGTTAAACCAAGATAATCCAAGTAGTACTGAATTGTTTGCTTTAGCTTATTTTCTAATTCATCACTTCCTAAGTAAAAAGCGCCTCCTTGTAGACGGGGATCTGAAAACAAGAGAAAAGGACAACCCAAATTTTTCATCATCCAATATCCCTCAAATCCTTCTGCGGGACGAAAACCTGCAAAATAGACAGCCAAAGGTGGTTTAAAATCACCTGGATGGAAGAAATAGTTTATTTCATCACGCATAGAATCATGTAGGATATTTCCACCTAACACAAACTTCCCGAACTGTTTTCTACTCCAGCGCTGATGAAGATTTCCTAATTGAAGTTTGCCTTCACCACGTCCTTCAATCGATATATATATCAAATAATTAGCATCTTTACTATCCATAATTATAGCTTTTTCTAAATCAGCTTCTAAATAAACTTCCTCTTCAAAAAATTCATCCACTGAACCATCCCATATCTTACGAACCACTAGCCGAAATTCACAATTTCCTTGTTTTTCGTACTCTAACCATAGTTCAATGGGTAAATTTTTATAGACCATAATATTATAGGACCAGTATGCTAGTTGTTTGAAATCATCTCCAAAATTTCCTTCTAAAGTCACGTGTTCAAATCCTTGATAAGAAATAGAGCCTTCAAAGGAGGAATGAATTTGGATACTAGATGGAAATAACTTATCACCATATCCCCCACCAAAGAGAGAAGTTGATAAATCATTTAATAATTGCTGGGGATCTGAGAAATCTACAGCCTGAGCACACCTCTGCTTTAACAAATCAAAAATAACCGAATCAGACTCCTTAAAATCTTGATTATAAAAAAGAGTATAAGGCTCAATATGATGAATAAAAGGCAGTAAATCAGATAAATACTGTCCATCCTCTATTAAGATAGCATGAAAACTGGTTATCCCTTCCATTTCCATCATTTTGCGAAGAGCTAGCGGTGAATTGGGAGAGAAATAATACCAATCCATATTTTCAGGAATTTCATAATGATGAGCCCAATTATCAATCCCTATCTGTAGGATTTTATAATCCTTTGACATCTGTAACCTCCTCAAGCCAGTGATGCAACTTATCTAAGAATCGTTGTCCAGTATGCTCCTTGATTTTATCAATAGAGTATACTAATGCTTGATTCCATTCTTTCAGTTTATCTGTATAGTAATGTGCCGCTTTGGAAAATTCTGTCACATCTGAAATTAAATAACCATTTTTCAAATGCTCTACATAAACGGTTTCAACTTGATTAATCTGAGGAATTCCCGCACTAATACCTGCTATTTGGGTATAGAGATGAGGTTGTTTATTAAGATCCACAATCAAACGAACAAACTCTAGCGTCTTAATCAGATCCAACTCATCATTCATATTGACAAATTGAAAACGTAATTCCTGCTCTTGATTTTCTTCTAAAGGATTTTCTGCCCCACCGTAGTCTATTCCTTTTTCTAAACTATCAGTGTGGATTTGTTCCTGAATGATTTCATTGACAAGAGTTTCCACCTCTTCCATTTGATTCTGACTAGCAGAGAAGGCTCCAAAAATAACTTCTGTATTTTTTGTTTCAGCAATAAATGATAAAACCTGAAATAGGGCTTGTCTATCAATTCCTTGAGAAAAATCTAATTGATAGTAAATAATCGACTCCTTCCGAGTCTGACTTCGACCTAATCGTAAACGCGTATCAAAAGGAGAGAGATGATAAAATTTATCCGACAATGTAGGATATAGTTCTTGCAAAAGTTGTAAACTATCCTCTCTATCCACTAATACTACATCTACCTGATCAAATGATGGAGCTAAGTCTTTAAAACTAGCTTGAGAATTCCGGTTAATGAAAAGACTCAAAATTTTAGCAGTATCACTCGGTAAGCAATTTAAGACAAATTGGTCATGATGGGGATGAGAAGGAATGATGAAAACATCCTGTTTTTTCTGTTGCTTTTTCAAATATTTCTCAAAATATTCTGAGATTAGCTGACTCATATCAGTGTAGTGAAGCTGTTTAAAACGGTAACCAAATATTGGATTCACCTCTACTCGGCCTCCCTCATTTAAATGCTCTCTAAATCTCCAGATACCTTTAGGATCCAAATAGTCTTGATAGGTAGGCTGTCCATTATCAAAATAAATGACACTTGATACAAATCCACGATCATCCATGATATAATTCTTACTGATCTGCCCATCGAAATCAAAATATTGGATCTCAGTAATAAAGCCTTCTACACCATGTTCTACCTTGGCATACTTTTTACCATTTTTTTGAACTACTATTGCAAATGGACTATATAGAAATTGACAATCACTATCCCACTCTATATCTCTTATATTAAGGACCTGGGTGTGTATATCATGGAAGTCTTGCATGTCATCAAAGATAGAATAGACTTCTGTCTCTAGGACACCATGTCTATGTAAAAAGTAACGCAAATGCGGTTGATAGGCTAATACTAATAGTCGAGAGGGTATCTCTTGTCTTTGAAAAAGCCTGATTTGATTGAAAGTATCATCAAACTCAAAACGAAACTGAGAATAATACCACGGAATCACATCCGCATGCCATTGACGGGTTGAACCATACCAAGCTGGAATAAAATAATACATAAAAGCCTCCTAAATCAAGGGTTTATAGGTTTCATTTAGTCTCAAAGCTTTCATTTCATCTTTGATTGTAAAAATCATACCACCAAACATCATAAATAAACCTGGAATCATAGCAATCCTCAATAACTTTTCATCAGATAAAACAAATAACATTGGAGCACCCGCCATCAAAACATTAAAAACTCCTCCTATAATCGAAAAGCGCAATACTAATCGATTAATAAAACGACTTGTTTCCTCACCTGGATAAACTCCATATATATACTCTCCAGATTTCTTCATCCGATCTGATATCTGATCACCACTCAAATTGACAAAAGCAAAAGCAATACTAAATAAAAAAATCATAGCAATATATGAATAAATCCATAATGGTTTTCCAATTCCGTACTGAGCCGACATTTCAGAGAAGACGGAAGTCTGAGGAAAAAGGGTTTGTAATAATAAAAAGATATAGGTAGGTAAACTTAAGAAACTCATAACATACATAAACGGCATCCCACCCGCAGGATTTAACATTATTTCCAAATAAGAATAGCGCTTAAATCGACTACGTAAACCAATCTTATGAACTGGTATACGATAACGCGCTCTATACATAAGTACCATCATATAAGTTAATACAATACTGCTCAATACAATAAGTAACATTACTCCCATAGAAATTTGAACAAGTTGAAATGTACTTAAAATATCTTGTGGAATGTTTAAAACAATACTAGCCAATAAAATAACTACAGAACCACCTACTCCAAGTTGAGCATTTAAATCTGATAACCATACCAGGAAGAAGGCACCTGCTATCAGTAACAAGGTATTCAATACAGGCACCAAGAACGATGAATAATGATGTTGAATCGGTAGATTCAATGAAAGTGCCAAAGATTGAATTAAAGCAATGACTAGGGTTAAATACATCTTCCTTCTATCTTGAACTTCTACTGCCCCAGAAGAAATATTCAATTTCTTAGAAAAAGAGAGCAACTGCCATAGAATCATTGATGACATCCATGGTGATAATCCTATAGAAAACAGGGATAGACTTCTTAAATTTCCCCCTAATAGAGCTGTTGAAAATGCCAAATAAGCCGTTGAACCACCTAGAAAGTCTCTACTATTCAAATCAACAAAAGGAAGAGTAATTCGGCTTCCTAATACATAAATAAACAGCAGAAATAAGCTTGTTAATCCTTTTTTTACTGCTATTGATGAATAAATTTTTTTCACGAAATACTCCTTTATAGAATCGTAATCTGAATCTTGTCAAAATTTAAATTTGTACTCAACTTACCATTAGTCTTTCAAATACTTTATAGCTTTCACCATTTCTTCTGGCCTATCTATAGAAAAAATACCATCATAAATACTATCATCTGAGAACTTCCTAGTAGTATCAAAAGCAAATATTTTCTTGCCTCTTTCTTTTGCTCTTGTAACTACATTTAAAACTTCTCCACCCCGATTAATATCCAAATAAACGCTGGAATCATCTAATAACCAGTCAATTCTCTGAAGAATAATGGATTGATACAAGGTCATGTTGGTGTAACTAGATAACTTGGTCAGAGAATCAATACAAAAAACAGGTGCTGCAACATGAATATGCCAGTCAGGTAAACTCTTTAGTAAATACTCTAAATTATATATATCAGCCTCCCAAGTTACAACCATAGCCTGTTTTTGCGACTGATTACTTCTTTCAAAGTAATTTAAACTAGAACGTTTAAAAGCAATCTCTGACCAATCCAAATCTCTATAAGCCCACCATAGCTCACGTAGTCTAGATATACTATATGTATTCCATGGTTTATCATGACTAGCAAAATGAACAATGACAGGTGGATTATCATCTAGCCGTTCACATTCCTGAGCCAGACGAAAAGTATCAACACCAACCATATAATTATATGTTTCATCTAATGCTAGCCAGTTATCCTCAAAGTAAATATTTAAAATACTCTGATCCCCAAGATGAACAGCTTGATTCTTCTCTGCAGCTAATTCCAATAAACGATTAACTATGGAATGTTCTTTCCATTTTGCAACATCCATTAGCAAAACTCCAGAATTAAATCCAGATTTCCGTCCCTCATAGGCATAAACATCATCAACGGCTCCAATATAATATCCCTTAAAATCGATTTTAAAGAGAGAGTTTAAATCCTTTGTTACAATGATATCTGAATCCAGATACAATACCCTATCAGAATCAACTACTTCTGTCGCAAAAAATCTAAAGTATGAAGCGTAATTTAAATGTGGTCCTGTTTTATAGCCTTCAAAAAGTTCTTTATTCAAGTGTACATTGTGAATAGTAGAATTCACAACTTCCATTTTTCTCCCCAATAATTTGAACCATTCAGGAGCTATATCACTATTCAAAATATAAAAATCAACATCTCTATTATGATACAATACAGACTTTATTGTCGTTTCCAAAGGAATAAGATAAGCATTATCCGCAGCTAGTACAATAGATTTTCTCATAGTTTTCTTTCTCTCATATAAAGCTTAATTGCTTCTACTAAATCTTCTGGTTTTTTATCTGAATAGAGTCCTGCATAACAATCATCCGTTAGTTCTTGATAGCGACTACTTTCAAAACTAAGCATGGGCTTATTGTATTTCTTCACCAAATCATAAACATATACTAGTTTCTGATCTAAATTCAAATCCAAATAAATATCTGAATTCTTCAGAAGTTTTTCTACCAAAATAGGAAAAGAATTAGGATAAAGTGTCACATTTTGATACTTAGATAATCTCTTTAATTCATCCGACATAAAAGTATGAGCAGCAATATAAAAATGCACTTCTGGTAATTGTTCAACTAGATAATCAATTTTTTCTACACACCAAGAATTGGTTAAATTCATACAAGTTAATGCTGGTTTATAAATATCTGCAGAATAAAATATCCCCTTTTCTTTCCAGCTAGATACTATATAACTCCATTCCATAAAAGAGTATTTCCACCACTCTTCTCTCAGACGTCCAACAGAAAACTGCTTCCACGGTTTATCAGGAGAAATATAGTGCAAAATTTTAGGAAGAGGAGTCAGTGGAATTTCAAAAATAAAAGCATGATTCTTTTCAGCTGCACCAGCATCAAAACCTATTTGAAAATTATATGTATCTTCTAGCTGGTAACAACTATTTTGAAAAAGAATATTAAGAATAGACTGATCTCCTTCTCCCACATTTTCATGTTCTTTCTCAGTTAATTCAACTAACTGCTGACGAATATTATCTAATTTCCATTTTTTGTTGTTAATCAACAAAACCCCAGCATTGAAGCCAACTCCAGCTCCAAAGCAAGAACGAGCCGCTGCCAGATAATTCTCACCTAAATCTAATTCAAATAGAGGAGTCAAATCACCAGTCACAACCAGATCACTATCAAGATAAAGAACTTTATCTTCTGTTACAAAATCTGGAATATAATAACGGGCAAATGTCATATGATTGATATGAGGCAGTTTATTTGACCAATTCATTTGGAACTGTCGCCCAATAAGCTTGCAATCAATCAAGTCTCCTCCCATCTCTTGAATATACATTCGTAATCTATTGAACCATTCTTGAGGAATGTCTTTGTTTAGTACATAAATTTTCAAGCCACTATTGTGTCTACAGATTGATTTCATAGCTGTTTCGATTTGTCGAATATAAGCATAATCACCTGCAAATGCTACTGCCTTCTTATTTTCTAACATTTCGTCTCCTTTCTATACAGTTCGTTTAATTAAATGAATCATTTCTATATATCTTCTGTAAATTTCAGAATGCTCTAAACCACTATCTCTCGCTTGAGCACATCTACCCTCTAAATGAGATAATAGAGAATATCTATATGAATCTGAATACAAACCACTCATACTCACAATACAAATTCGTTCAACTAAAGCATCAAAAACATCCTCTAGTAAATTTTCTGTAACACTTTGTATAATAGACCCTTCTCTAACACGGTAGAAATATAAACCTTTGTTAATATAAATCACTTTTGATGACTCTAAGAATAACTTAATATTCGTTCTGGTGTCCTCTATTAACTTTCCTTTTGGAAAATGAACATGTTCAAATAAGTTTTTCCTAAATAGTTTTCCCCAACTGGTATAGTAAGACAACTCTGCATTTTCTAAATTTGGTAATTCTCTTATCAATTCCTCAGAAGTAAAAATTCTTTCATAGTAATCATCTTCAAATATATGAAAATAATACATCGCTTCTGCCACATTATACTTTACATAGCTTGCTGATGAAATATCAGCATTCTCTCTAGTTAGTGCTTCATATAGATCAAAAAGATATGTATCACTAACCCAATCATCAGAATCGACAAATGTAATGTAAGCTCCTTTTGAGTGTTCAAGACCAAAGTTACGAGCATCTGAAAGTCCTCCATTCTCTTTTTCAAGATAATAAAACCGACTATCACGAACAGCGTACTCCTTACAAATGGTCCCTGAATTATCTGTAGAACCATCATTCACCATCAGCACTTCAAAAAGTTTATAAGTCTGTTTAGATAGACTATCTAAACACATATCAATAAAATCTTCTACATTGTAAACAGGCACAATAACAGTAATTAATTCTTCCACTTATACTCCATCCATATTTTCTATCTAGACAAATCAGCAACAATCTGACTATTATAGGTTTCATCCTCAATAAATTCAATATCTTGGTCGAAATTATACTCTGCTGTATGCTTATGTGAAAATTTAACCTTAGTTTTAGCCCCCATCTTCATCCACTCATATTCTGAATCAATATGACCGATATCCAATACCTGATGACCTTTTTGACTTAAATGATAAGCTAAAACTTTTGCTGTAGGACCTAACATACATAAAATCAAGCGACCAGCCGCATGTTTTTCAATTTCTTGTTCAATTTCATGAACTCTAGAAAAAGCACTATGAGAAGGACAAATAATCCGTTTAATAGAATTTGCTTCAGCAAACAAATCATTTCCGACACCTGAACGAGAAGTTGCACCTTCAACTATCAGTAAGTCACGTTTTTCCCAAATACTTTTCAATTTTTCAAATTGAGCTTTAGCTTGACTCTTGTCTTCAAAATCGATATAAGGTCGAGATACAAAGGTTGAGCCATACCATGAATCACTACATAACTCTCTGTAAAAATCCATATAATGATCCATATGATCTTTCCAAAATGGAATCGCCCACGATGTAAATCTGAAACGATCTGTAAAGGCATCAGGAAGGCACACTACTAATTCTTCTCTACTTTCCTGGCCGATAATATCTCTCATGATTGAGACCAACTCTTCATCATAATCCTGATATGGAATCGAATGCCCTGCAAGCATATTAATTTCTCCATCTCCAAAACGGACCAAAGAAGACTTGTTCTCAATAATATAATCTAAGGTTTCATCTATCCCTTTTACTTGAATCGAATCCAGCTGTTTCCCTAGAATTTCATTATTTATTAATTTCTGTAAATCAGCCAACATTCTTTCAGGATGTTCACTTGAATACAATCTTTGACCATTATTCCCATTTTGAGATTTATAAAAAGCTAGTATCGGTTTAGATAGACGAGTCATTTCTGAAACGATATCAGCCGTTGAACTCACCAAATTGATATCTAAGTATGCATCCATATTTCCCTTCAATTCTTCTAACTTATCTCTTGAAATTGCTGGATAAAGTTGAATATTGGGATAGCGATTAGATAAATCATATAATTTTGGCCCCATACTTGTCCAAGCTGCAACTTGAAAAACAACATTGGGTAGCTGTTCAGCCAAGTAATCCAGTTGCTCAATATCCTGAGAAGCGGTAAACGTCAAACAAGTTAAACTTGGAAGTTGTCGAAAACAGGTCAGATGTCCATTTTTCTTAAGATCTTTAATTGCATCAATCATAAATGAAACTTTCCCATTTTCAAAAACGATTTGTCCTAAATCTCCGTGATGAGTCGATTGAAAAGCTAATAGCGTTTTGTCCTGTCCCTTCAAAGATTTTAAAAAGTTCTCATCTGCACTACCATGATTGATATCCAAATATAGATTTGTTGACTTTTTCAGCTTATCTAAGACCGGTGGAACAATCTGTGGATGCAATCTCACATTATCATATACAGCTAATTTTGTTAGCTTATCACCCATATCCGTCCAAGCAGCAATATGAAATACCACATCTGGTAAAGCCGTGACTAACTCTTCTATTCCTTCTAAATCTTGGGAATTTGTCAAAGTTAAACAAGAAAATTCCTTATCTAAAGACGATGTCAGTTCAAACTCCCCTATATGATGTTGTAAAATTTTAGTCCATTCCAAATCATGAAATTCCCACCATAAATCACGGTAGCGGTTAGCTATCAAAGTAGTCCAAGGTTTTCTGAAGGTTGTAAAATGAATCACCACTGGTTTGTCATTAAAAGCTAAATGCCCCTGCCAATTATTATACAAAGCCACAATATCATGCCCTACCTGTAGATTATAAATTCGATTTAGCTCTAACCATTGACTAGAACAAACCTGATTCAGAATCGTTTGATCGCCATTAAAATTCTCAAAATTACCTTCTTTAACTTCCTTAATTGTTACAACAGACTGTTCAATTAGCCGTTCTTTTAATTTCTCTTGTCTCCATTTTTCATTATTGATTAACAAAACACCCGTATTAAATGTAATTCCATCTGTATCTTTAACTGCTGCGAGTAGTCTGTTCTCTAAATCAATACTAAATAATTTCTCCAAAGAAGTATTCACAATCAAATCACTGTCTAAATATAAAACCTTATCTTCTGGGACATACTCTGGAATAAAAAATCTAGCGTAGGCAATTGAACTAATGTGATCTTGCTTTTCCCAATCTTGAAACACAGTTTGTTCAGGAAGTTTAACATCGATAATATCACTACCTAACATTCGAGCTATTTTTCGTGGTTTGCGAAACCAATCTGGAATAATATCTTGATTTAAAATATAAATCTTAACGTCTCTATTGTGGTATAGAATAGATTTTATGGTTGTTTCTAACTGCGTGGTGTAATTACGATCACCAGCTAATACAATTGTTTTAATCATCTTGTTCTCTTAATCAATTCCTAAGTGATAGATTGCATCTACCAATAACTTTTTAGTGAAATAACCCTCTTTTAGCAAATAACTAAAAGTCTTTATACGATTCGTCATTTCTTGATATTCTTGTAAATTCATTTTATCAACTATCTCATGAACCTCTTCTAAGCTATCTGCCACAAAGCCCAAGCCCTGATCTACTATAAATTTAGCAGTTGATAGACTACTTGGTACAATGACTGGTATCCCAGCTGTCAGATAGGTACTAACCTTATGAGATATATTCAGGGTGTAATATTGGTTGCTTTCTCCATCATTTTGATGCGTTCCCCAGACAAGACCAAATCCACCTTTTGATAATTCTAACAACAGTTCCTCGTCTTTTTTCCATCCTTCAATACTAAGATTTCTAGCACTAGAACTAGCCTCTCCTTTATTTGAAAATACTTTTAAGGGCGTATCTTGAGACCAATTTTGTAAGTCTGGAAAACGCTCTAAACTTCCAGCAAAAAAGAGTGCTTTTTTAAACTCTGGGGTATATAAGGATAAATCATGAGGATGATCCCACATCCCTTGAACGAGGATTTTCTTAGTTGTCAAGCCTTCTTCCATCAAGCGTTCTTTCATCCTCTCTGATGGGACGATTAAAACATCTGATAGATTATACATATACATATATTCCTTCATAAGATAATAGTTACTATCAAACATGAGAGGAACAACATCATGAATAAAGCAAACAATTTTCACCTGCATATCCTTCAGTTTATCAAACAAGACTCGATCAAACTCAAAACCATTCCAAGTAGGAGACTGAAAGACTAAGATATCACCAATAGAGATACTGGCCATAATGCCATCCATACGCTTATTCATTTCGGATGGACTATCTGAAGCAATATTGTAAAAATAAATACCAACTTCTCTAAATCCTAGCTGACTTGCTATTTTTTGCACGGCATTTTGGGCTAGAATAACAGTACTATCACCAGCCATACCGTATAGATTTGTTAAATGTAATTTCATATTGTATTATTTTATTTCTTATTAATATTTACGGAAGTAAAGATAATTTTCCCATCATCCTTCTATAAATCTCTGTACACTGCATATTTTGTTCTTCTAATTTTGCTACTACTCTTTGTAATCTATTTTTATAAATCAAAATACGATTGGTCAAGTCATAATTCAAACTTGCTAAAATAGCTAGCTTTTCTTCCCTAACCTCGATTTCATCACATATACGCTTTTCACTCCATGTATTCGATAAAGTACCATTCAAACCAACACGATACCAATAAATATAACTATTTGAATAGACAAGCTGTGAAGCCTTTAGGAGTATTTTCCACATCCAGTAAATATCCTCTGCAATTTTACCTAAGCTCACTGTCGATACTTATTTCTCTTAATACCTAAATCACTTTATGAAATTCATGCAAATATATATTCAATTTAGCAAAGTATAAAAGAAAGATATATGTTGCACTTTATAGTTTTCCGTGATAATAAAAATTACGTTTTATTTGATATTTTTTAAAAAATCCACCATGTCTTGAGGTTTATCATGTGAAAACATTTGATCCACATGATACGAATTAGCTACATTATCAAATGTTAGAATTGTTTTCTTAGCCTCTTGCACCAATTCTAAAATATCAGGAAATTTAAATTCATGATTAATATCTAAATAAACATCACATTCTTCAATCATTTTCTGGCATGTCCACTTCATGACAGTTGGATGAAGTTTAATATTCTCATAACTAGCTAAACTTCTAAGAATTTCTCCCATTTCTGTAAAAGCTAAAACATGAATTTCATAATCAGGTAAATTTTTAGCTAAATAATCAATTTGTTCCAATTGCTGACTACCTGTAATAATCAATGCTTGATGTTGATATTCTTTTACAATTAATTCTTCCTGACTATTAATTTGAGCCCATTCTAATTGATTATATTGCCACCAAACTTCTCGTAAACGACCAGCTGAATAAGTTTTCCAAGGTTTATCAGCTGATAGATAATGAATAATAGCAGGGAGTGGAGATAATGGTATATCAAAAATAAAATATTGTTCTCTATTATCAGCTACTTGGTCATATCCAATCTGAAAATTATAAACATCATCTAGTAGTACATAATTTTTACCAATTACGATATTCAAAACAGTTTGATCTGCCTCAGGTAAATGTTCATGCTCACTTTCGGTAATGTCGATTAATTTCTGCTGAATTGAATTTTCCTTCCAATAAGCATTATTAATCAATAGGACCCCCGCATTAAATCTATCTTCTAAACCATAGATTACTTTAGCCGCAGCTAAAGGTTTATCAGTTAAATCTATAGAAAACAACTCGGTCAAATCACGAGTAACTACCAAGTCACAATCTAGGTATAAAACAATATCTTCTGAAACAAAACTTGGAATAAAATAACGAGCATAAGTCATAAAATTAATATGCTGTCCTACTGGAGGTAGCCTCCAACTTTGCATATTACCTTGAAACATCTTGATATCTACTATATCACTATTGCGATATGACATTTTTTCCCTAGTAGAAATAAACCATTCTTGTGGAATATCCTGATTAAAAATATAAACTTTGATATCACTATTATGATAACAAATAGATTTCAAGGTTGTTTCAATCTGACGAATATAACCATAATCTCCTGCAAGTACAATTGCTTTTTTATTCATCTATCACTCCTATATTTTTTTGTTCCAATTGATATCATTTTTGAAAATGAATATCATAAAATTAATAAGATAAATAATTCCTAATTTGATCTCAATTTTTCCATTGCGGTTATTAATCTTATTTAATTAAACTTGCATACAACATAAGTAACAATCGAAGATCCAATTAAACTAATATCCAGACACTTATTCAAAAATAAGAGAACCTTCTAAAAATTTTTTTATTTCTGACACCATTCCATTTGCATCTTCTTGTCGAAAAACTTTACTAAATCCACTTGAATCATGATTGGTATTTTCAAAAGCATAAACAGGCTTATTCTGTTCTATTGCTCTATTAACAATACCATCCACCTCTCCCCAATGGTTAATATCTAAATAAATATCTGATTTCTTCAACAAGTCCTCAATAATATCATCATGATGAACATTTGTGTATATATTCACGTTCTCATAACGATTGAAACTTTCAAGATAATCCGAAATATTTGTTTTAGCTGCTATATGGAAAGCTACCTCTGGAAGATTCTGAACAAGATAGTCTAGATTTTCTAAAGTATCTGAAGCTGTTAAAGTAAAAACATGAAATTGGTGTTGGTTCCTAGGAATGATTTTTAAATCCTCCTGAGAAGTAACGATAGAATTAGCTGGTATATCTTTATAAATTAGGGCATTTGCTCCAATAATGACATTATCTCCAATCGTCACCCCTTTTAAAATGACAACATTGGTTCCAATCCAGCAATTTTTTCCTATCGTTATTTTATCAGCAGTAAATTGAATTTTTTCGATATGGTAATTTGAGTATTTATGATTATGGTCAAAAATCCTTACCCCATCTCCAAACATGGTATCCTTACCAATTTCAATTTCTTTGCCACAACGAATCGTACAATGGTCATTAAAGAAAACCCTATTTCCTAGTGTTAATTTAGCATTATTAGCTACTTCTAAACTTACAAATGAACGAAATGTAACATCTGTTCCTAGTTCAATAGTACTAGTAGGAGAAATCTCTATATGATAAAAATCTCCTAATAACTTTACAGAATCTTTAAAATCCATGTTTATCTTCCACTTCTCTTAATTTCTCAATCATTTCTTGAACTTGTTCTACTTTGTAGGTTATCTGTCCAACTTCACGATATTTTGTATTCTCAAAAGCTAAAATCAACTTTCCTCTTTCTGAAAATTGATCTAACATTTCCTCTGTTTTTTCACCATGATTAATGTCTAAAAGCACCTGACTAGTCTCAATTAATTCTTGATCTAGTTCTACTAAATAATTAATTCCAGCATAAACAGTTACATTTGGATAAACCAACAATTGTTTCAAACGATCACTGACCATCACTCTAGCCGCAATCTTAAATTGAATATTAGGCAAGGATTGAATCAATGTATCAATTTGTTCAATCTGATCTGAAGACGTATAAATTAAACAAGTAAGCGGCTCTCTGATAGGATAGATATGTGATTTTTGTAATGGGTGTAAATGATGATTTTTTCCTAACTCTGTCCATTCGAGACTATGATAATACCACCAAACATCACGATAGGTCTGCGCAGCTAAATCAAACCACGGTTTTCTATGCGAGAGATAGTGGATAATACCAGGATAATCTTGACCTGCTGGTAACTCATAGTCTGTGAATTGCTTATGAATCACAACATGGTTATTATCAAATTCCATCTCTATCCATCTATTTTCAAAGAGCATATTTAAAATACTCTGATCCGCTTGATCTACCTTATCATGCCACTCATTTGTCAAATCTATCAAGCGTTGGGACATATTTTCTTGTTTCCACAAACGATTGTTGATTAATAAAACACCCGCATTGAATATCTCCCTACCATAGTATACTCTTCCTCCATAATCTCGAACAGCTGCTAATGGATAGTCTTGCAAATCTATTTCAAATAAGTTATCCAAATTTTTAGTTACAATCAAATCACAGTCTAAATAAAGAGCCTTATCTTCTTTCACGAAATCAGATATAAAATAACGCAAAAATACTGTGTAACTAATATCTGTTTTATAACGCGAAATTTGCTCAGAAGTTACCCGACAATTGATAATCTCTGAGTCATATACTTCTAATCGCTTGTTTAATTGTTTAAACCATTCATTAGGAAAATCACTATTAATCAGATAAAACCGAATCGAGCGATTATGATAACAGATAGACTTAATAGTCGTCACGACCTGCTCTGCATAGGCATAGTTAGCTGCGAGGACAACAGCTGTTTTATCTATTGTCTTTTCAGTAGTTAATTGACTTAAAACCATTTTTTTAGCAGCAAGGTCTTTGTATGTATTAGTATCCGATAAGGTACTAGCTTGACCATTAGATAGTGCGCTATCTAACATTTTACTATAAACTGCCAAGTGCTTTTCTAAAGGATAGCCTAAACTAGCTAGTAAAGTAATACGTTCCGACATCGCATCTACTAAAGCATGCATCCACTTTTCAGTCCACGACCTAGAACTACTTCCTTCTCTCTGGCGGTAAGCATATAAACCTGCATTCAAATAGATCGTCTTTTCTGCAAGTAAATAAATCTTTTGATTGAGATATCCATCTTCACCTAATTTACCTACTTCAAAACGTAGCTCCCTAAATAAATCTGCTTTATAAAGCTTTCCACCAACACAAATCAAAGCAAAATTCTTCATATGTTCTGATTCATAAAAATTTTCAAAAATAGAGACATTATCATACACTTTCTCATAATAGGAATTTCCAAATATATGGAAGTAGAATATCCCTTCCTGCTCATTATATGAGTAATAATTTCCAACCGCGATATCTGCACAATACTCAAGTAATTTCTTATATAAAACTTCTACATAATTCGGTTCAACCCAATCATCTGAATCAACAAAGGTCACATAAGATCCTGTCATTCGATCCAAGCCCATATTCCGTGCTTCAGATTGCCCACCATTTTCTTTTTCAATGTAAATAATCCGATTATCTTTTTGTGCATACTCTTGACAAATTATCCCCGAATTATCTGTAGAGCCATCATTGATAACGATAATTTCAAGATTTTTATAAGTTTGGTTAATTAAACTATCCAAACATTTATCTAGATAATGTTCAACATTATAAACTGGCACAATTACCGTAATTTTTTCATTCATGAGCTCGTTCTCCTTTCTTACCATTATAACATTTTTTTGCTTTTTTTTAAGCTATTAAGGAATTTCTAAATTAAAAAAATATATTTATTTCATTGATAGTATCGTTCATACCGCACTAAATTATAATTACTTCCCGAATTAAATAATCATGCACAAATACAAGCTAAATAATTTAAAATATTTAGCCTTATAATCTTACTGCAGTTATACAATAACATTTTCGAATGATCAATCCTAAAGATAAATTTTTAATTCATCTCAGACATCTAAAAAATGACTCGTCTATATGCATATCCAGTATCTTTTAGGAATCTATTGATGTAATTAGCCTTATTATTTTAGAATAGCTATCTAATAAACGTAAAAAGCGACCCATATCAAAAATTAGATAACATTCTAATTTTTGAGTATCGGCCACTTTTTCTATCTAAAAATAGAGAAAAACAAATTTGTAAAATGTGTTTGACTAACCTTCAAAATATTTAGCTGCAATTGCTTTTTTGACCAAAATTTGTTGGTAAGATTCCACGTCTCCATGTTTAAGAGTTTCTTCTTCATGAATAGATAATCGCCATTTATAAGCTTGAATTTCTCTATCTAATAACTCCTGAGGAGCTCCAATTAATTGGAGAATAGTCATACGTTCTTCAATACTCTTTAAGGGATATACATCTGCAAGATTGACTGTCCTTGTAACACTTGTAGAACGTTTTCTATGGATATAAATAGCCCTATTCATAAAAGCAATTTTATCTGCCTGAAGATAAACTTTATAAGTTGTGTAATCATCCTCTACACTTTTATCTGTTGGATATACAATATCCTTAAACAGCTCTGTCTTGTATAACTTCGCCCACGGAACTGTGAAGCATTGACTAAAATTATACTTACTATCATATTGACGGTTAAACCATTCAAATGGCGTATAAGTCTGCTCAAAATAATCATCTGCTCCTACATGAATCAAAAAACTAGCTTGATCATCCAAAAATTGAGTAAAGTTTCCGATTGCAATATCTGCATCTGTTTTTTTCAATAAAACATAAAGATTTTGGATATGATCCAACTCCAACCAGTCATCATTATCTACAAAAACGATATAATCCCCAGTTACAACTTCCAAGGCACGATTGCGGCTAGAAGAAACTCCCCCGTTTCTTTTATGATAGACTTTAACACGTTCATCTTGATTTTGATAACGTTGACAGATTGCTGCTGAACCATCTGTTGAGCCATCATTAATCAAAATAATTTCAAGATTTTGATAAGTTTGTTGAACGATACTATCCAAGCATTTTTCAAGATATAGTTCTGACATATAAACAGGAACAATAACACTTATTTTTTCCATCATTTTAATCATATACTCCTTTTCTGATGCATTATATAAAAAACAAAGTCGATTTCAGTACAGTACGCATTTTTTAAGATATGCCCTAAATCAATTCTAATATTTCTAATAACAGATTAATCACATTTAACTTCCCCTGCATTTGGTAAGTATTCTTTTATAAATCCTGATATATCCTTACTCATGATTTTATCCAATCGTTCAGAAATAATGTCTTCTGGCCAATTCCACCACGCAATTTCTAACATCTGTTCACGGAAAGTAGGTTCTGCTATACGATAACGAATCACTTTGGCTGGATTGCCTCCTACAACAGCATATGGTTCTACATCCTTGGTCACCAGAGCCCCTGCTGCTATGACTGCACCATCTCCAATAGTTACCCCAGCCATGATTTGAGCATTGTTTCCAATCCAAACATCATTACCAACTCGAGTTGGACTTTTCAAAATATGGTCATCAGTCATCTGCAATGACTCATCCGTGTAAAATACCTCTAAACTCTTGAATGGATAGGTTGTAATCAACTCTAAATCATGATTTGCGGTTATAAATTGAACATTATGCCCAATAGAACAATAATCACCAATTATAACTTGACCTCCGTGATCATAGTCAATTAATTGTGGAATGCCATACGTATGTTTCCCTACTATTAAGGCTCCGTAATCAATCAAATAGCGACTAGTATATTTTGTCAGGTAATCAAATAAGTCCGAACGTGAATCATATATTCGTATTTCCAAGGGAATCGTTTCCTGATGTAATCCTTCCCAGTAGGAATGGCCTACTTCTTCATAGCAACACTCAAAAACTGCTGTTAGTTGCTCTGACTTAGAATATAATTTAAGTTTATGATCTTCTAATTTCCAAAACCGCTCATTATCATGACCTGTTCCACCAATATCTCTAATCTGACCATCAGGTAAGAATTGGAAATAACGTTGGTGTTGCTTATTTTTATGTGAAAATAAACAGAATTTTCCAGATATCAATTAAAACTTTCCCCTTCCAACTAAATTGACTATATCTATCAGTGTGACTACAACATGAATAAGTAGTCATCTAACGAAAACTTTTATACAAATTTAGTGTTATTTACCCTTCATATAGAGAGACTATATAGTGTTCTCTTGCTATATACATCTTACCACAAATACTCTTATAATAAAAGTAACTTACATAGAAATATCAAGGCTATCCCAGAATTGAAAATTAATAAATTTACATACAATTAACGAATTGGAAAGATAATCATATACGATTCAAAGTCATGCCGATGGAGTTTTATTTCTTCAAGGATATTAATCAACAAGTAAAATGAGGTCTTAAAGTCTTGTTTACCATAGGTTACAATCGTACAGGAAAAATGCGAATACAACTATCGATCATTAGTGGACATTTACGACGAAATAATGCAAAAAATCCCCTGGATGATTTTTCATCCAAGGGATTTTTCATAAATCGAAATAATAATACTTCCTATGTATTTTTAATCCGATTATTCTTCATCATCACGTTTACGGCGTTTCGCAAACAAACCTAAACCAGTCACAGCTGCCAAAGCTCCAAGGAGTACAGATGATTTGGAAGCTTCTGTACCTGTATTTGGCAATTGCTGTCTTGACTTACCTGCTGATTCTGATGGTGTTTCAGAAGATAATGTGTTTGCTGATGCCGATACGCTGTCTGAAGCTGACGCACTTGTTGATGCTGGTTCAGAGGCTGATGTGCTTGCTGATGCCGATGCACTTGTTGACGCTAACTCAGAAGCGCTTGTGCTTGCTGATACCGATGCACTTGTTGATGCTGATTCAGAGGCACTTGTACTTGCTGAAGTTGACGTACTTGTTGATGCTGATTCAGAGACTGATGTGCTTACTGAAGCTGATACACTTGTTGACGCTGACTCAGAAGGTGATGTGCTTGCTGAGGCTGATGCACTTGTTGATGCTGATTCAGAAGCTGATGTGCTTGCTGAAGCTGACGCGCTTGTTGATGCTGACTCAGAGGCACTTGTTGATGCTGACTCAGAAGCTGATGTGCTTGCTGAAGCTGACGCACTTGTTGACGCTGACTCAGAAGCGCTTGTGCTTGCTGATTCTGACGCGCTTGTTGATGCTGACTCAGAGGCACTTGTTGACGCTGACTCTGACGCGCTTGTGCTTGCTGATTCTGATGCACTTGTTGATGCTGATTCAGAAGCTGATGTGCTTGCTGAAGCTGACGCGCTTGTTGATGCTGACTCAGAGGCACTTGTGCTTGCTGATTCTGATGCACTTGTTGATGCTGATTCAGAAGCTGATGTGCTTGCTGAAGCTGACGCGCTTGTTGATGCTGACTCAGAGGCACTTGTGCTTGCTGAAGCTGACGCACTTGTTGACGCTGACTCAGAAGCGCTTGTGCTTGCTGATTCTGACGCGCTTGTTGACGCTGACTCAGAGGCACTTGTGCTTGCTGATTCTGATGCACTTGTTGATGCTGACTCAGAGGCACTTGTGCTTGCTGAAGCTGACGCGCTTGTTGATGCTGAAGCTGACGCGCTTGTGCTTGCTGATTCTGATGCACTTGTTGATGCTGATTCAGAAGCTGATGTGCTTGCTGAAGCTGACGCACTTGTTGACGCTGATTCAGAGGCCGATGTGCTTGCTGATTGGCTTGCACTTGTTGACGCTGACTCAGAAGCGCTTGTGCTTGCTGATTGGCTTGCACTTGTTGATGCTGACTCAGAAGCTGATGTACTTGCTGACTCTGACGCACTTGTTGATGCTGACTCAGAAGCTGATGTGCTTGCTGATTCTGACGCACTTGTTGATGCCGATTCAGAAGCTGATGTGCTTGCTGAAGCTGACGCACTTGTTGACGCTGACTCAGATGCCGATGTGCTTGCTGATTGGCTCGCACTTGTCGATGCTGACTCAGAAGCTGATGTGCTTGCTGATTGGCTTGCACTTGTTGATGCTGATTCAGACGCTGAGGTGCTTGCTGATTGGCTCGCACTTGTTGATGCCGATTCAGATGCGCTTGTGCTTGCTGATTCTGAAGCTGATGTGCTTGCTGATTGGCTTGCACTTGTTGACGCTGACTCAGAAGCTGATGTGCTTGCTGATTCTGACGCACTTGTTGATGCTGATTCAGATGCCGATGTGCTTGCTGATTGGCTTGCACTTGTTGACGCTGACTCAGAAGCGCTTGTGCTTGCTGATTGGCTTGCACTTGTTGATGCTGACTCAGAAGCTGATGTACTTGCTGACTCTGACGCACTTGTTGATGCTGACTCAGAAGCGCTTGTGCTTGCTGATTCTGACGCACTTGTTGATGCCGATTCAGATGCGCTTGTGCTTGCTGAGGCTGATGCACTTGTTGACGCTGACTCAGAAGCTGATGTGCTTGCTGATTCTGACGCACTTGTTGATGCCGATTCAGATGCGCTTGTGCTTGCTGAGGCTGATGCACTTGTTGACGCTGACTCAGATGCCGATGTGCTTGCTGATT